>CAMZAK010000009.1 GCA_947304245.1 uncultured Clostridia bacterium
AACGAGGAGCTTCTAACCCCTAAGACACTAAAAAATTAGCTTTTGGTTGAAATTTAAATGAATTTTAAAAAAAAGCTTAAATAAAATTTTTGTGATGTGATTATTAAATTTGCAAAAACTTAAAGTTTTTAGGCGCTGAAATAAACGAAGAAAAAGCAAAAGAAACAGTAGGGGGAAAAAGTGGAATAATAAGCACAAATAACTCTAAAATAACAATATGCATTCTGCCAACAAACGAGGAGCTTCTAACCCCTAAGACACTAAAAAATTAGCTTTTGGTTGAAATTTTAAATTACTTTAAAAGAAGATTAAATATAATTTTTGTGATGTGATTATTAAATTTGCAAAAACTTAAAATTTTTAGGTGCTGAAATTAACGAAGAAAAAGCAAAAGAAACAGTAGGGGGAAAAAGTGGAATAATAAGCACAAATAACTCTAAAATAACAATATGCATTCTGCCAACAAACGAGGAGCTTCTAACCCCTAAGACACTAAAAAATTAGCTTTTGGTTGAAATTTAAATGAAAAGTTTGGCTTGTTGGATGTATTATTGTCAGCAGGGACTAAAAAGATGTTGGCATACAAAATTAGAAAAAATTACTTCTTGTGTTGCTGCAAAGGACGGGCTAGATATTTTAATTTTAAAATGAAAATTTAAAAAATTTGTAAATTAATATTATAATGTTAATGGGAATAATTTTATTTTGCTAGTTTTTGAGGAATTTTTAAATTTGTGATAAAGAAAAATGTGTTAGTTTGGGAAGTGAAAAAATGTTTAAAAAAGTGCGGACAAGGTTTGCGCCGTCTCCTACGGGTTACATGCACATTGGAAACTTAAGAACGGCGCTTTATGCTTTTCTTTTGGCAAGGCAAAACAAAGGAGACTTTATTTTAAGAATTGAAGACACAGACTGCCAGAGAAAGGTTAAAGGAGCAGAAGAAATAATTTATGAAAGTTTAAAAGCAACAGGGCTAAATTGGGATGAAGGGCCAGATGTTGGAGGAGAGTTTGGGCCATACATTCAAAGTGAAAGGTTAGAAACATTTAAAAAATATGCTCAAGATTTGGTTAAAAGCAAAAAGGCTTACTATTGCTTTTGTAGCAAGGAACGTTTAGAAAAAATTAAGAATTTGCAAAGAGCAGCAAAGCAGCCGCCGAAATATGATGGGCACTGCAAAAATTTAACAGAAGAAGAAATTAAAAAAAATTTAGAAGAAAACAAAAGTTATGTTATACGGCAAAAAATGCCTCAAATTGGGGTTACAGAGTTTTACGATGAAGTTTTTGGGAGAGTTTCTGTTAAAAATTCTGAGTTGGAAGACCAAATTCTAATTAAGTCTGACGGCATGCCAACCTACAACTTTGCAAATGTTGTGGATGACCATTTAATGCAGATCTCTCATGTTGTTAGGGGTAGTGAATATCTTTCTTCAACCCCTAAATATAATCTTTTGTATGAAGCTTTTTCGTGGGATATTCCTAAATATATAGATTGTCCACCTGTTATGAAAAACAAAACAGAAAAACTTTCTAAAAGAAATGGAGACGCAACATTAAAAGATTTACTAGACCTCGGTTTTTTGCCAGAAGCAATTGTGAATTATGTTGCTCTTTTGGGATGGTCTCCTAAAAGTGAGCGAGAAATTTTTAGTTTAAATGAATTAATTGAAGCTTTCGATGTTTCGGGGATTTGTAAATCTCCCGCAATATTTGATGCTAAAAAACTAGCAGCAATAAACAAAAAACACATTTTAAATATGAGCGATGAAGAATTTTTAAAAAGAGCAAAACCACATTTTAATAATGCATTTAAAAGAGATGTTAATTTTAACTATCTTGTGGGTGTTTTAAAAAAGAGGACGGAAAATTTTAAAGACATTGAAAGCCAGTTAGATTTTTTAGATAATGTTTCAGATTACGATGTTAATCTTTATGAGAACAAGAAGATGAAAACCACAAAAGAAAGTTCACTAAAAGCGTTAGAAGAAACTTTAAAAGTTTTAAAAGAGTTAAATGAGTTTAATGAAGAAAAGGTTCACGATGCAATTTTTGGTTTGGTGGAAAAATTAGGGGTTAAAAATGGAGTTTTGTTGTGGCCATTACGAATTGCTCTTTCAAAAAAGCAGTTCACCCCAGGAGGAGGAATTGAATTTTGCGTTTTACTAGGAAAAGAAGAAGCAATTTTAAGGGTTGAAAAAGGAATTGAAAAATTAAAAGAAACTTTAAGTTAAAATGAAACAAAAAAAGATTATTAGTCAATTTTTGGTTTGGTGGAAAAATTAGGGGTTAAAAATGGAGTTTTGTTGTGGCCATTACGAATTGCTCTTTCAAAAAAGCAGTTCACCCCAGGAGGAGGAATTGAATTTTGCGTTTTACTAGGAAAAGAAGAAGCAATTTTAAGGGTTGAAAAAGGAATTGAAAAATTAAAAGAAACTTTAAGTTAAAATGAAACAAAAAAAGATTATTAATCAATTTTTGGTTTGGTGGAAAAATTAGGTGTTAAAAATGGAGTTTTGTTGTGGCCATTGCGGATTGCTCTTTCAAAAAAGCAGTTCACCCCAGGAGGAGGAATCTAGTCTTTAAATTAGTTAAAACAGTTTAATTAGCTAAATTTGTTTGGAGGAATAGCTGTGATTAAAATTCTTTTTATTGGGGACATTGTGGGGCTAATTGGTTGCAGAACGGTTAAGGTTATGATTCCTAAACTTAAAGAAAAATATGACGGGCTAGATTTAATTATTGCTAACGCTGAAAATTCTGCTAGAGGAAATGGTGTTTCTAAAGAGTCTGCAGAATTTTTGTTTGGTTGCGGGTGCAATGTTTTAACTGGAGGGAACCACAGTTTTAGGAATTTTTCAATTTACAAAGAGTTTAAAGAAAACAATTTAATTTTAAGGCCGTTAAATTTTTCTAAAAACTGCCCTGGTAGGGGTTTTGTTGTTTTTGAAACAAAAAAAGGGTTTGTTGCAATAATTAATTTAATTGGGCAGGCATACCTAGAAGCAGCAACCTCTGCTTTTGATGAAATGAAAAATTTACTTTTTAAAATAAAAACCAAAAACATATTTATAGATTTTCACGCAGAGGCAACAGGAGAAAAGGCAGCTTTGGCAAATTTTTTAGACGGTAAAGTTTCTGCAGTTGTGGGAACACACACTCATGTGCAAACCAATGACGCTAGAATTTTAAACAAAGGAACAGGTTTTTTAACAGATGTTGGAATGGTTGGCCCTTATGACTCTGTTTTGGGGGTTTTTCCTAACCTTGTAATTAGAAGAATAACAACAAAAATGCCTGTTAGGTTTATGGTTCCTGAAGAGGGTAAATGCGTTTTTAACGCTGTTTATTTTGAAGTTAACGAAATAACAGGGTTGTGTGAAAAAATTGAAACCATCAATGAAATTGTTTAGATTAAAATTAAAATATAATAGCTAAGTTTAAATTAAACTAGAATTAACACTAATAAGAAGTTTTATTAAATTTTAAAGTGAGAAGGAAAAAATATGCAGCTTAAAAGTTCTATTGCAATTTTAAAAGGCGTTGGCAAAACTAGAATGCAGCAATATGAAAAGTTAAAAATAAGCAGTGTAAAAGATTTGTTATGCCATTTTCCAGTGGGCTACATAAATTGCAGTGAGGCAAAAACTTTAAAAGAGCTAAAAGAAAAAGAAAAAGCAGCGGTTGAAGTTAAAATTTTAAACAAAAAAGCAATGAAAACTAGGAATAATAAATATATTTTTAAAATTTTAGCACAAGACAAAGAAGGGGAAATTGTTGAAATAATTTATTTTAATAACGCTTACATATATGCCGCATTAAAAATTGGAGGTTTTTATAAGCTTTACGGAGAGTTTAGTGACAATTTTCATAGCAAAAAGGTTTTGAGTCCGTTAATTTTAAATGAGTTTGGTTTTATTGCAAAATATGGGTTAACTAAAGGGTTAACTAAAAATGTTTTGGTCTCAAATTTAAAACAAGCATTTAAACTAATTGAAGACCATGAAGATGTTTTACCAAAAAGTTTGAGGGTTAAATATAATCTTTTAAATTTTAAGGCTGCTATTTTTAAAATTCATTTTCCAAAAACTGCGCAGGATTATTACAGTGCAAGAAAAAGGCTAGTTTTTGAGGAACTTTTAATTTGGCAGATAGGTATATTAAAATTTAGAAAGCAGGATGAAAAAAAGAAATGCTTTGCTTTAAAAGATGTTAATTTAAAAGAATTTTTAAAAGGGTTGCCGTTTTCTTTAACTTCAGCTCAAAGTAGGGTTATTGAAGAATGCATAAAAGATTGCAGTAAAAACACTCCAATGAACAGATTAGTTCAAGGAGACGTTGGGAGCGGGAAAACTGTTGTTGCTGTTGCTTTGAGTTTTCTTTTTGCTAAAGCTAAAAAAGAGGTTGTTTTAATGGCGCCAACAGAAATTTTAGCAAGGCAGCACTACAAAACATTCTGCAGTTTTTTAAATGGTTTTGGAATTAGGGTTGGTTTGTTGGTTGGTGGGCTTAAAAAAAGAGAAAAGAGTGAATTGCTAGAAAAATTAAAAACAGGCGAGATTAATGTTATTGTTGGAACACATGCTCTTTTTTATGATGATGTTGTTTTTAACAATTTGAGTTTAATAATAACAGATGAACAACACAGGTTTGGAGTAAAACAAAGAGAAAAGCTTAAAAATAAAGCTTATGCGGCGCATGTTTTAGTTATGTCTGCAACACCCATACCTAGAACTTTAGCTTTAATTTTTTATGGCGACTTAAACATTTCCACAATAGATGAACTTCCGCCTAACAGGGTGCCTGTTAAAACTTTTTGGGTTACCTCTAAAAAAAGAGACTCTGTTTTAAAGTTTGTTTTAGGCGAAATTTCAAAGGGGCATCAGGCTTATTTTGTTTGCCCTGCAATTGAAGAAGGGGAAAATTTTAAAGCTAATGTTTTAAATTATGCTGAAACTTTAAAGGAAAACGGTTTTAAAAAAGAAAGAATAGGCATTTTGCATGGCAGGATGGAAGCATGTTTAAAAAATGAGGTTATGTTAAAATTTTTAAATAGGGAGATTGACGTTTTAGTTTCAACAACCGTAATTGAAGTTGGGGTGGATGTTTCTAACGCTACGGTTATGGTTATTGAAAACGCTGAGATGTTTGGGCTTTCTCAACTTCACCAGTTAAGAGGAAGAGTTGCAAGGTCTTGTTTTAAAGCTTACTGCTTTTTGGTTTCAGATTTTTTAACAAAAGAAAACAAGCAAAGAATGGGTGTTATGTGTAGCACAACAGATGGATTTGAAATTTCTAAAAAAGACTTAGTTTTAAGAGGCCCGGGAGACATTTTTAAAGAACAACAGCACGGAAAGTTTAATTTTAAAATAGCTAACTTAAAAAGAGACTTTAACTGTGCAAAAATTTGCAGAAAAGAGGCAGAAGAAATTTTAAGAAAAGACTACGAATTAAAAGACGAAGAGAATTTAAAAATTAAAGAAAATGTTGAAAAATTTATTAATAACAGTTTAACGGTGCTTTAAAAACATTACAAAAATTTTTACAGATAAAATAGCAGCAACACGGAAAGTTTAATTAGCTAAATTTAATTGTTGTTAACGCTTAAAATTCTGCTAGCATAAATTGTGTTTTTAAAGAGTCTGCAGAATTTTTTGTTTGGTTGCGGGTGTTATGTTTTAACTGTGCAAAAATTTGCAGAAAAGAGGCAGAAGAAATTTTAAAAAAAGACTACGAATTAAAAGACGAAGAGAATTTAAAAATTAAAGAAAACGTTGAAAAATTTATTAATAACAATTTAACGGTGCTTTAAAAATATTATAAAAATTTTTACAGATAAAATAGCAGTAGGAAAGTTTAATTAGCTAATTTAATTGTTGCTAACGCTTAAAATTCTGTTAAGGGCAATGGTGTTTTTAAAGAGTCTGCAGAATTTTTTGTTTGGTTGAGGGTGTTAAGTTTTAACTGTGCAAAAATTTGCAGAAAAGAGGCAGAAGAAATTTTAAGAAAATATTACAAAAATTTTTACAAAAAATATTAATACTGATATAATGAATTAATGTTTGTTAGAGGGGATGTCTTTTATTATGAAAGTTACGTTTAAAGATGAGGTTTTTGAAATTGAAGAAAACACAACAATTTTAGAATTTTTAAAGCAAAAAGATGAACAGCTTTTAAAAAGTGCTTGTGCGGCCAAACTAAATGGAACCCTATGCGATTTAAGAGATGTTTTGGTTGAAAATTCAAATTTAAAAATTTTCACATTTGAGGATGAAGAGGGCAAAAGAGCTTATTGGCACACAACAGCACACATTTTAGCTCAAGCAATTAAAAGAATTTTTAAAAAGGCAGAGTTTGGAGTTGGGCCTTCAATTGAAAATGGATTTTTTTATGATGTTGTAACTAGCCCTGCAATCTCCATTAAAGATTTCACTAAAATTGAAGAAGAGATGATGAAAATTGTTAAAGAAAATTTAGAAGTTAAAAGAGAAATTATTTCTTACGATGAAGCTAGAAAAATGTTTGAAAAAGACGGGCAGAAATATAAGTTACAGCTAATTGAAGAAATAAAAAACAAAGGTGAAAAAATTAGCATATATAAACAAGGCGAGTTTTTTGACTTGTGTTCAGGGCCGCATCTTATTTCAACAGGCCAGGTTAAGGCGGTTAAACTTTTAAATTTAACGGGTGCCTATTGGAAAGGTGACGCTGAAAATGAAATGCTCAGCCGCGTTTACGGCATTTCTTTTTTAAATGAAGAGAGTTTAAAAGACTACCTAACCCTAAGAGAAGAAGCAAAAAGGGTGGACCATAGAAAACTAGGAAAAGAGCTAAAACTTTTTAATTTTGTGGAAGAAGGGCCTGGTTTTTGCTTTTTCTTGCCTAATGGGGTTATTATTAAAAATTCTTTAATTAAATATTGGCGAAAGGAACATGAAAAAGCAGGCTACAAAGAAATTATAACGCCAACAATTCTTTCAAGAAAGCTTTGGGAAACAAGTGGGCATTGGGAGCACTACAAAGAAAACATGTACACCACAATAATTGATGAACAAGACTTTGCAATAAAGCCAATGAACTGCCCGGGAGCCATATTAATCTACAAGATGCATAGCCATTCTTACAAAGAACTGCCACTTAGGCTTTGCGAATTTGGAATGGTGCACAGGCATGAGCTTTCAGGCACATTGCACGGTTTAATGAGAGCGAGATGTTTTACTCAGGACGACGCGCACATTTTTTTAGATAAAACCCAAATTAAAGAAGAGGTTAAAAGAATAATAGAACTAATAGCTAGAATTTATAAAAAGTTTGGGTTTTCATATTCTTTAGAGCTCGCCACAATGCCGGAAGACCACATTGGAGACGAGAAAACATGGGATGAAGCAACAGATTCTTTAAAACAGGCAATTGAAGATTTTAACATTAACTACAAGGTTAACGAAAAAGATGGAGCGTTTTATGGGCCTAAGATAGATTTTTATTTAAAAGATTGCTTAAATAGGAGATGGCAATGTGGAACAGTTCAGCTAGATTTTCAGCTTCCACAAAGGTTTAACTTAGAATTTATAGGCAAAGATGGGCAAAAGCACACACCAATTATGATTCACCGTGTTGTTTACGGCAGTATTGAAAGATTTATTGGAATTTTAACAGAACATTTTGCAGGAAGTTTTCCCTTTTTTATTGCACCTGTGCAGGTTAAAATTCTTCCGGTTTCAGCTAAGTTTTTTGAGTTTGCTAAGGAAGTTTATAATGAAATTTTAAATGCAGGGTTTAGAGCAAAATTGGACTTAAAAGACGAAAAGTTGGGTTTTAAAATTAGGCAAGCCCAACTTGAAAAGGTTCCGTTTGCAATAATAATTGGAGAAAAAGAAGAAAAAACAAAAACAATTTCTGTTAGAGAACGAAAAAGCACAGAAACAAAAGAAACAACACTAGAAGAATTTTTAAAAAAGTTAAAAGAAATGGAATAATTTCTATTAAGTTTTTAGAATAAAAGTAAACTTAAAAGACGAAAAGTTGGGTTTTAAAATTAAAAAAGCCCAACTTGAAAAGTTTTTTTACAATAATTTAAGCGGTTTTAGTTTTATTTTTTCGCTTTAATGTTAACCAAAGTTGAGCTACACCTAAAACAGAAATTAAAATTGAAAATATTCCTGAAATAATTAATATGCCTAGAAAAGGAATGGTGTTTATTAGAAAATTAATGTTACTTGAAAAAACAATAGAACCTAAATTCACACCTAAAATTAATAGTGTTGGTAAAACAAAATAAACCTTAAAATTGTTAAAGATGTTTTCAATTTCATTGTTAATTGCATTATTTGCAATTTTTGAAATTAAAATGTCTTTGTTTTTTTCATTAGCAACTAAATTTTTAATTTTATTAAAAATAAAGTTTGTGTTAAATGTTAAATTTAAAGTGGAAAGTGTTAAAGTAATAATTAAAGCAAACATTAAAATGTTATTTATTTCATATTCTAAGATGTTTGTTGCAGCTAAAAACAGGCCGCATACTACCACTAAATTTAATATAAATGCAAAAATAAAAGTTACTGCAATTAAAAAACCATTTAGTTTTTTAAATGTAATTATAAAATAAGCACTAGTTAAAACTAAAATTAAACATACTATAAAAATTATTGAATAATCTTCATATGCGTCTATTTCTGCAGTTTCTTGTTTTGAAACAAAAATTTCTTCTGCATTGCTAATATTTAAAATTTTGGGGTAATTTTCTTTTATTTTAGCTATTAAAATATTTAATTTATCTTTAAAAATTTTGTCATTTTGGTTAATTTCTTCAGGAATTGTTATTGTTAATTTTCCTTTTTCGGGAGTATATAAATCTTTAGAAGTTTCGGTTAGCTGAACAGTGCAGTCTTTTTCTAAAATTTCTGCAGAAATGCTTTTAACATCTTCCACATTAAAATCTTCTAAATTTTCTTCATTCAAATTAAAAGAAGGAATTTCTATTGTTGTTTTTATTTTGGGTGAAGTGTAAAATTGTGAATCTGTTAAACTAAACCATGCAATTAAAAAACCAATAAGGCCAACAAATGTTATGGTAAATATGGTTAGAAAAATGTTTTTGTGTTTTACATAATCCAGATTTTTTTTAAAAGTAAAATATTTTTTAAATTTGTTAAAAAAGTTTTCAGATTTCAAGGTTGGGTTTTTTGTTTTCATAGCGCCCTCCATATAATTTATTGTTTCTAAAAAATTTAAATTCTATTATGGTTTTAAGAATGAACTTTGTTAGCAGTGTTTCAAATAGCATAATAGCTATAATTCCTGTAAACATTGCATATGAAAAAGAAAATATGCTGTTTTGTGGGTTAAATTCTAAAATTAGGTTTAACGGTTTTAAAATGTTATAAAATAAACTGTTTTCGGGAGCAAAAACACCCATTAAAATTGCAAATATAATGATTAGCACAACGTTTAATTTTAAAATGTTCTTATAACTGCCATCTTCAAAAATTTGTTTAACGGTTAAATGTAGCGCTTTTCCTTCGTTGATGTTATTTTGAAATTTTTTAAATATGAACAGTAAACAATAAACCCCCATTAAAATTGTTAAAATAAATCCGAAAATGGCAAATATGTTAACACAAAAGCCAGGCATGAATGAGAAAAACCCTGTAAAACATGCAATAACAAAACCTAAATGGCCTATTAAAGTAACTGCTGTTAAACAACTCAAAAGTTTGAATCTTATGCCACTTATTGCAACTAGTATTAAAAATAATGTTAGAAGAATTATTAACATATTGTTTTTAAAATTAAAACCGAAGTTAGGGCTATTTTTATAATATTTTAATAAAGACATCTTAATTGGCATTTTGCCACTATTAATTAAATTAACATAACTTAAGGTGTTGCTAGAACCACCCTTATTGCTCACTGCAATAATTTGTCTGTTGTCTTCGCTAATTAGGTCTAAAATGTTGCCAGAATAAACACTAGCACCGTCAACTTTAATGTCAATATTTTGCTGTGTTATTTCTTTTTCTATGTTTTGTAGATCTGTTCTTTTGTTATTTATTATTTTTTCATCATTTTCAATTTCTTTTTTTAGGGCTTCTTTTTCTTCTTTGTTTTCTTCGGATTCTAAATTTTCCTTTTTTGAACTTAAGCTTTTATCTAAAACTTTAATTTCTGAATCTAAATTAAAATATTTAATTCTTTTTTCAGATGTGGAATCAAACATATCGTTTAATTTTTCTCTTTTTTCTTCATCTAAATTGAATTTTATGCCAGCTGTTTTATTTTTGGGTGAAAATTTAGATTTTTTCCTTTCTTCTTTGCTGTATGTTAAGCTAACAGAATTTACGTTGTCGTTGTTAAATATTAAATCTTTTTCGTCATTTTTACTGTCTAACTGTAAAAGATTTTCAAAAATATTTTTTTTAGAATTGTATGCTTTAACTTCACCGTTTGCAGCTAAATATTTTCCAATATCTTCAAAATCGAAATTTGCTTTGTTGTAGGAATATGGAAGTTTAACTAAAATTGTTTTTTTATCTTTACTAAAATAAATTTTATTTTCTCCAAAACCTGCAAGTGCTAGTCTTTTTTTTAATATGTTTTCTACGCTTTCTTTTGTGTTTTGGTTTAGGTTTTGTTCATAGTTTAAAGTAATTATTGCTTCATCATCAAAATTACCGTCCCATTGTAAATTTTTAGCACCTTTAAAATGGGTGTTTAAACTTTCACCCCACCTTGTTTCAAAACCAAAAATTGAAATCAAAGAAAAACAAACAATTAAAAAAATTATTGCAATATAAGAAATTTTTTTAAAATTTTTCACAACCTTGCTCCTTACTTAAATTAATTTAAACTAACAATTCAAATTTTTTTAAATTTTCATTGTTTAACTCATATTTTTTTAAAATAGGATTAATAACTTCTTTTAAAAAATCTTCAACCTGTTTGGAACTCAAACCAATAAAATTTTTAGGCTTTAAAATTGCCTTTAACTCTTCTTCGTTGAGTTTTAATTCTTCATCTTTTAATAATGTTTCAACTAAATTATTATCTTCTCCATTTTGTTTAACATTAAAAGAGGTTTTTATGCAGTAATTCCTCAATTTTTCATGTATTTTTTGTCTATCTGCTCCATTTCTTGTTGCCGTCATCATAATGTTTTCTGTTGCCATGAAAGGGAGCTCTTTTAAAACTCTTTTTTCAATGATTTTTTCATTAACCACAATTCCATTTCCAACTATGTTAATTAAAATGTTTAATATGGAATCCACCCCTAAAAATGTTTCCGGAATAACAATTCTTCTGTTTGCAGAATCGTCTAGTGTTCTTTCAAAGCATTGTGTTGCTGCTGTGAAAGCTGGGTTTAAAATGTTTGTTATAACATATCTAGAAAGCGCGGTAATTCTTTCGCTTTTCATTGGGTTTTTTTTGTAAGGCATTGCAGAAGAACCAACCTGCTTTTCTTCAAATGGTTCTTCTAGTTCTTTAAAACTTTGTAAAATTCTAAGGTCGTAAGAAAATTTCATTGCAGATTGGGCAATTCCACACAAAACAGAACAAATTTTAAAGTCTAATTTTCTTGAATATGTTTGCCCTGAAAGGTAAACTGTTTTAGAAAATCCCATTAAACCACAAATTTTTTCTTCTAGCAGCTTAACCTTTTCAGCATCATTTTTAAAAAGTTTTAAAAAACTAGCTTGTGTTCCTGTTGCTCCTTTTGAGCCCAATAACTTTAAATTTTCAATTAATTGGTTTAAATCTTCAAAGTCTGAGTAAAAATCTTGTAGCCATAATGCTGCTCTTTTGCCCACTGTTGTTAGTTGAGCAGGTTGCAGATGAGTGTATGAGAGGCAGGGTAAATCTTTAAATTTTAAACAAAACTCAGAAAAGAGTTTCATTAAAATTAAAAGTTTTCTTTTAACTAAATTTAAGGCTTCTTTCATTATAATTATGCTAGCATTATCTGTAACATAACATGAAGTTGCACCTAAATGTATTATTTTTGCCGCATTTTTGCACTGTTGCGAATAGGCATAAATTTGTGCCATTACATCGTGTTTTACAATTTTTTCTCTTTTTTTTGCTATTTCGTAGTTTATAATATTTACGTTGTCTTCTAGTTCTTTAATTTGTAATGAAGTAATTGGTAGGCCTAATTCTTTTTGAGATTTTGCCAATGCAACCCAAAGTTTTCGCCATGTTATGAATTTTTTTTCTTCTGAAAAAATATATAGCATTTCTTTGCTAGAATATCTAGAACAAAAAGGACTTTCATAAATATTATGTTTTAACTTTTCCATAATTTTTTGCTAACACATCCTTTTAAAAACAAACTAACCAGCTAAGTTTAGCATATTTATTGTAAGTTTGCAACATTTTTTGGATGCGTTTAAATGTTGGGTTATTTAAAATTATAATATCTTAGAATTTTGTAGATTGTGTTAAAGGCTCGTTTTTTTGTTCTAGAAACGCTACTTTTACTGATATTTAAAATTTTTGCAATCTGAAAATATTTTAAACCTCTAACAAAATAAAGCTCTAATATTGTTCTTTGTCTGGGTGTTAATTCTTGTTTAATTATTAGAGCAACCATTCTTTTTAGAGTTTCAATTTTTATGGCATTTGAAGTGCCTTCTTTTTTTACAATTTTTGCAATGTCTGATTCGAATAAATAATCGAAAGAAATGTTTTTCATAATATTCCCCTTGCTTTACAATAATTTGTTATTTGTCTATGTATTGAACATGTTTGCTGATATTCGCTAATTAAAATATTATAAATTTCGTTATTTGTTTTATTTTGCTTTTTAAAATTTAATATCTTTTTATATAGTATTTTGGCAGTTAGTTTATATTGGTGCATTAATTTTTTCAATAAGCATCGCCTCTTTTCAATTTACTTGTATTTAAAAAACACACATAATGTGTAGTTTTACTATAGCATTTAAAAATATAGTTGTCAAGAGAAATTTAACCAAAATTTGGTAATTCTTGTTAAGTTACACAAAACGTGTTAATATTCAATAAAAAATATTATAAAAATAATAATATTGTTAGGAGCATGTGATGTTTGGAAAAAAATTAAGAAACTTACGAAAAAAGGTTGGTTTAACACAAGCCAATCTTGCTAAAAAATTGGGGATTTCTCCAAGCACTGTTGGAATGTATGAGCAAGGAAGAAGGGAACCAGATTCTGCTATGTTAATTAAAATTGCAGACTTGTTCGATGTTTCTGTGGATTATTTAGTTAACTTTAAAAAAGGGAAAAAATATTCAAAGAATGCAGATGAAATAGCAGATAAAATTGAGTTTATGTTAAGAAATAGAGAATATTTAAAAAACAATAAAATTTCAATTAGCAATGAAACTTTGAATTATATTGTTCAAGCTGTTAAAGAGGGCATACATAAAGCTTTTGAAAACAAAGATTGAATTTAAAAAATAAATTATTAAAAAAATTCTATTTTTAAAATGTTAAAAACTTTTAAAAGTTTCAACGTTAATTTATTTTTTTTAAATTTTAAAATAGCTTAATTATTATGGAATTTAAAAGGGCTTTGAAAATTAATAACTTTCTGTAAATTAAAATTTTAAACATAACTTTTAACAAAGTTTTTCAAAAAATAAAATATTAGTCTAATTAAAGTTATTAACATTTTCAACATAGTTTTCAACAATGAATATATTAAATTTTCCACATAAATGTCAAAGTTTTCAACATTGCTATATTTACAAAATGTAAAAACAAGGCAAAAACGCTATATTGGCAGGCTTTTTTTAAATTATTTAAAAATTTAAATTAAGTTGAAAAATGTTAAAAATTTGCTAAAATTAAAAAATGGTGGTGTTTTGTTTTGGATAGGATAATTTTCGGGAGAAATCCAATTTTTGAATCTTTAAAAGCTAAAAGAAAAATTAAAAGAATTATTATTTCTAAAACTGCAAGAAAAGTTGAACATATTGTTAAATTAGCAGAAGCAAACTCTGTTGAAGTTAATTTTGTGGAACCTTTAAATTTAAAAAAATATGGTGAGAAAACGCAGGGTGTTGTTGCTTTTTGTGAGGAATTCAAATTTTTTAGTTTGGCAGATCTTTTAGAATATGCTAAAAAAGAAAAAAAGTGTTTTTTTTTAATATGTGATGAAATTAAAGACCCGCACAATTTAGGAGCTTTAATGCGAACCGCTTACGCTGTTGGGGTTAATTTTGTAATATTACCAAAAAAAAGAACCGCACCAATAAACTGGGCGGTTGAAAAAACTTCTTCTGGGGCAGTTAATTTTTTAAAAATTGCAATTGTTTCCAATTTGAGTGAAACAATAAAGAAACTAAAAAAAGAAGGTGTGTTTATTTATTCTGCAGATGCACAAGGAAAAAATTACTATGAATTCAACCTTAAAGGCTCTGTTGGGCTTGTTGTTGGCTCAGAAGAAAAAGGTGTTAGCGAATTAATTAAGAAAAATTCTGATGGAATTTTAAAAATTCCTATGGTTAACCCAATAGATTCTTTAAATGTTTCTGTTGCGGGAGCGGTTATTATGTATGAAATTTTAAAGCAAAATTTGAAATGTTAAATAAAGGGTAAATTAATTTTAAGAATCTTCTGAATCTTTTTTATATTTATATAATGAAAAAGCAATCTGTGTTAAAATTGGAGCTAAAATTATGCCTAAAAAGCCAATTATTTTAGCACCTAGGTAGATTGTAATTAATGTTGCTATTGGGTGCATTCCAATGCCTGCCCCCAAAATTTTTGGTTCTAGAAAGCTGCGAATTAAATTTATTATTGCAAAGGTTACTAAAAGGCTTATTGCAAGGTTTAGGTTATTACTAATTAAAAGGATTAAAGCCCATGGTATTATTACAATTCCAGAACCAACAAAAGGAATGGCATCAAAACAAGAAACTATTGCGGCAGTGCCAATAGGGTTTTTAATTTTAATTATTAAAAAACCTATGGAAAGCAGTAAAAAGCAGATGAATGTTAAGTAGCTGTAAGATTTAACATATTTAACAATTGTGTTAATTGTGAAACTTTTTGTTTTGTGCAGGTAGTGTTGAGCTTTTTTTGGGAACATGTTTATTATAAAACTAGTTATTTTTTCATAATCATATATGAAATAAATTGAAGACATTACTGCAAAGAGAGTTTCTATTATGAATTGTGGAATGCTTTTTCCTAGTCTTGCAATTAAAGTTAAAATGTATTTTGAGTTGTAGGTTATGAAATCGTTAATATACCATGTTATGCTTTCTAAGATTTCGGTGGTTTGCCCGTTAAGATTTGGAAAAAAGCTATTTAAAAAGTTTTTTATTTTTTCATCGAAAAAATCTTTAATTGGAATTAAATAGTTTTCATAAATTTCTTGAGATGAATTAGCAATTGTTTTTAATTCTGCTACAATTTTAATCCCTATTTGCCAAATTAAAAAAATTATTAAACCAAATGTTAAAACAACCAAAACAATTCTGCAGAACTTATTATTAATTTTCGTTTTACTAGAAATTTTGTTGGAGATGGGTTTTAAAATAAAAGCAATTAAAAATCCAACTAAAAAAGGTGTTAAAAATTCTAAAATAATGAATTTTAATATGAGAAAAGAAATTAATAAAATGGTTGTGTAATAAAAAACACAAACTAAAAAATTTAATTTTTCATTTAATTTGTTACTTTCCAATTAAATTAACCTTCTTTTTTAAAAAATTATATTATTTAATTTTAGTTAAGGTTAATGTAAAATTTTGATGTATTTTAAAAACAGACTAAAAACTAAAAATCTTGACACGTTAATGTTATTAATTTAAACTTAGTGTGTTGAATTTAAAATGTTTTTGATTGGAGGTTTTGCTTTGGGCCTTACAATAACAGAAAAAATTTTAAAAGAGCATGCTTTAAATTTCACGGAATATGGCGGTTTTAAAAGTTTAAAGGTTAAGGTAGACCAAACTCTAACGCAAGACGCAACAGGAACAATGGCATATTTGCAATTTGAAGCTTTAGGTGTTAAAAGAGTTAAAACAAAACTAAGTGTTGCGTATGTGGATCATAACACTTTGCAAGCAGGGTTTATGAATGCGGATGACCATAGATATATTAAAACAGTTGCAAAGAAGTATGGCATTTATTATTCAAAACCAGGTAACGGAATTTGCCATCAGGTTCATCTTGAAAGGTTTTCTGTTCCCGGAGAAGTTTTAATAGGTTCAGACAGCCACACGCCAACCTCTGGAGGAATTGGAATGCTTTCTTTTGGAGCTGGTGGGTTTGATGTTGCTTGTGCTATGGCGGGTTTGCCATATGAAATTTCACCTTTTAAAATTGTTAAAATTAATTTAAAAGGAGAGTTAAAACCTTTTGTTTCTGCTAAAGATGTAATATTAAAAATTTTACAAATGTTAACTGTAAAAGGTGGAGTTGGAAGAATTTTTGAATATTCTGGAGAAGGGGTTAGGAGTTTATCTGTCCCTGAAAGAGCAACAATAACAAACATGGGAGCAGAACTCGGAGCAACAACTTCAATCTTCCCTTCGGATGAAATAACAAGAGAGTTTTTAGCAGCACAAGGAAGAGAAAAAGATTGGAAACCTTTAGCTGCAGATGAAGATGCTAAATATTATGAAACCATTGAAGTAGACCTTTCTTCTTTAGAGCCTTTGGTTGCCTGCCCGCATTCTCCAGATAACGTTAAAACCGTAAAAGAATTAGAAGGGCTTAAAATTAACCAGGTTTGCATAGGTTCTTGCACTAACTCTTCTTTAACAGATATGATGAAGGTTTCATACATTTTGCGTGGCAACAAGGTTTATGAAGATGTGGACCTTGTAATTTCTCCAGGTTCTAGGCAGGTTTTAACAATGCTTTCTAGAAACGGGTTTTTGTCAGACATAATAGATGCTGGAGCAAGAGTTTTAGAGTGCGCTTGTGGGCCATGCATTGGAATGGGGCAATCTCCTAAGTCTGAAGGAGTTTGTTTGAGAACATTTAACAGAAACTTTTATGGCAGAAGTGGCACAAAAGACGCTTCCATTTACCTGGTTTCTCCTGAGGTGGCTGCTTTTTCTGCAATTAAAGGAGAGCTTAGCTGTCCTTTAGAAAAAGATTTTAACTTTACTATCTTTAAAACACCAGAAAAATTTGTTGTTAACGATAACATGATTTGCCCTCCTGCAACCGAAGAAGAGGCTGAAAGTGTTGTTGTTGAAAAAGGGCCAAACATTAAAAGTTTTCCGGTTGCGGAAGAGTTTGAAGAAAGTTTTAAGGCAAAAGTTGCAATAAAGGTTGAAGACAACATAACAACAGACCACATAATGCCTGCAGGAGCAAAAATTTTGCCATATAGGTCTAACATACCTTTTCTTTCACAGTTTTGTTTTGAGGTTGTAGACCCTAATTTTTCTAAAAGAGCAAAAGAATTTAAACGCAGCATAATAGTTGCAGGAATTAATTATGGGCAAGGTTCTTCTCGAGAACATGCAGCCTTAGTGCCGCTTTACCTAGGGGTTAGAATTGTTATTGCTAAAAGTTTTGCAAGAATACATAAAGCTAATTTAGTTAATGCGGGAATTTTGCCTTTAACCTTTGAAGAAGAAAAAGATTATGAAAAATTAAAAGAAGGAGAAGAACTTTTAGCAGAGAACCTAAAGGAAACGTTAAATAAAGAAAGAAAAGTTATTTTCAAAACAGAAAATAACTCAAAAATTATAACAAATTGCGATTTAGAAAAAGAACAAATAGAAATTGTGTTAAAAGGAGGGCTTTTAAACCACATTAAAAAAAGTGAGTTTAATAAGCTTAGTAAAAATTAAGTTAACATTAAAACAATAACTTTCAGAGAAAAGTTATTTTCAAAATGGGTTTAATTCAGTTTAAGGGTTTAACTGAGATTTAATTGTTTTTAGTGCGGTTTTTTCTAGTCTGCTAACCTGTGCTTGAGAGATGCCCACTTCTTTTGCAACCTCCATTTGTGTTTTTCCTGCTAGAAATCTTAAAGAAAGAATTTTTTTCTCACGGGTTGAAAGGTCTTTAATTGCTTTTTTAATTAAAATTTCATTGAGCCAGTTGTTGTCGTTTGTTTTGTCTCCTAACTGGTCCATCACAAAGATTGTGTCGTTAAAATCTGAGTAAATAGGTTCATTTAAAGAAATTGGTTCTACTATGGATTCTAGTGCCATAAAAACATTTTCAGGTGATTCTTTTAATTCTTCTGTTATTTCTGCAAAAGAAGGTTCCCTGTTATTTTTATTTATAAAATTTTCTTTAACCTTCATTGCTTTGTAGGCAATATCTCGCAGAGAACGAGAAACTCTAATGCTGCAGTAGTCTCTAATATATCTTCTTAGTTCGCCTTGAATCATGGGCACTGCGTATGTTGAAAAATGCACATTTTGGGTTATGTCGAATCTGTCTATTGCTTTAATTAGCCCAATGCAGCCAACCTGGAAAAGGTCATCCATGTTTTCTTTTCTTGAAGAAAATCTTTGTATTACACTTAAAACAAGCTTTAAATTACCGTTAATTAGTTTTTCTCTTGCTTTTTCAGGATTTATATTATTTTTAATTTGTTTTAATAACTCTTTTTTTTCTTTTTCTGTTAAAACTTTTAAGGCACTTGTGTCTACTCCGCTAATTTTAACTTTTTTAAGGTACATAAAAAATTACCTCGCAAGCTGGCAAATTTTTAGAATACCTATTCAGTTTTAACAAAAAAACCCTTAAAATTCATCAAAAATATGGTTATTTTTTTCAATAATTTAACAAAAATAGGAAACGTTATTTTAACAAAAATCATAGAATAAGTTAATTTGACTGTTTAAAAATTTTATTTAAATAAGTCGAATTTGTTTAATTGATATTTATTTAATTGATATTTAATTAATATTTAATTAATGAAATTATGGTAACGGAGGAAAATATGAATTATAATATTGGAGTAAGAATTGAATCTAGCAAAATTAATGCTGCAATAATAGAAGATAATTTAAAAATTTTAGAAACTGTAACGAAAGATTTGGTTTTACCTGTAACGGGAATTCAGGTGGAAAATTTAATTGAAGAATTAATTAAAGAATTATTGAAAAAAACAAACATAAAAAAGGAGAAAATTAATTCCATAGGAATTTCATGTCCTGGTTTAATAGACACTGAAAATAAAATTGTAAGGGTATGGTATGGTTTTGATTGGAAAAATGTAAGTTTAGGTGATAATTTAGAAAAAAATTTAAAAATACCGGTTTTTATAGCTAATGATACGGATACAACTGCATTGGGAGAGTTTGCTTACAACAAACTTGAAAAAGGAACAGAACTTTTGGCTGTTATAATAAATTCAGGAGTTGGAGCTGGTTTAATAATTAAAGACAAATTATTTTATGGCTACAATTCTAGCGCATTAGAAGCAGGAGAGATGGTCATAGAAAAAAACGGCAGAAAGTGCGATTGTGGAGGAAGAGGATGTTTACAAAAATATGTATCTTATGCTGGTGTGGTGGAAACTGCAAAAGAGGTTATGAAAAAATATGAAGATAGTGTATTATGGGAGATTTTAAAAGAGAAAAAAGAATTAACATGTGAAGATGTTTTTAATGCTTCTAAAAAAGAAGACCCTGCTGCTGTTGAAGCTGTAGACATATTTTTAAGTGATTTATCTACTGGTTTGTGTAATCTTACGAATATTTTAAACCCAGAAATAATAATATTGGGAGGGTCTTTAAGCAGAAAAATAAACATAGAACAATACATTGAAACTATATATAAAAAAGTTAACAGTAATGGAATCATTAAAGATTTAGATGAAAAATGTGAGATTAGGGCATCTAAAATTTTTGAAAAAGCTGAAATAATAGGAGCAGCAAATTTATATAAATTCGTTTAAAAATTAGGAGGTTTAATGTAATTTGTCCTCATTGCAAAGCTAAAGAAAGTAATATGGTTATTTTTTTTTTTTTTTTTTCAATAATTTAACAAAAACAGGAAACATAATTTTGATAAAAATCATAGAATAAGTTAAATTTGACTTTTTAAAAATTTTATTTAGTTTAAATAAGTTAAATTGTTTTTAAATTCAAACTAATAAAATTTGTAGTAATGGAGGAAAATATGAACTATAATATTGGAGTAAGGATTTCAAAGAGTAATGTTGAGGCTGCAATAATGCAGGATAATTTAAAAATTTTAGAAACTGTAACGCAAGATTTGGTTTTACCTGTAACGGGAATTCAGGTGGAAAATTTAATTGAAGAATTAATTAAAGAATTATTGAAAAAAACAAACATAAAAAAGGAGAAAATTAATTCCATAGGAATTTCATGTCCTGGTTTAATAGACACTGAAAATAAAATTGTAAGGGTATGGTATGGTTTTGATTGGAAAAATGTAAGTTTAGGTGATAATTTAGAAAAAAATTTAAAAATACCGGTTTTTATAGCTAATGATACGGATACAACTGCATTGGGAGAGTTTGCTTACAACAAACTTGAAAAAGGAACAGAACTTTTGGCTGTTATAATAAATTCAGGAGTTGGAGCTGGTTTAATAATTAAAGACAAATTATTTTATGGCTACAATTCTAGCGCATTAGAAGCAGGAGAGATGGTCATAGAAAAAAACGGCAGAAAGTGCGATTGTGGAGGAAGAGGATGTTTACAAAAATATGTATCTTATGCTGGTGTGGTGGAAACTGCAAAAGAGGTTATGAAAAAATATGAAGATAGTGTATTATGGGAGATTTTAAAAGAGAAAAAAGAATTAACATGTGAAGATGTTTTTAATGCTTCTAAAAAAGAAGACCCTGCTGCTGTTGAAGCTGTAGACATATTTTTAAGTGATTTATCTACTGGTTTGTGTAATCTTACGAATATTTTAAACCCAGAAATAATAATATTGGGAGGGTCTTTAAGCAGAAAAATAAACATAGAACAATACATTGAAACTATATATAAAAAAGTTAACAGTAATGGAATCATTAAAGATTTAGATGAAAAATGTGAGATTAGGGCATCTAAAATTTTTGAAAAAGCTGAAATAATAGGAGCAGCAAATTTATATAAATTCGTTTAAAAATTAGGAGGTTTAATGTGGTTTGTCCTCATTGCAAAGCTAAAGAAAGTAAAGTTATAGATTCTAGGTCTACTGCAGATGGGAAATCTATTAGAAGAAGGCGAGAATGCCTTAGTTGTTTTGGGCGTTTCACAACATATGAAACAATTGAAACAATTCCGTTGTTGGTTATTAAAAAAGATAAGTCTCGGCAAAGGTTTGATAAGGAAAAATTAATAACTATGCTTTTAAGAGCATGCGGCAAAAGGCCTTTAGCTTTAGATGTTTTTAAAAAAATTGTTAATGAAGTTGAACAGGAAATTTTAAATCAATTTTTTAAAGAGGTGCCTTCTTCTAAGGTTGCAGAATTAACAATGAAAAAGTTAAAAGATGTTGACATTGTGGCATACATACGTTTTGCTTCTGTTTACTATGAATTTAGCACAGCAGAAGAATTTATTAGAGAAATTAATAGATTAAGTTATGAGAAATAGAAAAACATATTTTAAATTTTTCATAGTATGTTTGAAATAGATAGGTTGCTTTGTTTTTTAATTTCATCGCAGTAAAAATATAGTTGTTTTATATTTTTTTTAAGTTTATTCATATTAAATTCTTCTAAATTGTTATTTAAATTTAAAATTTCCTTTTCTAGTAACTTTAAATTTTCTCTTTTTAAAAAAAGCTGCAAGATGTTGCTGCTGTAGTCCCAGTCATATTTTAAATTTTTTGCTTCATATTTTAAAAAAGGAAGATTGTTTTGGTTTAAATTTTGTTCAATTAATTTAGTTTCTTCTAAAATTAGGGAACATTTTCTTTCAACATCAATGTAGTTATAAATGCTGGTTGAAATTACGCTAACTAAAATTAAAAATATTATTATTGTTTTTTTCATAGTTTAATTTTCCTTTTTCGCTAAAAAAATTTCTTTGTTTTCATCTGCAGTCATAATAAAAACATCTTTAATTTTTAAATTTTGTTCTTTAATTTGGTTTTCAACCCAGTTCTTTGTAATGTTTAAATAGTTTAAATTGCTTTTAATTAGCTTTCCATCTGAAACAATAACTAGTGGGATTGTGGTTTTTTCGTTCTTAAAATTTAAAAGTTTAGGAGTAATTGAGGAATATTGGAATTTTTTAATAATGTTCATTTTTCCGTTGGTTTCAACAATTGCGTAAGCAACATCGCTAATGTTAAAGACACCACAACCTCTAAGATTTTCTGTTAAATCGTCTACTGTGAATCTTAGTTTTGTTAGAGCTTTTTGGTTTATTACGCCATTTTCAATTACAAATATTGGCTTTCCTGAAATGATTTTTCTAAATTTTCTGCTTTTCAAACCCATTAGTGAGAAAATATATTCAAAACACAGTAAAATTAAAAGAGGAGTTATGCCTAAAATTAGAGGGATATCTAAATTTTCAACAGGCATAGAAGTAAGGTTTGAAACTAAAATTGTAACAGCGAGTTCACTTGGTTGAAGTGTTGCAATTTGGCGTTTGCCCATAAACCTCATAATAAAAATAACTAAAATGTAAACAATTAATGTTCTAAAAATAGAAATAAACACAAATTTTCCCCTTTAAAGAATTTAACACATTGAGTATGAATTAATTTAACGCTTATTATGCAAAAAAATTAATCTCTATTGAAATTTTAGAGATTAATTTTTTTGTGCAAAATTTTTGCTTACAACTATTTTGTTTTAAATTTAAAACCCTTACATTGGTTAGAAAATTCTTGCTCATATCTATTCTGCAAAGCTTCTAAAAGTCTTGGTGCAGAATTTTTAATTTTTACGCCATTAATTGAATTAACACCCAAGGGAAGGCAACCACTTTTGCTTACAATTACTTCGTCTGCTTCTTTTAATTCTTCCAAACTAAAAGGTTTTTATAATTTTCTAAAGAGGTTTAAGTAAACTAATTAATTTATTTATTTAAACTTAAAACCCTTACATTGGTTAGAAAGTTCTTGCTCATATCTATTCTGCAAAGCTTCTAAAAGCCTTGGTGCAGAATTTTTAATTTTTATGCCATTAATTGAATTAACCCCCATGCAAAGACAGCCACTAGCGCAAACAATTACTTCGTCTGCTTCTTTTAATTCTTCCAAATTAAAAGGTTTTTCTAAAACAGGTATTTTTAATTCTTTGCAAAATTGAATTAGGTGCGCTCTAGTAACGCCAGGTAAAATTAAATTATCTAGCGGTGCTGTTTTAAAAACACCATCTTTTAAAATTGCAACGTTAGAGTGGGCACATTCAGTAACTCTGCCGTTTCTATGTAAAATAGCCTCATCGCAGTTATTTTGTTTTGCTTTTTCGGAGGCTAAAACAGCTGGAATTAGGTTAATTGTTTTAATGTTGCAATGTAAAAATCTGGTGTCGGGCTCTATTATTAAATTATATCTTAAACTTTTCATGTTTTTAATTTCTTTTTCTTTTACTGTAATTAAAAGATTAGGAGAAGCGTTTTCAGGAAAAACGTGGTCTCTTAAAGCGGCACCTCTAGAAACCTGCCAGTAAACTATTTGGTTTTGGCTGCCTTGTTTTTTAACTAGCATTTCAATTGTTTTTTTTAACTCTTCCTTAGGCATATTAAAATTTATTTTTAAAAGTTTTAGGCTACTATAAAATCTGTTTATGTGTTCTTTTAAAGCAAATGGCGTGTTGTTTAAGCAATAAACCACTTCATAAACACCGTCACCAAAGTAAATAGATCTATCTGTTATAGGGATCTTCATCTCTTCTAGTGGTTTAATAACACCGTTATAATATGCTAAGCTTTCCATGAAAATTCTCCTTTTAGTTTAGATTAAATTTAATATGTTATTATTAATATAATTAGTCTTTAGTGAAAATTATTAGTAAATATAATTTAAAATTAAATTTATGAATTATAAGGTTTTAAAATTAGCGTTATTTTTAAAGTGTTTTTGTTATGTATATTAATTAAAAGAAATTTTTAATTAATTCCATTGCTTTTAATGTGTCTTCTTTTTTTCCGAACGCAGTTAATCTGAAAAAGTTTTTGCCATTTTCTCCAAAGCCTTCTCCTGGTGTTCCAACAATTTGCAACTTTTCTAGCATTAAATCGAACAGTTCCCAGGAGCCTAAAGAGTTAAAGCATTTAAACCAAATGTATGGCGAGTTTTTTCCGCCTGTGTAGAAAACATTCATCTCGTTTAATGTGTTACATATTATTTTAGCGTTTTCTTTGTAGTAGTTTAAATTTTCTTTAATTTGTTCTTGGCCTTGTCTTGTGAAAATTGCTTCTGCTCCTTTTTGAATTATGTAGGCCACCCCGTTAAAAGAGGCTGTTTGGCGCCTAAACCATAAATCTTTTAAACAAGAACCGTTTCTAACAAGCTCTTTAGGAATTATTGTGTAGCCGCATCTTGTTCCTGTAAAACCTGCAGATTTTGAAAAAGAGTAAATTTCTATTGCACATTTTTTAGCGTCTTCAATTTCATAAATGCTTTTGGGAAGAGTGCTGTCTTCAATGAAGTTTTTGTAAACCGAGTCGAAAATTATGACAGCGTCTTTTGAAATGGCGTAGTCCACCCAAATTTTTAGTTGATCTTTATTGTAGGTTGCGCCGGTTGGGTTGTTTGGTGAGCATATGTAAATTAGGTCTACATCTTGGTTTTCATCCGGCATTGCTAAAAAATTGTTTTCATGGGTTGCATTAGCATAAACAATTTGGTTGCCATAAATTATGTTTGTGTCTTCGTAGGCGGGGTAAACTGGGTTTGGAATTAAAACTTTTTGGTTTTTTTCAAAAAGGTTTAAAATGTTTGCACAGTCACTTTTAGCGCCATCACTTATGAAAATTTCAGATTCTTCTAAAGATATGCCTTCTTCTTTAAATTCTTTAATTATGTTATTAATTAAAAAAGAATAACCCCTATAAGGGCCATATCCTTTAAAAGTTTCTTCTTCAGACATTTCTAAAACTGCGTCATTTAGGCCTTTAATTATTGTTTTTGCTAGAGGTTTTGTAACGTCTCCAATTCCCATATTATATATTTTTTTAGAAGGGTTTCTTTTAGCAAAATCAGAAACTTTAGATGAAACTTTTTCAAAAAGAAAATTTTTTTTTAATCTTTCAAAATTCACATTAACCTTCATAATTTTCAACTCCTAAAATTAATTTTAAATTCACAATTTAATTATATGTTACATTTTGCTTTAAAGTGATTTTAATTTATAATTGAGTTTAGCATATTTTGTCTTAAAAAACAATAATTAGTATCATATTTACTTAAGTTTGCATTTTTAAAATAATTGATATAATATTTATTTAAATTGTGGTTATTATGCCATTTTTTGTGAGGTAAAGATGAGAATTTATAATAGTTTAACGAAAAAATTGGAAGAATTTGTGCCTATTAATAAGGATGAGGTTAAAATTTATGTTTGCGGGCCAACAGTTTACAGTTTAATTCACATAGGAAATGCAAGACCAATCATAATATTTGATTGTTTTAGAAGATATTTAAAATATTTAGGATATTCTGTTAAATATGTTCAAAATTTTACCGATATTGATGATAAAATAATAAATCGCGCTAAAAAGGAGAAACTAACTACAAAAGAGTTGGCTGAAAAATATATTAAAGAATATGAGAAAGATGTTTCCAATTTAAATGTTGAAAAGCCAACTATTTCTCCAAAAGTTACCGAAAACATTAATTTAATAATTAAACTAATTGAAAAACTAATTGAAAAAAAATATTGTTATGAGGTGAATGGAAATGTTTATTTTAGTGTGTCTTCTTATGAGGGTTATGGAAAACTTTCAAATATGCCTTTAAAAGAGTTGGAAAAAGGCAAAAGAGTTGAAATATCTGATTTAAAAAAATCTGCATTAGACTTTGCGGTTTGGAAAAAAGCAAAAGAAGATGAGCCTAGTTGGCAGTCTCCATGGGGGGAAGGTAGGCCAGGTTGGCATATTGAGTGTTCTGCAATGGCGTTACATTTTTTAGGGCAAACAATAGACCTTCATTGCGGAGGACAAGACCTAATTTTTCCACACCATGAAAATGAGATTGCACAAAGTGAAGCGGCAACAGGGAAAATTTTTTCTAGGTTTTGGATGCACAACGGACATGTTAAAATAGATGGGAGCAAGATGTCTAAGTCTTCTGGAAATTTTTTAACAGTTAGAGAAATTGGAGAAAAATATGGTTATGAAACCTTAAGGTTTTTCATTTTGCAAGCGCATTACAACATGCCTATTAATTTTACCGAAGAAAGTTTAAAGCAAAGCAAATTGGCATTGAAAAGGATTTATAATTTTAAAGAGAATCTGGAATTTGCAATTAAAAACTGCAAAGAAGAAGATGAAAAAAAAGACGAAGAGTTAAATTCTAGTTTGCAGGAAAAATTAAAATATTATGAAAAACAATTTTTTAATGCGTTAGATGAAGATTTTAACACTGCATTAGCTATTTCTTTTGTTTTTGAATTAATTAGAAATTTTAACACGGTTTTAAAGGAAAAAAGAGGTGTTACAAGGTTAAATTTAAGCTTGGCAGAAAAAATTTTTTTAAAATTTATGAAAATTTTAGGAATAGTAGAGCAAAAAAGTTATAATAATATTCCAGAGAAGGTTTTAATTTTGTTTAAAAACAGAGAAGACGCAAGAAAAGAGAAAAATTTTAAATTAGCAGATGAATTAAGAGAAGAAATTTTAAAATTAGGTTTTCAAGTTGAAGAAACAAGATTTGGAAGTAAGATTAAAAAAATAAATTAAAATAAGGAGAAATATTATGAGAATTAAAAAAACAATTTTAGCATTGGGCTTAATTTTTAGTTTAGGGTTATTTTCAGGCTGTGGGAAAAAAGAAGAGCAGGTTGCTAATAACGATGACTCTAAAACAGAAGAATTAAAAATTGGGTCATTAGTTACAAAAGGAGAAATTAAAGACCAATTAGCACCTCCAGCAAAAGGAGAAGAAGTTGCTGTTATTAAGGTTAAAGATTATGGAGAAATTAAATGTAGACTGTTCCCTGAAGTTGCGCCTTCAGCGGTTGAAAATTTTAAAAAGTTTGCAAAGGAAGGAAGATATAACAATTCAACATTTCACAGAGTAGTGGAAGATTTTATGATTCAAGCAGGAAAAGAAGCGGACGAGAAAAAAGAGGGCAGAGAAGATGTTAAAAGAACGCAGGTTGAGTTAAACCCTTCTGTGCACCATTTAAACGGAGCGCTTTGCATGGCAAGAGACAAAGACCTAAAAAAAGGACAAGGCTGCCAGTTTTACATTGTTTCTAGTGAAACTGGAAAAACAGCAGATTTTAACAAAATTAAAGAGAAAGCTAATGAATTTTACAAAAAAGAAAATTTAAATGTTAATGTAGATTTTAATGAAAAAACAAAAAAACTGTATAAAGAACATGGAGGAAAACCAGATTTAGACATGATGTACACCGTTTTTGGGCAGGTTTTCCAAGGACAAGATGTTGTTAAAAAAATTGAAAAAGCTCCTAAGAAAGAAAAAAATGAGACTAAAGATAAGGATGAGTTAAACCAAATCAATGCAGGAGAAAGAAGTGTTACTAAAAATCCTGTAGTTATTGAAAAAATTGAAATTGTTAAAATTTAAACTAATTAACTTCAAAGCAGGTTTTAAAGATGAAAAAAGAACAAAATTACAATAATGAAAGCATAAAATCTTTAAAAGGGGCAGATAGGGTTAGAAAAAGGCCTGGAGTTATTTTTGGCTCCGACGGGCTTGAAGGATGTGAACACAGTTTTTTTGAAATATTGTCTAATTCAATTGATGAAGCAAGAGAAGGTTTTGGAAAAGAAATTGTGGTTGAAAAATGCGAAGATGGCTGCATTATTGTTGAAGATTTTGGTCGTGGTATTCCTGTTGGCTACAACAAATTAGAGAAAAAATATAACTGGGAGCTAATTTTTTGTGAGCTTTATGCTGGTGGGAAATATAACACAAATGCGGCAGAAAACTATGAATATTCTTTAGGGCTAAACGGTTTAGGGCTTTGTGCAACGCAATATTCTTCAGAATTTATGGATGTTACAATTCATAGAGAAAACAAAGAATATCTTTTGCATTTTAAAAAAGGAGAAAATGTTGGTGGGCTAAAAGAAACCAAAACAAAAGAAACAAAAACAGGGACTAAAATTTCATGGAAGCCAGATTTGGAAGTTTTCACCGACATAAACATTCCAATAAGCTATTTTAAGGATGTTTTAAAAAGGCAAGCCGTTGTAAACAGTGGAATTTTGTTTAAGTTTAAGCATAAAGAAAAATTAAACGAGTTTTACTACAAAGAAGGAATTAAAGACTACGTTAAAGAGATTGCAAAAGACAAAGCTCTTTCAAAGGTTGTTTATTTTAATGCAGAAAAGAAAGGAAAAGACAGAAAAGACAAAGACGAATACAAGGTTAAACTTTCTTGTGCATTTTGTTTTTCAAATAGCGTAAAATTAATTGAATATTACCACAATTCTAGTTGGCTTGAACATGGAGGTTCTCCCGAAAAAGCATTAAAACAAGCTTTTGTTTCACAAATTCATTCATATTTAAAACAAAATGGGAAATATAATAAAAACGAAAACAAAATTAGTTTTGTTGATGTGGAGGAGAGTTTAATTTTTGTTTCTTCTTCCTTTTCAACGCAAACTTCATATGAAAATCAAACTAAAAAAGCAATAACAAATCAGTTTATTTATGAAGCCATGCTAGAATTTTTAAAGCACAATTTAGAAATTTATTTTATTGAAAACCCACAAGAAATAGAGAAAATTTCTAAACAGATTTTAATTAACAAAAGAAGCCGTGAAAAGGCAGAAAAAACGCGTCTTAATTTAAAAAAAATGCTGGTTACTAATTTAGATTTTGCAAACAGAATACAAAAATTTGTGGATTGCAGAAGTAAAGACATAACAAAAAGAGAACTTTTCATTGTGGAAGGAGATTCTGCCTTAGGGGCCTGCAAGCAAAGCAGAGATGCTAATTTTCAGGCCATTATTCCGGTTAGAGGAAAAATTTTAAATTGTTTGAAATCTGATTATGATAAGATTTTTAAAAACGATATAATTAAAGATTTAATTAAGGTTTTGGGTTGTGGTGTTGAAGTTAAAAATAAATTTAATAAAGATTTTAAAACCTTTAAACTTGAAGGTTTGCGTTGGAACAAGGTGATTATTTGCACAGATGCTGATGTGGATGGCTTTCAAATTAGAACATTAATTTTAACCATGCTTTACAGGTTAACTCCTGGTTTAATTGAAAAAGGCTATGTTTATTTGGCTTTGTCTCCTCTTTTTGAGATTATTACTAAAGAAAAAAGATATTTTGCTTACGATGAAGAAGAAAAAATAAGCATAATAGAACAGTTGGAAAAAGAAAAGAAGAAATATGAAATTAATAGGTCTAAGGGGCTAGGAGAAAATGAGCCAGACATGATGTGGCACACCACAATGTGCCCTGAAACGAGAAGACTTGTTAAGGTGGAGCCCGAACAAGAAGAAAAAACAAAAGAGATGTTTAATTTAATGTTAGGAGAAAACCTGCAAGGAAGAAAAGACTACATTTCAAAATTTGGAATAAACTACATTGAAAAAGCAGATGTTTCTTAAATTTTAAATAAGCTAAAACTTTTTAAAATAAAATAAATAACATATGGAAACAATAAGGTTTAGAAAAAAACTAAAGAAGCAGTTAAAATGAGAAAATTGAATTGGAGTAAATTATGAAGAAAAAGCCATTGAGCAAAAAAAGTGTTGGCTCTGGAGATGGGTATTATATTAAATCTGCTGGAGTTGTTTTAAAAGAGCCCATAACCAAAACTTTAGAAAAAAACTACATGCCATACGCTATGAGCGTTATTCTTTCAAGAGCGTTACCGCAAATTGACGGGTTTAAGCCTTCTCATAGAAAGTTGCTTTACACCATGTTTAATATGGGGCTTTTAAAAGGTAAGCTCACTAAAAGCGCTAACATTGTTGGAGCAACAATGAAGTTAAACCCACATGGAGACGCTGCAATTTATGAAACCATGGTGCGTCTTTCTAGAGGTTATGAGGCGTTGTTATATCCTTATGTGGAGAGCAAAGGCAATTTTGGTAAGTTTTATTCTAGAGATATGGCTTATGCGGCTTCGCGTTACACAGAAGCAAAACTTTCTCCAATATGTGAAGAAATTTTCGATGAAATTGAAAAAGACGCTGTAGATTTTGTGCCCAATTACGATAACACAACAAAAGAACCTGTTTTGTTTCCAATTAAATTTCCTTCAATTTTAATTAATTCTAATGTTGGAATTGCAGTTTCCATGGCGTCTTCAATTTGCCCATTTAACCTTGAAGAGGTTTTGAAAACAACAATAAAAATAATAAAAAAAGAAAAATTTAGCTTTTTGAGTGTTTTAAAAGGGCCAGATTTTCCAGGTGGTGGGTTTATTGTAAGAGATAACGAAGCATTAAAGAAAATTTTTAAAACAGGACGAGGTTCTTTTAAAATTCGCAGTAGGTATGAGGTGGACAAAGAAAATGGCTGCATAGACATAACACAAATCCCCTACACAACAACAGTTGAAGCCATAATAGATAAAATAATTTTAATGGTTAAAAGCAATAAATTGAAAGAAATTTCAGATGTAAGAGATGAAACAGATTTAAACGGGCTTAAAATTACAATAGACTACAAAAGAGGCACTAATGTTAAAAATTTAATTGCTAAATTGTTTAAATATACTCCACTAGAAGATTCATATTCTTGCAATTTTAACATTTTGTGTGATGGTGTGCCTAAGGTTATGGGCATAAAAGAAATTATTTTAAATTGGCAACAATTCAGACAAAGCTGTGTTAAAAGAAGAACAAAGTTTGAGCTTTTAAGAAAAGAAAAAAAATTGCACTTAGTTCTAGGGTTAAATAAAATTTTATTAGATTTAGACAAGGCAATTAAAATTATAAGATCCACAGAAAAAGATGAAGATGTTGTTTTAAATTTAATTAAAGGGTTTGAAATAGATGAGCTGCAGGCAGAATATGTTTGCGGGATTCGTTTGCGCAATTTAAATAAGGAATACATTTTAAACAGAGTTAAAGAAAAAGATGCTTTAAAGGCTGAAATAAAAGATTTAAAGAACATATTGGGCAGTGAGGAAAAAATTAATGAAATAATTTGTGATGAACTAAAAGAAATAATTAAAAAATATAAAAAGCCAAGAAAAACGTTATTTTTAGATTCTGTTGAAGAATTTGAAGATGTAACCAATGAGAAGAATTTAAATTCTAGTGTTAATTTATTCATCACAAAAGAAGGTTATTTAAAAAAAATAACTAATCTTTCTTTACGGCAAAACAGCGAACAAAAACTTAAAGAAAAAGATGAAATTGTTATTTCAACCGAAGTTGAAGGCGATGTAGATATTTTAGTTTTTAGCAATGAATGCAAAATGAACAAGGTTAATTTATCTTGCTTAAAAGAAACTAAGGCTAGTTCTTTTGGAGAATTTTTGCCTGCTTACTTTAAATTTGGTGAAAAAGAAAAAATAGTGAAGATAATTTATACTAAAAGTTATGAAGGGTTTTTATTGTTTTTTTATGAGAACGGTTATGCTGCTAAGTTGCCGTTAAAATTGTTCAAAACAAACAGAAAAAAGCTATTGAATGCTTTTTATAAGAAAAGCAACCTGGTTGAAATTTTTCATGAAACAAAAGAAAAAGATTACATGTTAAAAACAAGTGGCAGAAAAACACTAGTTTTAAATTCTGGTTTGGTTAAAGAAAGCAGCAAGAAAGAGAGCAAAGGAATTAAAGTTTTAAAGTTAACCGGAAAGAGTTACTTAAAAAATGTTTTAAAACTAGAAAAGAAAGAAGCAGAAAAATATGAACAAATTAGCCTAGAAGACTTAGTATGAAATTTAAAAATTTTAATGAAATTAAAAGAGAATTTATTTTAAGTAAAAAGTTTTTGGAAAAAAATTAAACGTAATTGAAAGAAATTAAATGTGTGAGGTAAATATTTTTTATTTTTTATCATAAAAAATAGTAAAGTTATTATGCTAGGCATAAACTTTTGTTTAATTTTAATTTTTATAAATAAACTAATCAAATTTTTGTTTATCTATATTATTGTAATTTTTAGTTTAATTAAAATTAATCTGTTTATATGATAGTTAAAAAATTAGATTTAATTTTAATTGTTGTTTTTTATTTGGAGATGTTATGCAGTTGTGCCTTGTGCTCTTTTTTAAAGACTAAGAAAATTATATATATAGAATAAATTTAATTAAATGGTTATTAGATATTAGAAAAAAATTAGAAATTTTTGTTGTTAAAATATTTAAAATTTTAATTAGGCTTTTAGTTGTGAGTTTTAATATAAATAAAAAATGCCACCTGGTTAAAGGTATAATTTAAACTTTTTAAAAAACGCTTACTTGTTTTTTAGTTAGCGTTATTTTTTTGAATTATAATGATTAAGAAATTTTGAAGGTTTATTCTAAAATTTTAATATTTTGTGGTTAAAAATTAGATTTAATTTTAATTGTTGTTTTTTATTTGGAGATGTTATGCAGTTG
>CAMZAK010000010.1 GCA_947304245.1 uncultured Clostridia bacterium
GATAATATTTATATATTTGTTTCTTGATTTTTTCTTGGGCCTTTAGCTCAGTTGGAGATGTATCTATAATATTTCATTTTAATGTTTAATTTTGTTTGAAAAAATTTTTAAGATAAAATAAGAATTTAAAAAAATTTTATAAATATTTATAAATAATATAAAACTAAATATGAAAGTATTAAAATTTGTTTTTTCTTGAAATTATAAATTATGATGTTTAGTTTATTGAACATAAAAAAACTTTACAATTTGTTTAAAAATATTTACAAAATAAATTGCGGTAATATTAAAAATATATTTGAATTTATAATTTTGTTATAAATTATGTGAGTTCTTTATTTGAACATTTTTTTACATTCTGTTATACATTCATCTGTTAATTTATTTCTATTATTTTCATATTTTGTTTTAATGTTAACTATATTAATATTAGTTTTATTTTCATTAATCATATTTTCAAATCCTTTTTTCCTGCTTTCAAAATCGTAAATTGAAATATCAGTTGAAGAAAGATTTGAAATTGTTGCAAATAATCTACTTAAGTTGGTTTTTTTATTAAGATTGTTTTTTAATAATAAAAACAGTTTTATTGGGTCTTTATTCAAAATTTTTTTATGTTCTTCATTCGTTAAAATTTTGTAATTTTTTTTATAATCTTTTGTGTTTTTAAGTAGAATTTTTATTCCTCCTAGTTGGTTAATTATAGTGGAAATTGCATTGTAATCTAATTTAATTATTTTGTCTATTTCAATATTCATATTATTTTCAATTGCATTTTTTAAACAATAAGTTCCACATTTTTTATGAATTTTTTCTAGTGTTCCTTCTTTAATTGGGAAGCCTTCGTTTGTTTGTGCAACTGTTTTAAAGTTTTTTGGGAAATTTGCTAATGTGATATAATTATCATGAGCAGAAATTTTTAAAATAATGTATTTTTCTTCTGTGCCTTTATTTTTTTCAGTTGGGTGTGGATTTTTTTTATTATTTTCTTCATTATCCATATTATTTTCTGGAATTGGTTGAATTATTACTAAAGTTGTAATGTCTTGTTGTTTTGGAATATTAAATTTTATTTTAGATTTAGAATTTAATGAATATGCGTTTTTAAGGCTATTTTTTAAAATATTTATTCTACTAAAAACACAAATTGGAAACAATAAAATTAAAGTAACAAACATTGAAGATATTGTTATTTTTATTTTTTTATTCATGAAATCACCAATTTGATTTTTGACAATAATTTAACATTAAATTCAAATGTTTTGTGATTTTAATTTAAAAATGTTATAATAAATTCTTGAAAATAAATTGGGAGTTTTTTATGAAGCGGTTATTTAATATAATTAGTAAAAATTCTACTACTGCTTTGATTTTATTTTTGTCTGAAATATTAATTTCTTGTTATATTGTTTTAATTTTAGGAAGACATTTTTTAATTTTCGGAATATTAATATATTTGTTTGATATTATAATAATTTTTTTTATTGCAAACAGTAAAGTTAATCCGGCTTATAAAATATCTTGGATTTGTAGTGTTATTTTGTTGCCTTTGGTTGGAGGAATATTATATTTAACTTTTGGTAAAAGGCAAACAATTAAAAAATTTAAAAGAAAGTTTGTTAATGCTAAATATTCTAATTATAAGTTTTCAAAGAATTTTAATGATTTTAGCATAGAAAATTTAAATATAGAATCTGAATATTTGCAAATGATAAGATGGATTTATAATGTTTCAAAATACCCTGCTTACTTTAAAACAAAAACACAATTTTTGCATTCTGGGGTTTGTTATTTTGAAAATTTAATTATAGATATTAAAAAAGCAAAAAAAACTATTTTTATGGAATTATTCATAATTTCTCCAGGGAAGATGTGGGGAGAAATTATAAATGTTTTAATTGAAAAGGTAAATGAAGGCGTTGATGTAAGATTAATTTATGACGATTTTGGTACAATAGCTAGCCTGCCTAGAAATTATGAAAAGTATTTAAATAAAGTGGGAATTAAGTGCATGGTTTTTAACCCCATTAAACCTCGTTTTGAAGCTATTATGAATAATAGAGATCATAGAAAAATGGTTGTAATAGATGGAAAAATTGCTTATACTGGAGGGATTAATTTTGCGGATGAATATATTAATGAAATAGAAAGATTTGGTTTTTGGCAAGATTGTGGTGTTAAACTTAAAGGGGATGCTGTTTTTAGTTTTGTTATATTATTTTTAAATATGTGGAATTATTTATCTGGTGAATTTGTTAATTTTGAAGATTTTATTCCAAAAGAAATTGATAATAAAGAAGATGGAGTTGTTTTACCGTTTGGGGATAATCCTGTTAATTCTTACTATTTAAATGATTCAATATATTTAAAAATTGTTACTTCTGCAAAAAAATATGTTTACATTCAAACGCCATATTTAATAATAGATGAAAAATTAACTAATTCTTTAATGTTTGCAGCGCAAAGTGGAGTTAGTGTTGTTATTGTAACTCCAAATATTTATGATAAATTTTATGTGCATGCTTTAACTAGAAGTTCTTATGAAAGATTAATAAAAGCAGGAGTTAAAATTTATGAGTTCACACCAGGTTTCATTCACTCTAAAGTTATTTTAGCAGACGGGATTGTTGGAGTTTTAGGGACTGCAAATTTTGATTTTAGAAGTTTATATTTACACTTTGAGTGTAGTGTTTGGATGTATAAAACAAAAGCATTAAAACAAATTTATGAAGATTTTAATGTTATTGTTTCAAAATCTAAAAAGGTTAGTTTAAAAGAGTGTGAAAAAAGAAATTTTTTTGAAAAACTTTTGGCATTTATTTTAAAACCATTTTCTTCGTTTTTATAAAGCTAAAAAAATTATATTTTAATAAACAAATGTTTTATGGAAGGATTAACTATGAGCAAACTTAAATTAAGATTCGTTTGCATAAATTGCGGATTTAGTTTAGCTAAATGGGAGGGTTGCTGCCCTAATTGTGGAAAATGGAATAGTTTAAAAGAAACATTATTTTCTAATGATAAGGAAAATAAGATTGTTAATAAAAACATTGAGGCATTGCCTTTAGAAAAAATTGATTGTGAAACATACGCTAGGTATGATACTGGCTTTTTAGAATTAAATGTTTTGTTTGGTGGAGGAATTGTAAAAGGTTCTATTTCTTTAATTGGAGGTAACCCTGGAATTGGGAAATCTACACTTTTATTGCAAATTTGTTCTTTTTTATCTAAAGATGAAAAGGTTTTATATGTTTCCGGAGAAGAAAATGCTTTACAAATTAAGTTAAGAGCAAAAAGACTTAAAGTAAACAGTGAAAATTTGTTATTGTTAACAGAATTTGACATAGATGCTATAACTAATGTAATATTAAAAGAAAGGCCTTCGGTTGTTGTAATAGATTCCATTCAAACCATGTGTTATAGTGAAATTTCTTCTATGCCGGGTAGTGTAGCACAAATTAGAGAATGTACTTATATTTTTCAAAAAATTGCTAAAAAAGAAAATATTACAATAATTTTAGTTGGGCATGTTAACAAAGAAGGAAATTTTGCTGGTCCTAAAGTTTTAGAGCATATTGTAGATTGTGTTTTATATTTTGAAGGAGATTCTAAAAATTCATTTAGAATTTTAAGAGTTGTTAAAAACAGGTTTGGTTCTGTTAATGAGATTGCTGTTTTTGATATGAAGGAAAATGGTTTGGTTCCTATTGTTAATCCTTCTGCTATTTTAATTGAAGAAAGGCCAAAAAATGTTTCTGGAAGTTGTGTCTGCGCTATAATGAACGGAAAAAAGCCAATGTTTGTTGAAATTCAAGCTTTAGTAACGAAAACAGGGTTTGGTTTAGCAAGAAGGTTGGCTAAAGGGCTCGATTATAATAAGTTAATTATAATTATTGCAGTTTTGGAAAAAAGAATTGGGTTACATCTTCAAAATTTAGATTGCTATGTTAATGTTGTTGGAGGTGTTAAATTAGAAGAGCCATCATGCGATTTAGCAGTTTGTTTGGCTTTGGTTGCTGCAATTAAAAATTTAAATTTAGATGAAGAAATGGTTGTTTTGGGAGAAATTGGTTTAGCTGGAGAAGTAAGAGGTGTTTTTGATGTGGAAAAAATAGTTTTGGAGGCAGAAAAATTGGGTTTTAAAAAGATTATGATGCCACAAAATAATTTAAAAAATTTAAAATTTAAAAATAAAGATATAACTTTAATTGGAGTTGAAAATGTTAAAGCTGCTGTTTTAGAAATATTAAAATAAGTTTAAGTAGAGGTTAACCTATGAATCAGTTTTTTAGTTTTATTAATATGATTTGGGGAATAATTCTTTCTTTTAGTTTTACAGATTTAATAGATATAATTTTAATATCTTTCATAATTTATAAAACTGTTTTAATAGTTCGTGAAACGAGGGCAACGCAACTTTTTAGAGGTTTAATTTTATTGCTAGTTGTGGCATTTTTAGCAAAAGTTTTAAATTTAAAAACGCTAGATTTCATAGTTGGAAGGTTGTTTTTATGGGGTCCTTTAATTGTTGTAATATTATTTCAATCTGAGTTTAGAAGAGTTTTAGAATATGCCGGAAGAGCAAAAATGGGGGGTAAAATTCAAAATTTTTTATTTAGTGTTAAGAGTAAAGATAGTTTAGGAATAGAAAATATTATTTATAAAATTTCTAAATCTTGTGAGGAAATGGCTCAGAGCAAAACTGGAGCATTAATAGTTTTTGAAAGAAAAACAAAACTTGCAGATATAATTGCAACTGGAGTTGAATTAAATGCAGACATTAGTGAAGAGTTAGTTAAAAATTTATTTTTTAAAAATTCACCTTTACATGATGGAGCAATAATAATAAGAAATTCTAAAATTGTTGCAGCTTCTTGTTTTTTACCAAAACCTTCTAAAGAAGAATATATTTCAAGAGTTTTAGGAGCGCGTCATAGAGCAGCAATTGGAATTAGTGAAATTTCAGATGCTTTAGTTATTGTTGTTTCAGAAGAAAATGGCTTAATTTCAATTGCTGAGAATGGTAAAATTAAAAGGCATTTAAACAGAACAAAATTAGTTGCATATTTGCAAGAAGGTTTAATTTTATTTAATAAAAAAATTAAAAGTTAGGTGTTTTTATTTAGATTTGTTATAATTATTTTAAATTTAATATTCTTTAAATTTGGAAGGTAAATTTAAACTAATGAAAAAAATTAATTTTAAAAAATTTTTTTTAGAATTTTCAAAAAACAAATTAACACTTTTAATGAGTGTTTTGTTTTCTGTTGTTTTGTGGATTTCAACAATAATGTTTAGTAGAGATTCTTACACTGTTATTAAAATTAGCGATGTTCCTGTTATTTCTAATCTATCTAATACACAAGCAGAGCAGTTGGGGCTTTCTGTTGTAAAAATAACACCATCCACTGTTTCTGTTTATGTTAGAGGACCCAGGCACAAGGTTTCTTTCATTAAAAAAGATGATATTATAGTAACTCCAAAAACTTATAGCAGTGTTTTATATAGCGGAAGTTATAATTTAGAATTACAGGCTTTTTTTAATAAGCCTCAAAACGATGTAACGATTGAAAGCATATCTCACAAAAATGTTGTTTTTGTTGTTGATGTTTTAGAAACAAAACTTGTTAAATTGGTTCCAGATGAATTAAACATTAGCGTTCAAGAGGGGTTCATAAAAGATGAAACTGTTTGTCAACCTAATAGTTTATTTGTTAGTGGGCCAAAACAAAGCATAGATAAGTTAGCTTCAATTAAATTATTAGTTAAAAAAGAAGAAGTAAACAAAAATTTAAATTCAACTAAAATTTTTGATGCCACACCTCAATTTATTTCTGTTGATGGAAACGTTATGGATTCTTCTGTTTTTAAATATAGCGAAGAAGTTAATTTTAACATTAAAGTTCCAATATATAAGGTTAAAAAAATACCACTTAAAATTTTATATAAAAATGTTCCTGAGAGTTTGAATTTAAACCTTTTAAAACCAAAAATAACTCCTTATGAAATAGAAGTTGGCGGGCCGTTAGAAAATATTGAAAACATACAAGAAATAAGCCTTGGATATTTAGATTTAAGAGATTTATCTGAAAGTAAAACAGATTTTTCTTTTAAAATTAATATTCCTTCGGGTTTTAAAAATTTAGGACAAATTTCAACAGCAACAGTTTCTTTTGATGATGCTAAGTTTAGTTATAAGCATTTTAATGTAAGTGGGGTTGAGTTGTTAAATGTTCCTAAAGATTGTGATTTATCTATTAATTCTAAAACAATAAAAGATGTTAAGATTGTTGGATTTAAGGAATTTTTAAAAAATGTTAATTCCACAAATTTAACTGCAACTGTGGATTGTTCTAACATTAATTTTAAAAATGGAATGCAAAATGTTCCTGTTGAAATTGGTGTTATAAATAAAGATGGTGTTTGGCCTGTTGGGGAATATAAGTGTTCAATTAATTGCAAAAAAAAATGAAACCACAATAATGTAGTTTCATTTTAAAATTCAAAATTAATATTAAAATTAACTGGTTTGAGTTACTACAACATTAGAAGCGCTAAAATTTGTAACGCCGCAGGCTATATCTTTAATTTGTGTTACTTCTTCAGGTGAAAGATTTTTTGTTTCAACAAATATGTTAACTCTGTTTTCATCTATGAATGCTATGCAATCTTCAACTAATTTTTTGTTTTTAATTTGGTTTTCAATAGAATCTTCTTGATTTCTCTTTTCTGTTAAATTAATTGATTGTTCAATTACTTTGTCTCTTTCTTCTTGAGTTAAATTTTGTGAACTAGAAAGTTTGTTGTTGTTTTCAATAGCTTCATCATATGATGAGTTTCTATCTAATTTTGCTTGTTTTATGTAGTTTCTACCTTTCTGAAATTTGTTTTCATTCTTATTAACTAATTCAGCTTCGCCATAATTTCTAGATTTGCTGTTTTCATCTTCTTTTTTTGTTTTTTCATCAATATCCATAACGGTTATTGCTTGCTCTCCAGTTGCAAATTGCCAATTTAAAAATGCGGCAATGCTTAATGTAATTAATAATGCTACAATTACTATTTGCCTTTTTCCTATTATTAAATTAAGTTTTTTAATTTTCATAATTAAATCTCTCCTTTTATTTTTTTAAATTTTAGAAAATTTGCTATGCGCTTTTAACAACAGAAAGTCTATTTTTCTTTATATTTAAACATTTAGATATGGCTTGTGTAACATCTTCAACAACTTTTATGTTGTCTGCTCCTTCGCATACAACCAACACCCCCTTAATTTTTGGTTCTTTTTGAGTTACTATTAATGCTTTTTTACCGTCGTTGCTGTCAATTACTACTACGTCTTTTTGTGAATCATCTTTTTTAGACATTTTGCCAGAGAGGTTTTCATTAGAATTTGTGGTTTTTTTTTCTGAGTTTGCATATATGTTTTCAATTCCGTTTTCAATTGTTATGAATACTTCAGATTTCCCAACCCCCTTTATTTTAGATATTATATTATTTAGTTTATTTTCAAGGTGTTTTGCATATTCATCTGTGTTATTTTGGCTAAAACAATTTTTTATTTCTTCTTGTTTGTTTTCGTCTTTTCTTTTGAACGTTAATGTTGAGAATGCAATTAAAAAAATACCAATAAATCCTAGTAAAAAAATATAGTTATGTTTAGATTTAAAAGACATAATTTTTTTTAATTGCTCTTTAAAGTTCATTTATTTTTATTCCTCCTTTTTTTTAAAAAACTCTAGTTTTGGTTTTATTCCTGTTTGTTTTTCAACTAACTGTTTTATTTTTTCTTCATCGTAATTTTTTTCTTGAGGTATTTTAACTGTTATTGTAGGTGTTTTAGAATCTTTGTTAATGTTTATGCTTATGTCCAAGTCATTATAACCATTTTGAGAAAAAACAATTTTTAATGCGTGTTCTAAATTTTTTTCATTATTTTTAAAAATTTTTTTTTCAATATTTTCATTTAAAAGTTTATTATTTTCTATAATATTGGAATATTTAGAAAAATTTAATTTGCCAATATTCATTAAAATTGGCATTAAAATTATGCTTATTAAAAATATGTTTAATGTAAATCGCATTGGAGATTCCATGTTAGAATTTGGAACTAAAGTAGATAATATAGAAATAACTATTATTGAAATACAAATACAAAGAATTGTTTTTTGCATGATTTTATTTAGCCCCCATACTAATGATTATTGAAGTTGTAGAAATAATTAAAACAGCATAGCAAATTAAAAATGCAAGTAAAATTATAAGACAATCTTTAATTGCTGCTAGTGCTTTTGGAAGGGTGTTAATTTTTAAAGCAGTTGAAATTTCTTGTGCAAATGCAGTGAAGAGAATGAAAAAACCTACCGTTAAGATTGGTGGTAAAAGTGTTATTAGGCAAACTATTATTCCAAATCCGCCAACTGCAGATTTTATTATGTTTAAACCACTAAAAATTGAAGATATTGCGTCTCCTAAAGAGCTCCCAATTATTGGGATAAAACTTCCAGATAAAAACTTTGCAGTTTTAATTCCCATAGTGTCTGCGCTGGAAGCTAAACTGCTTTGTATTGTAAAAATCCCAACGAAAATTGTAACCAGTAAAGATAATGCAAAAATAATGACCTTTTTAACCGATGATGTTAAACCCGAAATATTAAAACCTTCATTAATGCTGCTACTAATTGAAAGAGCTAAAAAAGAACCGGTTACCGGTAATAGCAAATCTTTTGTTATTAATGAAATTATTTGAGATATTATAAATAGTGTTGAGTTGTAGGCAACAGAGCTTGCAACTCCTTTTGAAATTGCTATAATGCCTGCAAAAACTGGAATAAAACATAACATGAAATTGCTAAAACCATTTATTGTTTTTGAAATGTTTACTATGCAGTTAATGATTGGTGAAATAACAATTCCACAACCACAAAGAACAATTAAAACTCCTATTGCATTATCTAAATTATTAGAAAAATTACCTGTTTTAAAGCTATTAAAAAGTGCGCATAACATTATAATTACAATGCAGTTTACGAACATAGCTATGGGGGTTTTAATTATTTTTAATGTTTTTGAAAATATGTGAGATAAAAGTTTAAATATGTTAAAATTTTGAATGTTTTGTGGATTTTTTAAATTTAATCCTAGTTCATCTAAATCTTTTTTTGTTTCATTTGGCAGGTTTTCTTCTAGTTCTTTTAAATTGTTTTCGTCATATTGTTCATTAATTATTTCATCGTAAATTTTTTTTTGTTCCATTGCTGAACACGAGGAATTAAAGTTTGTTAATGTAATAATTAATAAAACCAAACATAAAAACAGAGTTTTAATTTTTTTAAATTTATGAATATAATTTTTCATTTTAAACTCCATCTTTTTTAACATTATTTATTTTAAATAAATTAACTTTTCAAGAATTTTAATTAAATCTTCAAACATGGGAAGGCTAAGTAAAATTATTGAAATTTTTCCTGCAAGATCAACTTTACTAGAAATTGAAGAAAAGCCGCAGTCTTTGCATGTTTCAGATGCAATTTGTGTTATGTAACAAATCCCTAGAGCTTTTAAAATTGTTACTATGTATACATTATTTAAATTAAAGCTATTAACGCATTTCTTTATTGTGTTTAAAATTGGAGAAAAATTTGAAAAAACAATTAAAAGAATAAGAACAGATGAAATTAAAGAAATTAACAATGAAAATTCAGGATTTGTTTTTTTTAAAATAACACAAATAGAGACTGCTAAAAGAGATATTCCAAATATTGAAAATATCATGTTTTAATATAGGTTAAATAAATTTTTAATTGTTTCAAAAAGTTTATTTATTTGTGTTATTATAATTAAGAGAACAACAATTAAACCTGCTAAAGAAGTAAGCATAGCTTGTTCTTCTTTTCCAAATCTTATTAAAACCTGATTTATTACGGCAACAATTATTCCTATTGCTGCTATTTTAAAAATTAAATCCACTTCCATTTCAATTCACCTTTTTTATTAATTTTTTAAATAAATATTACGAATATTGCAATTCCTAGTAAAATTCCTAAAGATCTTGAAATTTTACCTTTTGAATCATAAATTTTTTTTGCTGATTTTAAACTTTCTTCAAATCTTTTTTTTGCTTGCTTTAATGCTAAAATTTGGCCTTCTGAATCTGTTGAACCTAAGATGTTTGCTAATGCTTTTAATTTGTTTAAGTCATCTTTTTTAAGGGAACATTCCCAGTTATTAATAGATTCTTCAAAAGCTATTGGGAAAGGTTTTAACCTGCAGTTTTTTTTAAAATATTGTAAAAATTCTAAGCAGCTAAAATTTTCTTCTAAACTTAAATTTTTAAAAATCTTATATGTATTCGTTTTTGTAAATCTAATTTCTGTTATTATTCTATTTATTAGTTCAATTATTTTTTCAATTTTAATTTGATTTTGCTTTAAATTTTTAGATTTTAATAAACCAAACAGTATTGGACAAATAGCTAAAAATGATGTTCCTAAAATTTTCAAATTAAATCACCTACTTTAACAATAGAATTTATTTTGCATGGTGAATTTTTTCCTTGTAACATTAAAATTTTTGAAAAGGCTGAAGTTTTTAAAATTTTTCTAATCATTTTTCTTTTTAAAAATTCTTTTAAATTATCTCCATGTGCTGTAGCAATTAATTTAACGCCAGCACCAACGCAAGTTTTTATTGCATTAAAATCTTCTTCATCACTTATTTCGTCGCATATAATAAATTCTGGGTTCATTGTTCTAATTGCAAAAATTATGCCATCCTTTCTGTTAAAAAAACTAAAAACATCAGCATTGCCTACGTCATTTTGTGGAACTCCTTCGTGTAATGCTGCAATTTCTCCTCTGCTGTCTATTATGGAAACAGCTCTATTTTCTAAATTTTTTGCAATATCTTTTAGCATTGTAGTTTTTCCGCTTGCTGGAGGGCCAACAATTAAAAGTTTCTCAAAGTTTTCTTTAAAATCTGTAATAATGGGAGTGGCAACACCAAAAACTTGTCTTGCAATTCTTAAGTTAATGGAGCTTATGTTCTTAATTGTTACTAATTTGTTGTTTTCATAAACTGCAGTTCCACAAATTCCAGCTCTATGGCCTCCTTTTAGTGTTATAAAACCTTTTTTAATTTCCTCTGTGTGTGAATGAACAGAATAGTTGCAAATTGCTTTAAAAATTTCTTCAATTTCTTCTGTTGTTAAAATTTTATTTAAATAAAAAATTTCATTATTATGATTAATATTAATTTTTTTTCCAATTCTTAATTTAATCTCTCTTGCATTTTGTTTAACGTATTTTGGTGTTAATTTTAATATGTTATAAATTTGTTCTGGTAGATTTTTTATTATGCTTTCAAATTCAACTTCCATTAATTTTTTCACCTCTTTTTAAATTCTTTTTAAAATTTATGTTGGTTGTCCTTATGCTATTCCAAAAATTTTAAAATTTTAAAATATGTGCTTGAAAAATAAAGATAGATAGTTATTTGGTTTACAAATTTTTATTTTTGTGTTATCATATCAACCGTTTAGTTAAAAGTTTTAGATTGGATGGTTTAAAAAATGGAAAATTTTAATGTTAATGAAAAAGAAAATGTTTTTTTATGTGAAGATGAAAATGAAATAAATAAGGTTGTTTTTTCTGTTTTTAATATTTTAGAGCTTTTATTGCAAGCTTTCATTATAGTTATGATAATACCTACATTATTTTTAAGGTCTTTAACAGTTTCGGGAGATTCTATGCAAAACACATTAAAAGATAAAGATAACATAATTTTTGTTAGCAATATTTTAAGAAAACCAAAAGTTAAAGATATTGTATATTTAAATACTTATGATATTTTTAAACAAATAATTGTTAAAAGAATTATTGCGGTTGGAGGCCAAACAATTGACATTAAAAAAAATGGAGAATTTTGTGATGTTTATGTTGACGGAAAAAAACTAAATGAAGAATATATAAAAGAAAAAATTAGTGCAGACAAAATTGGGAGTTTGCAATATCCATTAACAATTCCTGAAGGGTATGTTTTTGTTATGGGAGATAATAGAAATAATTCGGCAGATAGCCGTGAAATTGGATGTATTAATATAGAAAAAATAATGGGTATTGCTTTTTTTAGATGGGCTCCTTTTACACAACAAAAACTTCTTTTGAACTTTTTTTGAATTAAAAAAATTTGAAATTAAGTAAGAGTAAAATTTTATGGAAAATGAAAAAATAAAAATGACGGAAAGAAAAAGTTGGTTTCCTGGCCATATGAAAAAAGCAGGGTTTTTAATTAAAGAAAATTTGAAAAATGTGGATTTGGTTTATGAATTAATAGATTCTAGAGCGCCGGTTGCAACAAGAAATAGTTCAATTTTAAGGATTCTTAAAAACAAATTAAGATTGGTTGTTTTAGGAAAAAAAGATTTAGCAGATGATTTTATTACAAAATCTTGGGTTAAAAAAATTAAAGCAGAAGAAAAAATTTTTGCAGTTGCTGTTAATTGTAAAGAATTTAAACAAACAAAAGAAATAATTAAAATTTCAAAACAAATTATTAAAGAGCATCAGGAGAAGATAGGTAAAAAAAACATAATTAAAAACAAATTTAGAGCAATGGTTGTTGGGGTGCCTAATGTTGGAAAGTCTACTTTAATTAACAGCTTAGCTAGAAAAAAGAAAGCAAAAACGGGAAATTTTCCTGGAGTTACTTTAAAAGAGCAATGGGTTTTAATTGGAGAAAATATTAGTTTATTAGACATGCCTGGAAAACTAAACTTTGAAAATGTTGAAGAAAACGAATTTTTTTTAGAGTTAATTGGAGCAATTAAAAATGGAGAATTCGATGAAGAAGAGGTTGCTTGTTTTTTGTTAGATTTTTTAAAAGAAAATAAGAAAGAAGTTTTAAAAAAAATTTTTAATTGCAATATTAATATTCCATCACATTTTTTATTAGAAGAATATGCTAAAAAAAAGTTTATGTTTTTAAAAAATGCAGAAGTAGACATTAAAAGAGCTTCTGAATTTTTAATTAAAGAATTTAGAGAAGCAAAAATAGGAAAAATTAGTTTGCAAAAACCATAGAAAAGTAGGAGACTTTAGTGGAACTTTTTAAATTTGATGAAAATTTTAAAGAAGAACTTTTATGTGGGGTAGATGAAGCGGGAAGAGGAGCTTTAGCAGGGCCTGTTGTTGCCGCAGCCGTTATTTTAAAAAAAGAGGCTAGAGATGTTATTTTAAATGTTAACGACAGCAAAAAATTCACAGAAGAAAAAAGAAAGCAGTTATATGAAAAAATTTTAACGGTTGCGAAAGATTACGCAGTTGGAGTTGTGAGTGCTAACGAGATTGATGAAATAAACATTTTAAATGCCACGATGAAGGCAATGAAAAAAGCAGTTGAAAATTTAAAATTAAAACCTAGTTTTATTATTTTTGACGGGAACAAAAAACCAGAAGTTTTAATAAGAAGTAGATGTGTTGTTAAAGGAGATTGTAAAAGTGCTTGTGTTGCTGCAGCTTCAATTATTGCGAAAGTTTTTAGAGATAAACTAATGAAAAAATTAGATGAAAAATATTCTGATTATTTTTTTAAGAATAATAAAGGTTATGGCACCAAAAAACATTATGAGAGCATCTTAAAATTTGGGATAACTTTACAGCACAGAAAAACTTTTTTGAAAAATCTTAAGGAAAAAAAGTTTAAAATTCAAAACATATCTGGTAAAATTGGAGAAAAGATTTGTTATGCTTTTCTTGTTAAAAATGGGTTTAATGTAATTTGTAAAAATTATAGATCTCGTTATGGAGAAATAGATTTAATTGCTATTAAAGAAGATTTTATTTATTTTGTTGAGGTTAAATTAAGAAAAGAAGATTGCGGATATTCTCCAGGTGAAGCTGTTGATTTTAAAAAGCAGAAAAAAATCGTTAAAACAGCAATTTATTTTAATAAAAATCATCCTAATAAATTTCAACCCAAATTTGTTGTTATGGAAGTTTTAAGAAAGAAAACAGGAGAATTTAAGGTTGAATTTTTAAATGATGCTTTTTTTGTTTTAGATGAATATGAACTTTTTAAGAATGATTAAAATTAATAAATAATTGTAAAAATAAAAAGAGGTTAATATGAGTTTGTTTGCAATTGCAGATTTACACCTTTCTTTTGGAGTTGAAAAGCCTATGGATATTTTTAATGGCTGGGAAGGTTACGTTGAAAAAATTGAACAAAATTGGAGAGAGGTTGTAAAAGAAGACGATGTTGTTGTGGTAGCAGGGGATATTTCATGGGGGATGAACCTAAAAGAAGCATTTTTAGATTTTAAATTTTTAAACGAACTTCCAGGCAAGAAGATTTTAATTAAAGGAAACCACGACTATTATTTTACAACTAAGGGGAAAATGGATAAGTTTTTTTTAGAAAATGGTTTTAATAGTTTAAATTTTTTATTTAATAATTCCTATGAATATGAAGATTATTCAATTTGTGGAACTAGAGGTTGGGTTAATGTTTGTAACGAAGCTGAAGATGTTAAAATTTTAAAAAGAGAAGCTAATAGGTTAGAGCTGTCTTTAAAAACAGCAATGAAAACTCCAATTGTGTTTATTCACTACCCTCCAATTTTTAATAATGTAAAATCTGAAGAAATTTTAGAAGTATTAAATAAAAATAATGTTAAGGTTGTTTATTATGGGCATTTACATGGAAAGTCTTGTGATTATGCTGTGAAAGGTGTTGTTGATGGAATAAAATATGAATTTATTTCTAGTGATTATTTAAATTTTAAATTATTAAAAGTTTTATAAAATTTAAAATAAATTTTGTTTAACAATTTAAAAATTTATGTTATAATGAAACTTGTTTGAAAATAAACGGAGGAAAAAAATTTATGGTTTTAAAAAAAAATGAAAATATTGGAGTTAATTTAAATAAGTTAGAAATTTTTGTTGACGCTAAAACTTTTAGCGAAGCAGTTAACAATGCTTACAAAAGAGAGGTTAAAAAAATAAGAATTCCAGGGTTTAGATTGGGAAAAGCACCAAGAAAAGTTATAGAAAAACTGTATGGTAAAGATGTTTTTTTTCAGGATGCAATAAATTTAGTTTATAGAAAAGCTTTAGACGAAGCAATTAAAGAATCTAAATTAGATGTTGTTTCGGTTGAAAAATTTAATGTTTTATATGCAGACATTGAAAAAGGTTTTTGCTTTGCTGTGAATTGTGTTTTAAAACCTAAAGTTGAAGTTAAAGATTACAAAGGAATTAAAATTACTGCTAACAAAGTAAAAGTAACCGAAAAAGATGTTGAAGAGAGAATTAAACTTTTAAAAGAAAGAGTTGCAAGAATTAGCGTAGTTGAAGAAAAAAGGGCAGCAAAAAAAGGAGATCTAGCAGTAATAGATTTTATGGGTTTTGTTGAAGGAATTTCTTTTAAAGGAGGAACAGCAAAAAATTATAATTTAAAGCTGGGTTCAAATCAGTTTATTAAAGGATTTGAAGAGCAAATTATTGGGCATAAAGCAGGGGAAGAATTTGAAGTTAAAATTAATTTTCCAAAAAATTATCATGCAGAGAATTTGCAGGGTAAAGAAGCGATTTTTAAATGTAAATTAAATGAAATTAAAGAAATTGTTTTACCTAAAGAAGATGATGAATTTGCAAAGGACGTTAGTGAATTTAATTCTTTAAAAGAATTAAAAGAAAACATTAAAAAACAAATTGAAAAAACAAGAGAAGAAATTGAAGATAATGAAATTAAAAATAAGATATTGTATGAATTAACAGAAAGAGTTTCTGGAGAAATTCCAGAAGTTATGTTTAAAAATAAATATGAAGAGTTATTAGGCGAATTCAAACATAATATAAATAGACAAGGAATTAATTTTGAAAATTATTTAAGTGGAATGGAAGAAAATTTTAAAAAAAATTTAATGAGTAAGGCAATTTTAACTGTAAAATCTGATTTGGCACTTGAAGAAATTGCAAGAGTTGAAAAGTTAGATGTTAGTGAAAAAGAAATAAAAGAGGAGCTTGAAAAATTTTCAAAACAATATAAAATAAAATACGAAGATATTAAGAATATGTTTCCTGTTGAAATTTTAAAATCCGATTTATTAAACAGAAAAGCTTTGCAGTTTGTTAAAGATAATGCTAAAATAACCGAAAGTAGTGCTAAAGAAAAAACTAAAGATGTAAGTGGTAAAAAGGAAAGTAGTAAAGAAAAAGTTTCTAAAAGTAAAGAGACAAAAAAAACGTCTACTAAAAAGGTTGATTCAAAAAAAGCCGATGTTAAAAAAAGTGTTGCTAGCAGTAAAACTAGTAAAACAACAAAAAAAACTGTTAATAAAAAACAGTCTAAAAAATAAACCAAATTGGAGGGTTGTTATTATGGCTTTAGTTCCTACAGTTATAGAACCAACAGGAAATGGAGAGCGTGCTTACGATATTTTTTCTAGACTTTTAAATGACAGAATAGTTATGTTATATGATGAGGTTAATGATGTAACTGCTGGTTTAGTTGTTTCTCAGCTTTTGTTTTTAGAGGCAAGAGATCCGGAAAAAGATATACAACTTTATATTAATAGTCCTGGAGGATCTATAACTGCTGGGTTTGCAATTTACGATACTATGCAATATATTAAATGCGATGTTTCCACAATTTGCATTGGAATGGCAGCTTCTATGGGTGCGTTTTTGTTAAGCGCTGGGAAAAAAGGCAAAAGAATTGCACTGCCAAATAGTACGGTGATGATTCATCAACCTTTGGGTGGTTTTAAAGGGCAAGCAACAGATATTAAAATTCATTCAGACTGGATTATGGATGTTAAAAAACGTTTAAATGAAATGCTTTCTAATGCTACAGGTCAGCCTTTAGAGAAAATTAAACAAGACACCGAAAGGGATAATTTCATGACAGCAAAAGAAGCTTTGGAGTATGGATTAATAGACAAGGTTATTAAAACAAGATAGGGTGTTAATTTAATTGGAGGTTTTTAGTTACTGTGGATTCTAAGGGATTGTTAAGATGTAGTTTTTGTGGTAAGCCTGAATATAAGGTTGAAAGACTTTTATTTGGAGACAGCGCTTACATCTGCAACGAGTGTGTTTTACTGTGTTATGAGATGTTAATTAAGGATGGTTTATTTGCAGACAGAAAGAAAATTGCACAGGTAATTGAAAAAGAATTCGAAGAAAATGGCATAAAAAAAAGTGCAACAAATGAAATTAGTAAAAAAAGTGAAATAAAAAAAGATTTTTTAAAGCCAAAAAAAATAAAAGAGATATTAGATCAATATATTATAGGGCAAGAAGAAGCAAAAATTGTTTTGTCTGTTGCTGTTTACAATCACTATAAAAGAATTTTTTCAAACGTTGAAGAAGATGATGTTGAAATTCAAAAAAGTAATGTTTTGTTGTTGGGGCCTACTGGTGTTGGAAAAACTCTTTTAGCTCAAACTCTGGCTAAAATTTTAGATGTTCCATTCGCTATTGCAGATGCAACAACCTTAACCGAAGCAGGTTATGTTGGAGAAGATGTTGAAAATGTAATTTTAAGATTAATTCAAGCTGCTAATTACGACATAGACTTAGCACAAAGAGGAATAATTTACATTGACGAAATAGACAAGATAACTAGAAAGTCTGAGAATGCTTCAATAACTAGAGATGTTAGCGGAGAGGGAGTTCAACAAGCATTGTTGAAAATTTTAGAAGGAACAATTTCTAACGTGCCACCTCAAGGGGGTAGAAAGCACCCAAATCAGGAATTTATACAAATAGATACTAAAAATATTTTATTTATTTGTGGTGGAGCATTTGAAGGGTTAGAAAAATTAATAGAAAAAAGATTGGGTAAATCTGTTATAGGATTTGGTTCTAAAATTAACACTGGTGATAATGCTGCAAAAAACAGAACTTTAAAAGAAGTTGAACCACACGATTTGGTTAAGTTTGGCTTAATTCCAGAGTTAGTGGGAAGAATTCCCATAATAACAACTTTAAATTCTTTAGATGAAGAAGCTTTAATTAACATTTTAACCAAACCTAAAAATGCTCTTGTAAAACAATATAAAAAACTTTTGGCTTACGATGGAGTTAAATTAGAATTCACAGAAGACGCTTTAAAAACGATTGCAAAAAAGGCTTTAAAAAATAAAACAGGAGCACGTGGTTTGAGAGGAATTTTAGAAAATGTTTTATCTGGTTTAATGTTTGAATTGCCATCAGAAGATTCGGTTAAAAACATTGTAGTAACAAAAGAATTTGTAGAAGGAAAAAAAGAAAAATTAATTAAAAATTTTAATAATGAGGGAGAAGTAACAGAAATTTTTGGTTAAATTTAATAGAAAAAATTAGTTTTTGTTTGAAAATGTAGAAAAAATAATTATTTTAATTTTTTATAAAATTTAATTTTTTTTGACAAATCTATTTCTTGACAGATTTACTAAGATTTAGTATATTAATTTAGAAAAGAGTTTAATATAAATTTTTTGTTTTATGAGGAGGGCAAGTTCAAGTTAATATGGTGAGAGAAAAAAGAAGTTATGAGAGTATTTTTATAATAAGCGTTAGTGTTGGTGAAGAAAAAATTAAAGAAATAGTTGAGAAATTTAAAAATTTTATTTCTGAAAAAGCAGAGTTAGAAACTGTAGATGAATGGGGTAAAAAAGAGTTAGCATATCCTATAAATTATGAAAAAGAAGGATATTACGTATTACTTAAATTTAAGAGTGACCCAAATTTTTCTGCAGAGTTAAATAGAGTGTATGGCATAACTGATGGGGTAATTAGAAGTTTAATTGTTTTAGAAGAGGAGAAAACAAATAATAAATAATAAGTTAAAAAGGTAGGAGATTTTAATGTTGAATAGATCTGTAATAATGGGACGTATTACTGCTAATCCGGAATTAAGGCAAACTCAAGGAGGAGTTTCTGTTCTTTCTTTTACCGTGGCGGTAGATAGCCGGTTTACTAATCAGAATGGTGAAAGGCAAACGAATTTCATACATTGTGTTGCATGGAGGCATACTGCAGAATTTGTTAGTAAATATTTTGTTAAAGGTCAGATGATTGCAATAGACGGAAGTTTGCAATCTAGAAGTTATGTAGATAAAAACGGAAATAATAGAAGTGTTTTAGAACTTGTTGTTGAAAATGTTAGTTTTTGTGGAAGTAAAGCAGAAAATGAGATTGTTCGTTCTAATTCTAGAAAAATGTCGACGCAAAATATGGAATCTGGTTCCACTAATACAAGTACAGATACAGGTGCAGATAGTTTTTCTGTTGGAGATGTGGAAGGAATTGAAGGATTTGAAGAATTAAACAATGAGGATGCGGATTTACCATATTAGCATTTTAAGACAATTAAATTGGAGGGATTTTTTAATGCAAACAGAAAGACCAAGAAGAATGAGAAAAAAAGTTTGTGGTTTTTGTATGGAAAAAATTGAATGTATAGATTATAAAGATGTTAATAAATTGAGAAAATATATTAGTGAAAATGCAAAAATTAACCCTAGAAGAATGACAGGGGTTTGTGCTAAGCATCAAAGAAAATTCACTACTGCAGTTAAAAGAGCAAGACATTTAGCATTAATGCCTTATGTTAGTGATTAGTTAAAAGAGGGTTAATTTTCACATAATTATCAATACTTATAGTTTAAAAAGATGCTTTTTAGGCATCTTTTTATTTTTTTTAAATAATGTAGTCTAGATTTTTCTTATTAAAGATTAACAAATGTTAAATTTATATATAATATTAAGTATGAAAATTGATTTGGTGCGGAAAAAATAAAAGAAAATAAAAGAGTTGGTGAAAAGTTTAAATTTTTTTAAAAAGAGTTAACATAGCCCCATAAATTATGAAAAATAAGTAAAAGTTATAAGAAATATGGGATTTTAATTTGGCATATTTTTGTTTTTTTTAAATAAATGCAAATGTTTTTAAGTGCTGTCATCAGTGTTTTCAACATTTATAATTATTCGACCTCTTTTAAAATTTGCTTTACTTTTAAGATGTTATATATTTATTTTAATATAAGAGTGATCTAATTTTTCTGCATAGTTAAATAAAATATGGAGTAAAACTTAATAAATAATAGAAAATTTTAATTTTGAGTAGGTTTATAATATGACATTTGTTATTGTTAATTTAAATTTTTATCATAGCGGTAGATAGCTGATTTACTAATCAGAATGGTGAAGGTGAAAGGCAAACGAATTTCATACATTTTATATATTAAGGTTACTACAAAATTTATTAGTAAATTTTTTGTGGAAGTAAACAGAAAATGATTTTCACTAGAAATGTAATTTTAAAACAAAAGATTAAGGTTTGGTCTGTTAATTTGGAGGGTTTTTCTAGTGGGATTTATTTTGTTTAAAATTTTTCATGACTGGAATATGTAGAGTAACCTATATTTTAAATTATATTATTATGCTTTTATTTAAATTAATGGAATAAATTATTGAAAATGCAACAGGTTTTTTAAAAGTTTTTTCTATTGCATATTCATATAATTTTAATTGTTTTGAATAATGTTTTTTAAGGTTAAATTCATTTAAAAGATCTGTTTTGTAGTCTATTAAAATTAGTTTATTGTTTTTTTCAACAACACAATCTACAATACCTTGAAGTAAGATTTTATTATTTTTATTATTAAAAATTTTAGAAGAATTTATTTCACACAAAAAATATTTTTCTCTTTCGTAAAAATCTGAAGATTTAATTATTTCATAAGTTTTTGAGAAAAAGAAATTTTTTAGTTTTTGCTTATTTAAAGAAATTGCTTGTTTTTTTGTTATGAACTCATTTTTAATTAATCTGTTAATTTCAGAATCTAAATTTTTTTCTGCATTTTTAAAATTAGCATATTGCAAAAACATGTGCATTGCCGTTCCTTTTTGAGAAGGTGTTTGGTTTAATTTAAAGTTTGGCATTTTAAGTGTTTTTTTAATTTGTTTTTTGCTGTTTTTGAAATTTAAAATATCTGTAACAGAAATTTTAGCTATTTTATTTATATTAATTTTTTTAAATGGTTTTATTATTTTAAATTGATTTATTTTATTATAATTTTCATTTAAATTTTCGCTTTTTTCAGGTTTAAAGAAATTTTTAATTACTATGTTGCAATTAAAATTTTCATCGTTAAAATTTATTGAATCATTATTATTGCGTAAGAATGCTGAAAAAACCCACTCAAAAAAAGTTTTTCTATTACTGCAATATGTGTAGGGGAGTTGTAAGTTTTTAAACTGCATATCTTTAATTATTTCAAATTTTTTGTTATATACACCGGTTAAAATAACTTTTTGTTTTGCTCTTGTCATTGCAACGTAAAGTAGCCTTAGTTCTTCTTCTTTTAAAGATTTTTTTTTGAAAATAATAGAAGCGTTAAAAGGCAAAGTGTTATATCTTGTTAAAGTTTTTTCGTTGGATTGTTTTAAAACTAAACCAAATTTTGAAGTTATTAAAATGGGGCTTTTAAACTCTTCTTCATTAAAACTTTTTGCTGTTAAAGCAACAAAAACAACAGGGAACTCTAAGCCTTTGCTTTTGTGAATTGTCATAATGCTGACAGCATTTTCATCTTCAAAATTATTTTTTAGTTCAATTTCAACATTTTCAGAATTTAAGTTATCTAAATATTCTAAAAATCCGTTTAAACCTTGGTTTTCTAATTTTTCATATTTTTTTATTAATTCTAAAAATAATTCCAAATTTTTATTATTAATTTCATTATCTTCTAATTTTTCATAAATTTTTAAAAAAGTAGTGCTATTAGTTATTTCTTCAATTAGTTCTTCTAAATTTAAACTTGCGGCCTTCTTCATTAATTTTTCTAGAAAATTAGTTAGTTGTAAACACTTTTTGTTTTTTGAATTTTTAAAAATTGTGAAAAGTTCTTTGTCTTCATTGTTTGCTTTAAGTTTTAAAATTTCTAATTCAGAAAAATTAAACATTGGGCTTAATAAAACTGCACAAAGAGAAATTTCCTGCAAGGGGTTACTTATTGTTTTTAAAAGAGAGATTAATAAAGATATTTCAAAAGATTGCAAAAAATTTGAGGTGTTATAGCACACATAGTTAATGTTTAATTTTAAAAGTTCTTCACATAAAAGGTTAATTGCAGTTTTTCCAGTCCTAAAAAGCACTGCAAAATCTTTAGGTTCACATTGTCTTTTGTTACCATTTTCATCACATATTAAGAATTTTTCGTCTAGCATTTTTTTAATTGTTTTGGCAATGTGCTTTATTTCAAACTCTAAATTTTCAAAGTTTTTTTCAGTGTTGTTTAAAACATGTAGCTCGGTGGAATATTCTTTTAGTTGTGTTGTTTTATTTATGCTAATTAGTTTTTCATTGTCTTTGTAATTAACCCCTCCAAATTTTAAAGACATTATTTGACCAAATAAAAAGTTAACGGAATTAGTAACTTCTTTTCTACTTCTAAAATTTTCATTTAAATTTATTAATGTTTTTTCTTTAAAATTTTCATATTTTTGTTTTTTGTTTAAAAAAATTGAAGGGTTAGCATTACGGAATTTATAAATGCTTTGTTTTAAATCTCCAACTAAAAATAGTTTTTTTTCATTAGAAGAAAGAATTTTAATTAACATATCTTGAGAATCGTTAATGTCTTGAAATTCATCAACTAAAACTTCTTCAAATTTTTCAGAAAGCAAAATTCCAACTTTAGAAGGTTTAAATTCATTGTTTTTTGTTGGTTTTGTTAGAAGTTTAATTGTTTTAATAATAAGGTCTGAAAATTCTAAAATGTTGTTTTTTCTTTTTTTTATTTCTAGTTTGTTGTAGAAATTTAATGTTAGTTTTATAAGATATTTTACAATATTTTTTTGTTCCTTAAAATCTTTTAAATATTCTTCTTCTGTTGTTATGTTTTCTTTTAAAGAATTAGCAATTTTTTTTGCAGGGTTTATGTAGGTTTTTTTTAAATAATCTATTAACTCTTTATTACAATTTTTATTTCTTTCAAAATTTTTAATTTTAAAATTGTTAATTAAAAGAATGAACTTAGAATAATCAATATCATTAATATTTTTTTCAATTTCTTCAATGTCACTAATTGTTTCGTTAATTTTATTAATATAGGTTTCTTCAATTGAATTATTTTTAGAATAGTTTATTGCTAAAAATAGTAGATCTTTAATTTGTTGAAGTTTGTTTGAAATGTCTTCTTTAATTTCTTTTAAAAATTCGCTCTCTTCTAGTTTTGGAGGGAATTCATATTGTTTAATTAAACTTTTAATATATTCTTTCGGAAAAGGCATAGTTTTAGATTTTGAATATATTTTAAGTATTGAATTTTTTAAAACATCGTAATTTGTTAAACTAAAATAATTGCAGAGTTTCTTGAATTTTTCTTTGTTTTTTAAAAATTCTTCTTCAAAAATGTTATTTAAAATCTCTTTTTTAGTTGGAGCAATTTCTAAACTAGAGACTATTTTAAAATTTGGAGAAATATTTAAATTTTTAAAGTTTTCTTTTAAAATGTTGTAACAAAAAGAATCTATTGTGGTTATTAAATTTTTAGAAATCATGTTTTTAATGTTATTAATCTTTTTATTTTTAGGAAATTTTAAAGAAATATTATTAATGTTATTAATAATTCTGTTAAACATTTCATCTGCTGCAGATTTTGCAAAAGTTAAAACTAAAATTTTGTTTGGCGGTGTTGGGTTTTTTAGTGTTAAAATTTTATGTAAATATCTTCTTGTTAAGATGAAGGTTTTCCCACTCCCAGCAGAGGCAGAAACCAAAATAGGGCGCTTATTTGTGAGCACTGCAATTTTTTGATTTTTTGTCATTTCATTTATTTTTAAAATGTTAATAATTTTAGTTTCGTCCATTTTTTTCTCCATACAGATTATTTTAATTGTTTAAAATTTCAAAAAAGTCTTCTCTTTCTAATTGTTTTTGTTTTTTTGGTTTTGTTATTTCTTTTTTGTTAGAGCAGATTTCTTTAAAATTGCAAAATTCGCAATAAAGTTGATTGGTGTTTTTAAAATATATTGGAGATTTTTTAAAGTTTAAGTTTAATACATCATTACACATAATTTTAATTTTTTTCTCAATAAAATTAAAAATATCTCTTAATTCATTTTTGTTAAACATAATTTTTGCCATATCTTTTTTATTAAAATTCTCGTCTTTTGTTATTTTTAACGGTGAAAATTTTTCATATGCAGGGTTTTTAAAATTATTTAGAATTTGTAAATTTTCATCATCGTTAATTATAACGCCAGATGGTTTTAGTGCTTTTTTTAAAACATCTTCAAAACTTTCTTTATTGTTAATTGGTTTTAAATTATTATATTTTTTAAATTCGCCGATTGTAGGTATGTTTAAAGCACTGAAAATTTTAGTGTTTTTAATGTTTTTAAAATTTTCATTTAAAATTAAAAGATATATTAAAATTTGAAGATTAACCCCCATAATAATTTCGGTGAAATTTAAACTTTGTTTTTTATATTTATAATCTATTATTCTAATAAATTTTTCATTGTTAGTTGTTTTAATGTCTATTCTGTCTATTATTCCTTTAACTAATATGTTAAAGTTTTCATTAACTTTAATTTTAAGTGGTTTTATTTTAGAATTTTTTGAAATGTGGTATTCAAATTTTACTGGTTTAAAATTAATTTGTTTTAGTTCATCTTTAATGTTGCAACATAATGTTATTAAATATTTTTTAAAGGAGTAATATTTTTCTAAAAATTCTAAAGTTTTATTTTTTTTTCCAGAAAGATTTTTATTAATAAAAAGTTTTAAATAAATTTCAATTTCTTCACTTATTGCATCTTTTTCCATATTTAAAAAGCAATTTAAAGCTACAATGTTTTCTAAAACGTAATGAATCATTTTTCCTATTATTTTATTATTTAAATCTGCTTTTTCAATTGGTTTTATTTTTAAAATGTTATTGCAAAAATATAAGAAAGGGCATATAAAAAATTGCTCTATTTTTGATGGAGAAATTTGGTTTTCGGGAAAAATAGCATTAGCTAAAAATTTTTCATTATGTTTTTTAATTAGGTTATTTTCTTTTATTTCTTCGGTAATATGTTTTAAAGTGTAATTTTTCACATTTAATGTTTCAACTATTTTATTTCCAAAAAAATTAGTTAATTTTTTAATTGTTTCGTTTTTTAAAATTTCTTTTTTAGAAATATTAGAAGAATAAATTAGAAGTTTTTTTGTTGGGGATGTTATTGCTAAATTTATTAAAAAATTTTCTGTTAAATTTTTTTCTTTTAAAGTTTTTAAAAAATTTAAATTTATTTTTCTAAGTTCAATTATTTCTTCATTTGTGAAAATTTCGTTTGATTGAGTATGGTTAAAAGGAAAGTTTTCTTCATTAACTCCAAGAATTATTGTAATTTTAGGTTTCATTGGAGTTGGTTTTTTAAAATTCCCAATGTAAACAGAATTTAAAAATTTCGGTGTTTTGTTAATGTTAAGATTTTTAGCAGAAAAACAAAATAAAAATTTAAATTCTTTTAGTGTTAATTTAAAGTTATTTGTTAATTTAAATATTGTTTCTAAAATTTTAATTAAAATTTCCCATTCTTCAACTAAATTTAAAATATTTTTTTCAATTTTATTTTTTATTCCTAAAATTTCTAGAATTTTAATAAGTTTTAAAGAAATTGCTTTAGAACTTTGAGGTTTTTCGTTAAAAATAGAGACTATTTCTTTTAAATTTTCACGTATTTTATTGTTTATTTTTAGAATTTTTTTTATTTTTTCACTTGAAAAATTTTCAGAAAAGCCAAAAGGGTTATTACTAAAAGGTTTTAATATTTCTTTTTGTTTTTTTATTTGCCAAATTTTAATATAGTTTTCAAAATAGGCTACTTCTAGCACTTTAAATTTTGTTAAGCCGGTTTTTAATATTGTTAAATATGAATTCACATTAAAATTTGTGCTTAAATTTAATATGTGTTCAACAATTTCAATTAAAATTATTTTATTTGCAGTTAAGTTTTCTTGAACATAATATGGAATATTTAAATTTTTTAAATTCACTTTTAATTTAAATTTATATTTTTCAATGTCATCTGTTAAAATAGCAATATCCTGCCAATTAAATCCATTTTTTTTGAAAGTTGTTATTTTAAAAATAACGTCATTTATTTCTTCTTGAATGTTTTTTGCTAAAATTATTTTAATATTTTTAATTTCAGAATTAAATTTATAATTTTTACTGGTTTTAAAAATATGTTCTTTTAAAAAGTTTAAATCTTTTTGCTTTGTATTGTAATTTGTAGTGACATTTTGTTTTTTAATTTTAATTTTATTCTTTTTAGCAAAATCTGTTAAATTATTTATTGTGTTTTTTTGTATTAAAAAAAGTGGTTCATTTTTCTCATAATGCATAAAAAATGTTGCATCTGTTTGTTTTAAAATAATTTTTATTAAGTTTAACTGAGATAAATTAAATTCTTGAAAAAACATAAAATAAAAAGTTGTGTTTTTAAATATAGGTTTTTTTTTAGAAATTTTATAAGCAACGTTAAGATTTGCCGTTGGGTCTTTATAGTTTTTTTTAAAAAAATTTTCATATAAACTAAAAATTTTTAAAAATTCCTTCATTTTTTGTTTTAATTCATTGTTTTTAATAAGTTTAATTTTTTCTTTAAAATTAATGGTTGTAATGTTGTTTTCTTTTAATTTTTCAATTGAATTTAAAATTTTTTCCATATATTGTATTTCAAAGGTGTAATTTTTTAATTTTAAAAATGTTATAAATAAAACTAGAGATTTTTCAAATTTAGTTGCAAAATCTCCTGCAACAAAACCATATTTTTTAAATATTTCAAAACAAAACTTATTAAATGTTAAAATTTTCAAATTAATTTTTTTGTTTGTTTTATTTAAAAATCTACAAAATTTTTTTTCAGTGTAAAAAGAATATTTATTTGGTATTATTAAAATTGAATTTTTTTTACCATTTTTGGTTAAATTAAATAGTAACTTGTTAAAAAAATTTTTTTCGCTTGTTCCTTGAAATATAAAGATCATTTAAAATTCCCTTTTATTTATATATTTTAGATTGATTTTATAAAATTATAGCAGAAGATTTATATTTTTAAAATTTAAACTCTTGACTAATTTTTCATAATATATTATACTTTAATAGTATTTAAAAAGTATTTTAAATATTGGCCTCTGCTTTAGAGAAAAAAGGAGGAAATTTAAAAAAATGCCAAAAGTTAGTATTAAGGAAAATGAATCTTTAGATAGTGCATTAAAGAGGTTTAAGCGTTCTTGTGCTAAATCTGGGGTTATTTCTGAGATTAAAAAAAGAGAACATTATGAAAAACCTTCTGTTAAACGTAAGAAGAAGATTGAGGCAGCAAGAAAAAGAAGTTCAAGGTAGTTCAAATTCAAGCTCGATTTTATTGGTCGAGCTTTTTTGTTAAATAAATAAAAACATTTAATAAAGATGCGGAGTTATTTAAATGTTTAAACCAAATTTATATTTAGATTCTATTTCACAGGTAACACCGGAACTTTTAAAAGAAATTGGAGTTTGTGCAATAATTTTAGATGTAGACAACACCATAAGACAAAACAACAAAAAAGAAATTGGATTTGGTGTTTTAAAGTGGGTTGAATTGATTAAAAATGCGGGAATTTCAATTGTAATACTTTCAAATAATTTTAATAAAAGCGTTGAACCTATTGCAAAAATTTTAAATTTACCTTACTATGGTCTTGGTTTTAAACCTTTTCCTTTTGGGTTTAAAAAAGCAGTTAAAAAATTAAAAGTTAGCGATAAAAAAATTGCAGTAATTGGAGACCAAATTTTTACAGATATTGTTGGTGGGAATTTGCAAGGATTTAAAACAATTTTAATTAAACCAATTAAAGAAGAAAAAGGATTGTTTTGGAGAATTAGGAGAAAGTTAGAAAAGAAAATTTTAAATAAATTTAAATAGAAGGAGAAATATTTGGGAGCAATTTTTGGACCTGCAGGAAATTCTCAGGAATTTAAAAAATGTAAAAATTTGAATCTTTCAGAATATTTAGAAAGTTATAATTTAAAAGCTTATGAATATCAATGTGGTATGGGGGTTAGAATTTCAGAAAAAAGTGCAGAAGAATTCTCAAAAATGATGGGAAAAATAACAATTTCAATTCACGCACCATATTACATTTCTCTTTCTAGTGTGGAGGAAGAAAAAAGAGAAAAAAGTGTGCAATATATTTTAAAAACAGCTAAAATTGCAAAATTAATGAAAGCCAAAAGAATTGTTGTTCACTCAGGCTCTTGTAAGAAAATTCCTAGAGAAGAAGCATTAGAATTAGCAAAAAAAACTTTAAAAAAGGCTTTACAAGAATTGGAGAAAAATGGTTTAGAAAAAATTATTTTATGTCCTGAAACAATGGGCAAGGTTAATCAGTTGGGAAATTTAGAAGAAGTTTTAAATCTTTGTAAGATTTCTGAAAAATTAATTCCATGTTTAGATTTTGGGCATCTAAACGCTAGAAGTTTTGGAGAAATAAAAGGAACTGAAGAATATTTAAAAATTTTAAACAAAGTGGAAAATGAGTTGGGTTATGAACGTCTTAAAAATTTTCATTCACATTTTTCCAAGGTGGAATTCACAATTCCGGGGGGTGAGAAAAAGCATTTAACTTTTGAAGATTTAACATATGGCCCAGAATTTGAACCATTAGCAGAATTAATTGTCAGAAAAAATTTATCACCAATTTTCATATGTGAATCTGCTGGAACACAAGCAAAAGATGCTAAACTAATGCAAGATACATATGAAAAAATTAGAAAATCAGCATAAGAGGAGAATTTTCTTGAAAAATAAGCTTATTAAAAACAGATTATTAGTAATACATGGTCCGAATATTAATTTATTTGGAATGAGAGATGTTGCAACCTACGGAAAAGAGAGTTTATCTACAATTAATTTACAAATTTCAACAATTGCAAAAAAATATAATTTTGATTGCAAAATATTTCAATCTAACCATGAAGGTGAAATTGTTGATGCTTTGCAGCAATCTAAAAATGATGTGGATGGCATAATAATTAATGCAGGAGCTTATTCACATTATAGTATTGCAATTAGAGATGCTATTGAAGCCATATGTTTGCCATGCATTGAAGTTCATTGCTCTAATGTTTTTAAAAGAGAGTGTTTTAGAAAAAATTCAGTAATTTCAGAAGTTTGTGTTGGAAGCATAGTAGGTTTTGGAAAGAATAGTTATTTTTTAGCTATTAAAGCAATGGAAAATTTAATTTAAAAAGAGGGATTGTTAAATGAATAAAATTGAAGAATTAATTAAAGATATGCCAGATGAAATTGATGCTGTTATTGTTAAAAATGGATTTAACAGATTTTATTTTACTAATTTTTCATCAACAGCAGGAGCTTTATTAATAACAAAAAAAGAGGCTTATTTTTTACTAGATTTTAGATATTTTGAAATGGCTCAAAAGGTTGTTAAAGGAGTTAAAATAATTTGCTTTTCAGATTTGTTTGAAGAGATAAATAATATTTTTAAAAAAGAAAATGTGAAAAATGTTGCGGTTGAAACAAAAAGTGTTTCAATTAGTGAATTTGAAGAATATAAAACAAAACTAAATGAATATAATTTCACCAAAAGCAATTGGTTAGATGAAGAAATAACTAGTTTAAGATCTGTTAAAACAGAAGAAGAAGTTGAAAAAATTAAGCGTTCACAAGAGGTTGTTGATGCTGCTTTTTCGCATATTTTAAATTTTGTTTCAGCAGGAAAAACAGAAAAACAAGTGGCAAGAGAAATTGAAAATTTTATTTTAGATAATGCTCAGGCAACATCTTTTTCAACAATTGTTGTTTCTGGAAAAAACAGTTCTTTGCCTCATGGTGTTCCAACAGAAAAAATTTTGGAGGATGGGGATTTTGTAACCATGGATTTTGGGGTTATTTTAGATGGATATTGCAGTGACATGACAAGAACCGTAGTAGTTAAAAAACCATCTAATTTTCAAAGAGAATTATATAAAATTGTTTTAGATGGACAAGAATTAGCGCTAAAAACAATAAAAGAAGGTTTAATTTGTAATGAAGTTGATGCAATGGTTAGGCGTTTTTTTAAAAAATTTGATTATGAAGAAGAATTTGGGCACGGTTTAGGCCATGGAGTTGGAATAGAAATTCATGAAGACCCATATTTAAATAAAATTTGCAAAACAAAACTTAAAGAAAATATGGTGGTTACAGTTGAGCCTGGAATTTATATAAATTCTAAAATGGGTCTTAGAATTGAAGATATGGTTGTTGTAAAAGAAAACGGAATATTAAACTTAACAAAAAGCAGTAAAGAGTTAATTTGTGTTTAAATTTTAACTTTAATATTTAAATTTAACTATTTTCATTGGAGGATTTTATGATTTCTGCAGGAGATTTTAAAAATGGTTTAACATTTGAGATGGATGGAAATGTTATGCAAATTCTTGAATTTCAGCATGTTAAACCTGGGAAAGGGTCTGCATTTGTTAGAGCTAAAATTAAAAATATAATTACAGGGACTGTTTTAGAGAAAACTTTTAATCCCAATGAAAAGTTTCAGCCTGCATACATTGAGAGAAAAATTATGCAATATTCATATTCAGAAGGAAATTTAAAGTATTTCTTAGATGTTGAAAGTTATGAAATGGTGCCCGTAGATTCTAAATTAATTGGAGAAAATGTTAAATTTTTAAAAGAAGATATGGAGGTTAAGGTTTTATCTTACAAAGAAAAAATTTTCGGTGTGGAGTTGCCTAATTTTGTGGAACTAAAAGTTTCTCAAACTGATGTTGGAGTTAAAGGTAACACAGTAACCAATGCAACAAAAAATGCAGTTTTAGAAACAGGAGCAGAAATTAGAGTTCCATTATTCATAGAAACAGGGGAAACTATTAGAATAGATACAAGAACTGGAGAATATGTTGAACGTGCATAAGAGCTATGCATAATAAAGAAATATAAAAAAAGGAGAAGTTAAAATGGATTTAAAAGAAAAAGCATCTTATGTTAAAGGATTGTTAGAGGGTTTAAATTTAGACTATAAAAATGAAAGTAATAAGATTTTAAAGATATTGGTGGATATAATTCAAGACATGGCAGAAAAGGTGCAAGAAATTGAAAGTGTTAGTTATGAAAATTCTGCCTTAATAGATGAGCTGGATGAGGATTTAGCAAATGTTGAAAAAAATCTTTATAATGAAAATGCTAAAAACAATTGTAAAAATAAAGGAAATAAGAGTAAATGTAATTGTTCTAGTTTAGAAGGACATAATCAGGATAATTCATATAATGATAAATTAAATGAATATGCAGAATATGAAATATCTTGTCCTAACTGTAAGAGAGTTGTGGAATTAACAGAAGAACTTTTTAATGGTGATGAAGAAGACATTATTTGCCCTGAGTGTGGCGAGAAAATAAACTTTGAATTTAAAGATTTTGAAAAATAGAATAAGAATATATAATTTTAATTTTAATTTTAAACAGACTAAACTTTTAGTCTGTTTATTTTTGTAGTTTTTTCACAAAAATTAGTATTTAAATACGACATTTTTAATATTGTTTTTGCTAAGTTTGTACAATATAATAATTTTCAGACGTAATATGCTAAAATTTATCGAAAATTATATTTTTTAAATTTGGAGAAGTATACATATGAAAAGCAAATTTTTTATTATTTCAATTTTAATTTTATCTTTAAATTTATCACAAAATTTTAAAGCAAATGCTATGGAAAAAAGCAATTCTAAAACATTTTTTAACAACAAGGTTGAAACTTTAAATAAAACTAATGAATTAAAAATTAAAAAAAGTGCGGTTGAGAAAGTTAATTTAAAAAATGAAAAAGAGAATAAAAAAGAAGTAAAAAAAGAAAAAAAAGATTCAAAAGTTAGATTTTTAAAAAAACAAGAAGTTAGCGTTCCGTCTAATGCTAATAATAATTCTTTAATTATAGATTTAACGGAAGAAGATATTAAATATAATGAAGATTATTTTAATCAAAATGATAAAAAAACAGTTAAAGAAGATAAAATTTTTGAAGAAATAGAGGG
>CAMZAK010000011.1 GCA_947304245.1 uncultured Clostridia bacterium
TTAGGCATTGCTTTAACAAGTGGCATGTTAAATGTTACAAATAAACCGCTTAAAATTAAAAAATTATTTAAAATTTTTTTGCACTTTATTTTTTTACTTTTAAACATAATTTACTCCTATTCTTATATTTTTAATTTTTCACTTTAAAATAAACTGTATTATTTTGTCTATTTTTGATAAAATTTTATATATTTTATCAAATAATAACTGTTTTGTAAAAATAAAAATAGCATATTGCTAAATTATTTAACAATATGGTTTGAAGGTTATTTTAAATTTAAGGGTATTTTTTATATTGATTTCATATATGTACTAACCTTTATAAATAAATTTGCTATTATTTTTGTGTTTTTTTCAAATTTATTAGAAAGGCTATTTATAAGGTTTACTGTTTTTCTAAATTCTTCATATGAAATAGAAGTTTTAGCTTTTGATGGTTTTACAGAGCCAATTTTTTTATTAGAATTATTAGAATCATTACTATATGTAAATTGAATATTACTTAATGATTCGTTGCTATCTTTTAAGTTAGCATAGGCATCAGATATTTCATTATATGATGTTGTGTTATTAGAAGAATTTGAATGCTTATAATTTATAAGGTCACGTAAATTATTTAATGATGAGTTAAAATTTTCGTCATAATTATTATTAAATTCAGCTTGAATATTAATTGATGATTCTTCATATTTATTTGTACTAGGTTTATTAAGAGACATGTTAGTTGTTTCTTCATAAATAACGTCTAAAATTTTATTATTTTTACACTCAAGTTTTTCAAAATTAGTAGACCTTAAATTGTTATATTTTATGTTTTTAATTTCTGTAGAGTAATTTTTTTTATTTGGTGTTTCGTTAGTATGAGGATCAATATAAATTATTTCTTCAATATCTTCATTGTACAAAGCATTTAAAAAAGAATTTACGCTATTTTCCGTTTCGTTTTCAGTAATGTTTTTTAATTTTGAAGTAGGATAAATAGGGATATTTATGTTAGTATTTTTAAAAAAGTCACTTTGTTTTTTAGAATTTAAAGAAAAATCGTAAAAAGAAAGTTCATTGTTGGATGATTTATATTTATTCCACATATTAAGTGTTTGTTCTCTTGTTTTTGAATTAAATTGACCTGTGGTTATTATGGGTGGTTTAACTCTAGACTTTAATTTCATCATGTTTGGTTTTGGTGTTTTAGCATTAGTTAAAATGTTAGAAATTAATATTAAAGCTAGAAGTTTTAAACCATAAGAAACTTTAAATTTGTTTATATTTTTTTTATTTTTATATTCCATTTTTTTCACTCTTCCCCACATAATTCAAATTATTTTTTACTTAGTATAATATAAATTGTAAAATTATGTAAGGAAATTGTCAATAAAATAGTAAAATATTTATGAAATTTTATATTTTGATGAAAAGTTTTTATATTTTTTTGTTTTTCATGTTATAAAAGTCTTTCGTTTTTATACATATTTCTGATAAAACCAAAACATTTTAAAATTTCTTTTATTATTTCATTTTTTTATTTTTTACGTTTGAAACTTAAATATATACACCTAATACTTTAAAAATTTTTTTACTTAATGGTTTTTCTTCATTCTGATTTGTGGCTGCTTTTTCTGTATTTTTTTTATTTGTAGATTTTTCTTTGTATGATTGTTTTTCACAGTTACCATAATATTTGTTACCATAATATTTCGGAACGTTTTTATTATTATTTTTTTTATCTTTACTATTGCATATTTCGCTTTTATTATTGGATAATAAAAGATATTCATGTATATTAAGTATACCATTTTTATTTTTATCGAAATAAGTTATTTCTTTTTTATCAGTAAAAATTACTTTCTTATTTTTTTCTGGAAACCAATGTTTTCTAATTTTTTCTATTTTAGTGTTTTTTTCCAAGATTGTTTCCGGGGATTTTGTAGAATTATTTAAAGAATTATTATTATGTATTCCAACATTTTTATTTTTTCTATACGAATTGTTAATTTTTCTCATATTTTCATTTTTTGAAATAATTTGTTTTTCTGGTTCTGTGTTTTCTTTAAGGCCCCAATATTTTCTTATTTTTCCCATCATACTAAGATTTTTATTAGTTTTTTCCATGTTATTTTCTTTATGGGTTATTGTTGAATTGTTTTGGCATTTAGGTGTCAAAATAGTATTACTAACAAAAATACTATTTATTAATAATAATAAAACTAATTTTAGCATATTATATTTAATTTTATATTTCATAGTTTTTTTCCTCTTCAATTTTATTTGTTTAATTATAATATACTTTGTCTTAAAAATTCAATAAAATTGTCAATAATTGTAAACTTTTGCGGTAAACTATTTGTATAAAAATATAATTAGTAATTCAAAAATTAAATATTTTATATTTTTTAAACATAAATATCTTTTATTCCATGTTGCTAAATACAAAAATAATTATAAAAAAGATATAAAAATAACCATATTGCTAAATTATTTAACAATATGGTTTAAAATATTACTTTAAGATTAATGGTATTTTCTAATTGGAGTAGTAATAAAAGTTTTTAGTTTTTGTTTTTTGAAAAATTTTTTTGCTAGTTTAGCTTTATTTTCTTCTTTAAATATTGCAAAAATTGCAGAACCAGAACCGGTTAAACTGCAGCAAACTGCTCCTTTTTTGAGCATTTCTTTTTTAATCTCTATAATATTTTCATTTTTTAAAATTTTTTCAAAATCATTTATTAAAAAATTTTTAATTTCTTTTAAGTTTTTTTCTTTTTCTATTGCAAAACGTAAATCTTCTACGAAATTTGAATTAGTTTTTTTTTCAAGTTTATTAGAAGTAATGTCATATTTTAAATAAGCTTCTTTTGTTGAAATATTAAAATTTGGTTTTACAATTAAAATGTAACAATTTTTAATTGGTTTAATGTTTTTAATTAATTCTCCGGTGCCTTGAACTAAAGCGGTTCCTCCAAATAACAGAAAAGAAACATCTGCACCAATTTTTTTAGCTAAGTTAATTAATTCACTATTTGTTAAATTTGACTTATATAATTCATTCAAACCAATAAGTGTTGCAGCAGCATTAGAACTTCCACCAGCAAGGCCAGATTGAGTGGGAATTTTTTTCTTAATTTTTATTTTAACCCCTGATTTTATGTTTGTGTGATTAAAAAAAATTTTTGCGGCTTTGAACGCTAAATTTTTTTCATTTGATGGAATATTTTTAGTGTTGGTTTTACATATAATTTTTTTACTTTTTTTTAGTTTAATTTTATCTTTTAAAGATATTGTTTGAATAATGCTTTTTATGTTATGATAGCCGTCAGGGCGTTTGTTTAATATTTTTAAATTTAGGTTAATTTTCGCATAAGAATTTAATTTTAATCTTTTCATTTTTAAAAGCCTTTTTTTATTTAATTTTTGAATTTTATTAATTTTATCATATTTTTTAAATTTATTTTAAACTAAAAATTAGACAAAGTTTTGAAATTATAATATTTACAACATGGTAATTTGAAGTAAAATTTAATTATTGTTATAATTGTTAGGAAAATTTATGGTAATTTATGATATAATGTTAAATGCTTTGAATTTTTTATTTTAAAAATGGAGGAATGTTTAAGGTGGAGGTTTTTAAACCGTTTTGTGCTCATACATATTTTAAAAGGTTTGAAAAATCTAATAATTTTTCTAGATTTGTTTGTCCTTATAATTTTAATGTTAATTTTAAAGAAAGTGAACAAAATTTAATTAAGAATGAACATAATGTTTTTAATTTTAAGGAAGATCTAGAAGGAAAATCTAAGTTAAAGAGTTGGATTGATGGCAGCATTTTAGTTTCAAATAAGACGCCTTCTTTTTATGTTTACGAGATTAGCTATAAAATTTTTGATGTTATTTATAGTTTAGTGGGCGTTGTGGGAGCGTTAAAATTGCCAGAAGAGGGTGAAAAAGAATATTTAAAATTATGTGAAGAAACTTTAAAAGAGGAGGTGCAGTTTAATTTAAATTTTTTAAAAAATTCATCTTTTAGCTCTTCTCCTGTTTGTGCCATGTATGACGAAGAGCAAACAGATGTTGTTTCAAATTTAATTAGAGGCACTATGGCTTCTAGTTACATTTTTAAAGCAAAGCAAAATAATGTTTTACATAAAGTTTGGGAGATTAATGAAGAAGAGAGTTTGAACATTTTAAAAGAATTTTTTAAAGATAAGGTTTATTATGTTGTTTGTGGAACGGAGAAATTAAACGCTGCAGTTTCACATAAAAAAGAGGCAGGAGAGAATTTAAAATTTAATGACAAGAATTATGTTATGGCGTTTTTATTTCAAAAAAAGGCTTCTTTAACTTTGCTTCCTGTTCATAGGGTTGTTAGTGGAATTGAAATGTTTGATGGGGAGGAAATTTTAAAAAAAGCTTCTGAAAAATTTAATATAACGAAATGCAAAACGCTAGATTCAATGAGAAAAACATTATTTAATTTTAAAAGAAACAACGAAAACGCTTTTGGTTTTTACGCTGATGATTGTTACAGTGTTCTTAGTTTAAAAGAAGCAAACAAGGAAAAATCTCCTCATGAAATGTTAGATGTTTTTGTTGTAGACAAATTATTTTTAGATGAAATTTTAAATGTTAAAGGTGAAAATGTTAACTATTCTTATTTAGACAAGGCGGCGTCTTTTTGTGTGGATTGTGGAGATGCTTGCTTTGCAATATTTTTAAATGCTATTAGAAGTGAAGAATTTTTTAATATTGTTAATTTAAAGGAAAAATTGCCGGTAAAAAGTTTTAATTTTTTCCCAAAATCTGTTGAAGGATTGTTGTTTTATGTTTATTAGAATTTGTTTTTATTATTTTAAAAGGGGAATTTGTAATGCAGCAGAAAATTAAAGAAACTAAAAATTTTGCAATTGTTGTGGAGGATTTGTGTAAAAATTATGGAAATTTTCCTGCTCTTAAAAATGTTAATTTCACCATTGAAAAAGGGGAGATTGTTGGTTTTTTAGGCCCTAATGGAGCCGGTAAAACAACCACAATGAACATTTTAACCGGGTGCATTTCTTACGGAATTGGAAAGGTTAACATTTATGGATGTGACATTTTTAAAGAGCCATTAAAAGCAAAAAAAAATGTGGGATATTTACCAGAAAACCCTCCACTATACCATAACATGACTGTTTTTGAATATTTAAAATTTGTTTGCGAAATTAAAAAAGTTTCTAAGGTGGTTAAGGATGAAATTAAAAGGGTTGTTGAACTTTGCGGGTTGCAAAACAAGGAAGCAAAGTTAATTTCGTCTCTTTCTAAGGGGTTTAAACAAAGAGTTGGAATTGCTCAAGCTTTAATTGGTTCTCCCAAAATTTTAATTTTAGATGAGCCAACGTCAGGGTTAGACCCAGCTCAGATTGTTCAGGTTAGAAGTTTAATTTTAAGTTTAAAAAAAGAACATACAATTATTCTTTCAACACATATTTTGTCTGAAATACAAGCTGTTTGTGATAGGATTATTATAATAAATGAAGGAAAAATTGTTGCTAATAACACCGAAAAGAATTTGCTTAAAAAAACCGAAAATTTTTTAAACTTCCAGGTTGAGGCTAATTCAAAAGAGGAAATTTTAAAAGCACTAGAAGGAGTGCAAGATTTAATAGAATTAAAACATTTTAAACAAAAGGAAGGGTTTATTGAATTTAGGTTGACTTTTAAAAATAATAATGGAGTTTTTAATTTTGAAGAAATTAGAAGAAAAATTTCTAGAATTTTAATGGAAAACAAAATTCCAATATTAAAGTTAAATTTTGAAGAGTTTAGTTTAGAGGAACTATTTATAAGTTTAATTGAGAAAAAAGAAGTTGAGTTAAAAGTTTAATTAGAAATTTTTAATAAATTTTAGTTGTAAAGAGGTATTTTATGATTGCAATATTTAAAAGAGAGGTTAAGAGTTATTTTTTAAACCCTGTTGGATATATATTTTTTAGTATATTTTTTTCAATATCTGGGCTATTATTTTTTTTAAATAGCATAAAAATTGGAATTGCTGATGTTAGCGGGTTTTTTAGTTCTTTGTTTTTAATATGTATTTTTTCAATTCCAATAATCACTATGGGTGTTTTTAGTGATGAATATAAATTCAACACAGAAAAATTATTGTTTTCTTGCCCTTTAACTAATTTTTCTATTGTTTTTGGAAAATTTTTTTCGGCACTGGCCATATATTTAATAGCTATTTCAATTAATTTAATTTATGTTTTAGTTTTGTCTTTTTTTTCAAATTTGCAGCTTAGTTTAATTGTGGGCTGCTTTTTAGGAAGCATTTTTTTAGGGGCTGCTTTAATTTCAATTGGAGTTTTTGTTTCTTCTTTAACTAAAAGTTCTGTTATTTCTGCTTTTTTAACATTTGCAATTTTTATGTTTTTCACAATAATTGGAGAAGTAGGAAAAAATATTCCTTTTGTTTGGCTTCAAAAATTTTTAAATTCAATTGTAATAATGACGAGATTTAATAATTTTGTTATGGGAATTTTAAATATTACAGATATTTTTTACTTTGCTAGCGTTATTGCAGTGTTTTTGTTTTCAACAATTATGGTTCTTTTAAAAAAACAATGGAGTTGAAAAATTATGAGTAAATATATTAAAAATAAAAAACAAAAATTAAATTTTCTTAAATTAAAGGAAAAGTTTAGAAATTTTTTAATTAATAGGAACAATAAAAAGAATAAATATAATGGTTTGATGGCAGTTTTAATATTAATTTTTATTAGCATTGTAATTGTTCTAAATTTTATTGTTTCAACGTTGGTTAATAAATATGACTTTAAGTTAGATTTAACAACAAATGAGCTTTATAAAATTTCTAATGAAACCAAAGAATTTTTAAATGGTTACGAAAAAGATGTTAAGCTAATTCTTTTAAACGATGAACAAAGTTTTAAAAAAAGTGATGACGTTTATTCTAAACATATTTATAACATTTGCAAAAATTTTGCTTCTTTTAGTCCACATATTTTTTTAGAGTTTGTTAATTTAAATGAGCAACCAAGTTTTGCTTCTAAATATCCTAATTTGGCTTTGCAACAAAACGGGGTTTTAGTTGTTAGTGAAAAAGAAAACAAGGCGCAGTTTGTTGGTATTTCTAGCATGTTTAAAAATAATTATGAAATGAATGCTGGAGAGAACGAGATGCAGGTTGTTTCTAATGTTGAAAAAAATATTGCAAACACATTAGAATTTTTAGATGGCAAAAATAATGTTTCTACTTTGGCAATTACAGGGCATAATGAATTAGATTTAAAAAATATTAGAAGTGACTTTTTTGAAGAGAATGGTTATGAATTAAAAGAATTCAACCTTTTAGCTTCCAACATAGATGAAAAGGCTGAACTAATTTTAATTGTTGCACCAACCATAGACTACAAAGAAGAAGAAATTTCAAAGTTAAAAAAGTTTATAGATTCTGGAAAAAATATAGTTTATTTTGCTAGTGCACTGCAACCGAAATTGAAAAATTTAGAAGCATTCTTTTTGGAAAATGGAGGTTTTTCTTTTAAAGATGGCGTTGTTGTTGAAACAGACACTAAAAAAATGGCGTCTCCTTCTTTAAATGAAATTTTTACATATGCTAACGAAGAAAATGAATATTTAAAAAACATGCATAACAAGAAGGCTCCAATTAGTTTAAATGATTGCAAACCAATTGAATTAGAAAAGCCTGGTGAAAATTTTAATGTTACTAAAATTTGTGAAACCAGTGAAACCAGCACAATTCTTTTAAAAAACGATGAGAATTTTAACATTGAAAAAGCAGAAAAAAAAGCTTTTCCTTTAGCTGTTGGGGTTAATAAAAAAATTAACGATGAAAAAAAAGCTAACATAACGGTTGTTTCTTCAGCTTACATTTTGGGTGGGGTGGATGTTCCTCAATTTGCTAATGGCGAATTTGTTTTGAGTGTTTTAGGCTTTACTGCAAACCATGAAAGTAAAACAAAAATATTGCCTAAAGTTATTGGCTTACCTCGTTTAAAAATGGGGCTTAAAACTGCAAATTTAATTGGTTTAGTTTTTATTTTTTTACTACCATTTTTTGTTGCTGCTTTTGGTGTTTTCATATTTCAAAAAAGAAGGAGAAGATGAGATATTTTAAAAAATTTGAAAAAAATTATAATTTTTTCCTTTTCAATTTTGTTATTTTTTATTGCAATTTTGTTTGTTTTAAACAAATTACCCAATAAAGAAGAGCCTTTTAAAACATATTATGAAGTTAAGAATTCTAATTTTAAATTAATTAAAGTAAACAAAAAAGATGAAGAACCTTACAGCATTTTAAGTAACAATAACATAACTGGTTTGGAAAAAATACCATTAAATGAAAGATTAATTAATGAACTTTTTAACTTTGTTAGTAAAGTTGAAGTTGAGAGGGTTTTTACTCCTCTGGAAGACTTAAGTAAATATGGTTTGAAAAAGCCTGAATTTGTTTTTGAAATTGAAACCGAGGGTGAAAAGTTTAATTTAGACGTTGGGAAAAAGACTTTAGATAATTCAGGATATTATATAAAAATTAGAGATGAAAAAAACAGTGAAGAAAAGATTGCCATTGTTAATTTTACTAAAATTGAAAAATTTTTAGTTAATAAATTGGGTTATGTTAGTTTAAATTTAATTCCGCATTACGAAAAAACTTTTGGAGAAGATGGGAAATATAATGGAGACGGAGTGCAAAAATGCACAATAGAAAGAAAAGATTTAAAAGAACCATTAAATTTTGAAACTAATGAAAAAGGGGAAATTGTGGTTAAATCTCCTTCTAGTTTAAAATTAACAGATGAAATTAAACAAACAGTTGAAAAATCTGCTTATTTGTTAAGAGCACAAGAGGTTTTTAAAATAAAACCAGAAGAAAAAGAAATAAAGGAATGTGGTTTTAAAAATCCAACTGCTATTGTTAGTTATGTTATTGATGATAAAAAATATGTAATTAAAATTGGGGGAGTTGCAAAGATTAAAGACAACGTTAATTCTGAAGAAGCTGAAAAAAATAATCTTATAAAATATTATTATGTTATGGTAGAAGGCATTGATGTGGTTTACATTTTAAGTGAAGAAAATTTACCCTGGATTAAAATTTCAGTGTGAATTTTTAAAAAAACAATGATTTATGATTTATAATAGATATATTTTTAGAGCTAGTTTTTTAATTATGCGGAGATATTCTTTTGGTAAAGGATTGCATTTTTAATTTATGAATTGTTTTTAAATTAAATTAAATTAAATGTTAAAAATTTAGGTTATAATACAAAAACAAAGTAGATTAGTTTTAAGATAGCGAAAATTTAGATGGCAGATAAAAAAAATTGATGAAGCATATGAAAAATTTTATTATTTTTTTAGGGATTAAGTAAAATTTAAAGGTTACATTGGAACAAGTTAGTTGTTTTTTTAAATTACGGAATTTTTCTAATTGTAAATAGATTAAGAATTATTTTTAAATGTGTTTTAATATGTTTATAATTTATAAATAAAAATAAATTGTTACTTATTTTTTTCTTTAATAAATTATTGTAAAGCTAAATTAAGATATTTATAAATATGCTTAAAATAAAAGTTATTACTTTAAGAATTAAATTAATACTTTAAGTTAATTTATGACTGTTTTTTGGTGATAATTTAATAAATTTAATTGGAATTTATTGTAAATTTTAAAAAAATTAAAAAAATATAATTTTTTTTAAAATTTCTATTGACATCTTCTTTTTATGGTGGTATTATTATTTTAGCACTTAGGTTATTAGAGTGCTAAAAACACTAAAATGTTAATATATATGTATTAAAATTGAAGGTGTTGGAATATGAAGAATGATGATAGGCAATTAAATATTTTAAAACATATAGTGGAGATTTTCATTGAAACAGGGGAACCTGCGAGCAGTTTGGCTGTTTGTGAAAAATTTAAAAAAAGAATTTCTTCTGCCACAATAAGAAATGATATGGCTAAGTTAGAAAAATTAGGTTTTTTGCAGCAACCACACACTTCCGCGGGAAGAGTTCCAACATATAAAGGATTTAGAACCTACATTAATAACCTTATGCATTTTAAAAGTATGAGCGAAGAAGAAAAGCGTTATGTGGATGAAGTTTTAACTTCAGATTTAAGCTCTATTTCAACAATTGTTGAGAATGCATCTTTAGCTTTAGCAGAATTCACTAATCTTGCCGTTGTTAGCACTACTAATAACCCAAAGTTTTTTGTTATTTGTAAGGTTGATGTGGTTGAAACTGGAAGGAGAGTTTTCGCTGTTTTTATGGTGGCTTCTTCTGGTGAAGTTAAAAATAAAATTTGTAGGCTTAATTTTGATATTTCAGAAAAAGAGTTGGAATTTTTTAAAAAAGTTATTAATGAAAGTTTGGTTGGCAACACTGCAGATGTTTTAGATGATGAAATGATGGAAAAATTATCTGTTATTTTGGGGAGTTATATTTATAGTTTAGCTCCTTTATTAAATGCACTGCATGATATTTCTAATGAAATTTTAAAGAAACAGGTTAATCTTAAAGGTGAAAAAAATCTTTTAAAATATGGAGGAATAAAAGCAGATGAACTTTTAGAATTCATAACTGCAAAAAAACAAATTGAAGAGGTTTTGTCTGCCGCTTTTTCAGGTGTTAATGTTTTATTTGGTAAGGAAAATGATGTTTTTGCTTTAGAAAATTCTAGTTTAATTGTTGCTAAATATGGTTTGAATGAGCCTTTGGGGTCTTTTGGTGTTGTTGGGCCAATTAGAATAGATTATGAGAAAATTTTGCCTTATGTATCTTATTTTTCAGAAAAAATTACATCTTTAATTGAAAATATTAGAAAAGAGATTAAAGGGGGTGATGGTTGTGGAGAAACAACCAAAAAAGAAAAGTAAAGAAAAATTAAATAATGATTTTGAAAAGGAAGAGGAGCTAGAAGAAACTTTAAGTGAGGAGAACGAGCAGGAGGAAGGAAAAACAGAAGAAACTTTAAAAATTAAGGAGCTTGAAAAGGAGCTCGAAACATTTAAAGATTTAAATTTAAGGTTAAAAGCTGAATTTGATAATTTTAAAAAAAGGACAGCAAAAGAAAAAATTTCAATTTATGATGTTGTTAAGGTTGACTGTGTAACTCCTTTCTTGGAAATTTTAGACAGTTTAGAAAGAGCTATTGGTTTGGTTGTTGAAAAAAATGAATTTAGTGAAGGAATTAATTTAGTTATTAATAAGTTTTACGACGTATTAAAAAAGGTTGGAGTTGTTGAAATTAAAAGCTTAGGAGAAGAATTTAATCCTAAATTACATGAAGCAATTAAAGTTGTTGAAGACGAAAAATTTGAAAAAAACACAATTTGTGAAGTTTTGCAAAAAGGTTTTATGTTAAATGAAGCAGTTTTACGGCATGCTTTAGTTGTTGTTGCTAACCCTTAGGTTATGAAAAAAATTAAGTTTTTAATAAATTATAAGAATGTTTGGAGGTTATTTTATGAGTAAAATAATTGGAATAGATCTTGGTACTACTAATTCTTGTGTTGCTGTAATGGAAGGCGGAGAGGCAGTTGTAATTGCTAATGCTGAAGGAGCAAGAACAACAGCATCTGTTGTGGCTTTTTCTAAAGATGGAGAAAGAATGGTTGGGCAGGTTGCAAAAAGGCAAGCAATCACTAACCCAGAAAGAACAATAATTTCAATTAAAAGACATATGGGGTCTAACTATAAGGTTAACATAAATGAAAAAGAGTACACTCCTCAAGAAATTTCTGCCATGATTTTGCAAAAGTTAAAGGCAGACGCTGAAGCTTATTTAGGAAGCACGGTAACAGAAGCTGTTATTACCGTTCCTGCATATTTTTCAGATTCCCAAAGGCAGGCAACAAAAGACGCTGGAAAAATTGCGGGTTTAAATGTTAAAAGAATAATAAATGAGCCAACAGCTGCAGCTTTAGCATATGGGTTTGACAAAGAACAAGACCAAAAAATTATGGTTTACGATCTAGGAGGAGGAACATTTGATGTTTCCATTATTGAAATGGGAGATGGTGTTCAGGAAGTTTTAGCTACTGCTGGAAACAATAAATTAGGAGGAGATGATTTTGACGAGCGCATTATAAATTGGATTGTTTCTGAATTTAAAAAGTCTAATGGAATAGACCTTTCCACAGACAAGATGGCTATGCAAAGGCTTAAAGAAGCAGCAGAGAAGGCAAAAATTGAACTTTCTTCAACTATGAGTTCTAATATAAATCAACCCTTTATTACTGCAGATGCTAGTGGGCCAAAACATTTAGATTTAACTCTAACCAGAGCAAAGTTTAATGAATTAACAGCAGACTTAGTGGAACAAACAATGGGCCCTGTTAATCAAGCGCTTTCAGATGCGGGCTTGTCTGTTTCTGACATTAACAAAATTTTGTTTGTTGGGGGTTCTACCAGAATTCCTGCTGTTAAAGAAGCTATTGTTAAAAATTTAAAAAAAGAGCCATTTCAAGGTGTTAACCCTGATGAATGCGTTGCTTTAGGAGCTGCAATTCAAGGAGGAGTTTTAGGTGGAGACGTTAAAGGATTGCTTCTTCTAGACGTTACACCTCTTAGCTTGGGGCTAGAAACACAAGGAGACATAATGGCTAAAATGATTGAAAGAAACACTACAATTCCAACTAAAAAGTCTCAAATTTTCACTACTGCAGCAGATAACCAAACTTCTGTTGACATTGCAATTTTCCAGGGTGAACGTGAATTTTGCAGAGACAACAAAGAATTGGGAAGATTTAGGCTAGATGGAATTGCTCCTGCACCTAGAGGAATCCCTCAAATTGAGGTTACGTTTGACATAGACGCTAACGGAATTGTTCATGTTTCTGCTAAAGATTTGGGAACAGGAAAAGCACAAAATATTACAATTACTTCTTCCACTAACATGAGTGATGCTGAAATTGACAAAGCCGTTAAAGAAGCACAAAAATTTGAAGCAGAAGACAAAAAAAGAAAAGAAGAGGTTGAAGTTAAAAATTCAGCAGACCAGTTGATCTATCAGAGTGAAAAAATTTTAAAAGAATCTGCAGATAAAATTTCACAACAGGAGAAAGATTCCATTAAAACAAATCTGGACGCTTTAAAAGAAGCAGTGAAAAATAATAATTTAGACGATATTAAACAAAAACAAGAACAACTTCAAAAGGCTGTTTATGCTGTTTCTGAAAAGATGTATAAACAAGCTGCAACTGCTAATGCTGCTAACAATGCTGCACAAAACAATTCACAAAATTATAATAATGACGCTTCTGCTGATTCTAAAAAAGATGGAAAAGATGTTGTTGATGTAGATTATACTGATGTTGACGATGAGAAAAAATAAATTTGTTTATATAAAATTTTGGAGGGGTTTAAACTTTGGCTAATAAACGAGATTATTATGAAGTTTTAGGTGTTTCTAAAGGAGCAAGTGAAGCTGAAATTAAAAAAGCTTACAGAAAATTAGCAAAGCAATATCACCCAGATTTACATCCTAATGACAAAGAAACAGAAGCAAAGTTTAAGGAAATTAGTGAAGCTTACGAGGTTTTGGGAGATAAATCTAAACGTGAAAATTACGACAGGTTTGGGCATGCTGGTGTAGATGCTTCTGCTTCTTCTGGAGGTTATTCTTCAGGTGGGTTTGAGGCAGACTTGGGAGACATATTTGAAAGCATGTTTGGTGGAGGGTTTTCTGGTTTTGGAGGAAGAAGAACCAGAACTCAGCAAAACATGCCAACTAAAGGGCAAGATAATTATGTTGGAGTTACAATCTCTTTTTTGGAAGCATGCTTAGGCTCAAAAAAAAGAATTGGCATTAAAAAGTTAGAAAGATGTGATGCTTGCGGTGGAACTGGGGCAGCAGCAGGAACCTCTCCTTTAAATTGTTCTAGTTGTGGTGGAACAGGGCAGGTTAAAACAACTCAAAGAACGCCATTTGGAGTTATGTCTTCCGTTAGAACTTGTCCTAGTTGTGGAGGAAAAGGAAAAGTTATTGGAACGCCTTGTAGGGAGTGCGCTGGTTCTGGCAAGAAAACAATTAGCAAAAACATTGAAATTAACATTCCTGCTGGAATTGATGATGGACAAATTTTAGTTGTTTCTGGCCAGGGGAATGTTGGTGAAAATGGCGGACCTAATGGAGATTTACATGTTGCTGTAACAGTAAGGCCAGACCCAATTTTTAAACGAGATGGTTTTAACATATTGTGTGAAATTCCAATAACATATGGCCAAGCTGCAATAGGGGCTGAAGTTGTTGTACCCACAATTGAAGGGAGAGTTAAATATGTTATCCCTGAAGGAACACAACCAGGAACAATTTTTAGGCTTAAGGGCAAAGGAGTTAAAAAATTGAACGCTTATGGCAAAGGAGACATGTTAGTTACTGTTAATGTTGAAGTTCCTAGAAGTTTAACTTCTGCACAGAAAAAACAAATTGTTGATTTTGAGTCTAAATTAAATGAGAAAAATTATAAAACTAGAAAAAGTTTTTTTGAAAGATTAAAAAGTGTTTTTGAGTAGATTTTATAAAAATTTAATATTATAATGGTTATATTAAATATGTTTCTTAATTTTAAGAAGCATATTTTTTTAAATTTTTAGAAGGAGAAAAATTTATGTATATTTTGTCTAAAAAAGAGATGTTTGAAGCAGATAAATTCACAATTGAAGAGATTGGAATTAAAGAAGAAATTTTAATGGAAAACGCCGGACAAAAAATGGCAGATGAAATCGTCAAAATTGTTAGTTTAAAAGATTTAATAACAATTTTTTGCGGTTTTGGTAATAATGCTGGAGATGGGTTTGTTGTTGCAAGAAAGCTTAAAAATTACGGTTTTAATGTTAGAATTTTAATTGTTTCAGATGAAAAAAAGTTTAAAAATTCTGTTCTTTTGAACTATTTAATATGCAAAAATTTAAAAATTAAAATTAATTTTTATGATGAAGGTTGTTTAGATGACATAGTTAAAAATTCTAATGTTATTGTGGATGCTTTATTTGGAATTGGCTTTAAAGGGGAAATTTTTGCTCCTTTTAACAATGTTATTAGTAAAATTAATTCTTCTACTGCTAAAATAATTTCTTTAGACATTCCTAGTGGTGTTAATGCAGATTTAAATGTTGTGCAAAAAGAAGCAGTAAAAGCAGACTACACCTTAACAGTTTCTTTTTTAAAAGAAAGCTCTGTTTTGTTTCCTTCTAAATTAAATTACGGCAAAATTATTGTTGTTGACGCTGGAATTTGTGTTAACCCTAACATTGCTAGCAGTTTAAAAAAATCTTGGGGCGAACTTGAATTTAAAAAAACTAAACCTGTGAAATGCCCGGGAACCAACAAAAGAAAAGAAGGCAAAGCTTTAATTGTTGGAGGCAGTAACAACATGCCGGGTTCTATTATTTTAACTTCTAAAGCTTTTTGTGAAGCTGGAGGAGGGCTAACTTTAGTTGCCACAACAAAATATGTTAAAGAAAGGTTAATTAGCTCAATGTTTGAAGCAACATATTTGAATGTTAATGAAGAAGAAGGGTTTTTAAAAGATTTGGAAGTTATTGATGATGTTGATGTTATTGCATGTGGGCCGGGCCTTTCCAGAAAAAGCTTTTCTAGAAATGTTGTTAGAAAAATTATATTGTCTAATAAAATTATTGTTTTAGATGCGGATGCTTTATTTTTTTTAGATGATGAATTACTTAATTTAATAAAAACTAGAAAATTCGCCACAGTTTTAACTCCACACGAAGGGGAAATGGCAAGGCTTTGCAATGTTTCTAGTGAAATTGTTAAAAATAATAGGTTTTCAATTTCAAAAGAAAAAGCAAAAGAATTAAACGTTTACCTTGTTTTAAAAGGGCCACACACAATTGTGACAACTCCAAAAGGGGAACAATTCATTAATTTTAGTGGAAATGAGGGGCTTTCTAAAGGTGGCAGTGGGGATGTTTTAACCGGAATAATAGCTTACTATTTAACAAAAAATGAAAACATTCAACATGCCATTTCTAATGCTGTTTATTTCCACGGAAAAGTTGCAGACTTACTTTTAAAAAATGGAGAAACTAAAAATTCAATAACTCCTACAAAATTAATTGAAAACTTAAAATTAGTTATTTAAATTTCTATTAATAAGAAACTTTAAAATGTTAAATATGTTAAAACCATATCGTTTAAAAATTTGGTCTGGCCTTACCGTTACTGAAACATGTAAATCTCCATTAGGCCCGCCATTTTCACTAATTCCCTTGGCCAGAAACAACTAAAATTTACCCATCATCAATTCCAGCAGGAATGTTAATTTCAATGTTCTTGCTAATTGTTTTCTTACCAGAACCAGCGCACTCTTTACAAGGCGTTCCAATAACTTTTGCTTTTCCGCCACAACTAGAAACAATTTAAAGGAGAGGTTCCTGCTGCTCCAGTTTTGCCGCAAGCATCACATCTTTCTAACTTTTTAATGCCAATTCTTTTTTTTGAGCCTAAGCATACTTCCAAAAAAGAAAGAGATGCTTGTTTGTTTTAGAAATTTTTTAGCGCAAAACACATTGGTTATGTAAAATTTTTTAATGTTACATAATTTTTTTAATTTAATTTATTAAATATTATTTTTCTTAATCTTTTAAGAATAAAAGGAAATTATAAGTATATGAAAACCTTAATTTTAAAACTTTGCTTAATTTTTAGTTTAAAATAAATTTTAAAATCATAATAATATTAATAATTTTTATGAGAAAGTTAGTTTAAAATTAAAATGTTAAATAAATGCCTTCTGCTGGCTAGTATAACAATATGAAATTATGATTGGGTTTAAATTTTTTTAAAATAATTATCTTAGATTATTGAAAAACATATTTTATTTAGGTATTATTTTTCTTAGTTTTTTATCTATATTTATGTAATGAAAAATTTATAAATACTGTTAATTAAAAATATTTAATTTAAAGATTATGTGGTTGTAATTATCCTTTTATCTTATTACCCTGTTTAGATTTATTATTTTTCGGGGTTGATTTAGATTTAGTGTTGTTCGGCGATCTATTCTTAGTATTTTGTTGTGCTGGTGGTGTTGGTTTTTGTGCTGGCTTTTGTGCTGGCGCTGGTTTAGGTTTTTCTTGTTTTGGTGCTGGATTAGTTTTATAATTTACAAAGGTTGGGTTAACTCTAACACCATTTACAATTCTTTCATAGTGTAGATGCATTCCAGTTCTACCGCTAACGGCACCTGTGTTTCCAACATTTCCAATAACTTGGCCTTGGTTTACTTTTTGCCCTGCAACAACTTTAAATGCACTTAAGTGTGCATACAGCGTTTCTTCTCCGTTTTCATGTTTTATTCTAACAACGTTACCGTAGCCACTCATTTTGTTTCCTTTTCCACCTCTTCCTGCAACAACAACAGTTCCTGATTTTGATGCAACAACAGGGTTTGGTTTACCATATGTTTGAATGTCTATTGCGGGATGTCCTTTTCTAAAACCTTGAAAAATACTGCAATTTCCTAAAACAGGGAAAACATGGCCATTAGAATTTGCTGGTGGGGTTTCTTGTTTTTTTTGTGTTTCTTCATTTTTAGTTTGAGTTTGAGTAATGTTATTGGAAGCTTTATTAGGTTCCTCAATTGGGGGAATTTCTATTTTTTTAGAAAGTTTTTTGTCTATTTTTCCTAAAGTTTTCATTGCGTTTTCGGTTACGGTTGTTTTATTTTTAATTTCTTTTAAATGACTTTTTAATTCATCATATTTTTGCATGCATTTTTGCATTAATTCTTCTAATTGAGTGGATCTTATATTATTTTGTTCAACACTTTGCTCTATTTCTTCTTGTTCTGAACTAATTTTTTTAACTTCGTTTTCTCTATTATTTTTATTTTTATCTATTTCTCTAATTTTTTCATTATAAGTTCGTACCGTCTGTTCTATGAATTCTGAAAATTTTTGAGAATATTTTACGCTATTGTCAAATTCCACAAAATTGTTAGCTGAAAAAGGATTATTAAATATTCCAATTCCATTTTCTGTGTATATTACTCTCATAATATTTAAAAGTTGAGCGTTTAATTCTTGTGTTTCTTCTGTTAATTTTTGAATCTCGAAGTCTATGTCTGCTATTTCATTTGTTGTGTTTAAAATTTTACTAGATATATTTGATATACGTTCTTGTTTTGTTTTATTCTGTTTTTTTAAATTTTTAATTTCTTTCATTAATTCATTTAATTCTTTTGTTATTAATACAATTTTTGCTTCTAATTCTTTTTGGCTTTTATATTGATTTTGTTTTTCTTTTTTTAAATTTTCGATGTCTTTATTTTTTCTAATTTCAATAATTTCTTTGGTTTCTGTTATTCCTGTTCTTGCATAAACACCTAAAGGGACAATGAATTGACATAAAGTTGAGGTGATTACGCATATGCATAGATATTTTTTAATTTTTTCGAATAGTTTAAACATATGTAAATTCTCCTTCTGTTTATTTTAAACTTCTAAATTTTTAAATATCTAATAAGGCTAATTATGCTTCCCACTGCTCCTGCTATTATTCCACACAGCAAAAAACTAATTGCCATCATAATTCCAAAACTTTTTAAACCAATCAAATTTGAAAACATCAAATTTAAAAATTCTGATGAATATTTTGTGAGCATTAAAATCATTGTTTTATATAAAACTGAAAGTAGGGAAAATGCTATTACTGCAGAAATAATCCCAATTGTTGCTCCTTCAACTAAAAAAGGAAATCTTACAAACCCATCTGTTGCTCCAACCTGTTTCATTATTGCAATTTCACGCCTTCTTGCAAAAACAGTTGCTCTTATTGTGTTTGAAATAATTATTAAAGAAGCAACAATTAAGACTATTATTAAAATTGTTCCAAAAACTCCTGTTGTTCTGTTAAATTCTTTAATTGCATTGGTGTATTTAGTAGGACTTTTTGTTTCTTCAATTATGCTTTCAAATTTTTCTTCTTCTGCTATTTTTAATAATCCTTCAATTTCATTTACATCTTTAACATGAACATTTAAAGAAGCGGGAAGAACATTGTGTTCTGTTAAAGCTTTTAAAGCATTTGGGTTATTAAATTTGCTAGAAAAATTTTCTAATGCTTTTTCTTTTGAAACAAATTCCACAGAATTCACATTAGGATTGTTTTTAAAGGTGTTGCTTAAATCTTCAATTTTAACCTCCTCAATGTTATCTTTTAAATATATTATTATTGTGCTTTGTTGGCCCATAAAAGAAACTAGTCTTTTTGTATTTATTTTTAAAAGAAATGAAAATCCAACAATTAAAAGGCATGCAGTTAAAACTCCAATTGAGGCTAATGCCATAAATATGTTATTTAGTAAATTTTTAATTCCTTCTGTGAATAGATATTTAATACTATTAAAATTCATTTTTTTACCTCAATTAATTTATCATTTTTTATTCTTCCGTTTTCAATTTCGATGATTCTTTTTCCAAAATCTTTAATTAAATTACGGTCGTGCGTTATAACTAAAATGGTTACTCCTAAATATTTATTTATTTCAACCAATAAGCTTAATATTTGATGAGACATTAAAGGGTCTATGTTTCCTGTTGGCTCATCTGCAATTAAAATTGGAGGACTACTAGCCAAGGCTCTTGCTATTGCAACCCTTTGCTGTTCTCCTCCAGAAAGCTCATTTGGAAATTTATCTGCTTTGTCACTAAGATTAACCATTTTTAAAACATCAGGGACTCTTTTTTTAATATATCTATTAGAATAATTTGTTACCCTTAAAACAAAAGCAACATTGTTAAAAACAGTCATTTTATTAATTAATCTAAAATCTTGAAAAACCATGCCTATGCTTCTTCTGTAATATGGAACTTCTTTTCTTGTTAATTTTGTTAGATTTTGTCCGTTTACAATTAAATTACCAGATGTTGGTTTATTTTCATGAGAAAGTAACTTAAAAAGAGAGCTTTTTCCCGCACCAGATTTTCCTATTATGAAAACAAATTCACCATCTTTAACGTCTAAATTTATGTCTTCTAAAATGTTGTTGTGAGCATCATAACTAAAACAAACATCTTGCATAAAAATCATTTAATGTCTCCTTTAATTTTTAACTTCTTTTCCTGTAATAAAATTTAAATATTCGTCTATTAACAATGCTAACTTGAATTTTGTTGCATCTTCAAAATTTTTTAAATCTAACCCTATAATTCTTTTAATTTTTTCTAATCTGTAAACCAAAGTATTTCTATGTATGAACAATTTCCTTGAAGTTTCAGAAATGTTAAGATTATTCTCAAAAAACTTGTTTATTGTGAAAAGAGTTTCTTTGTTTAAATTTTTAATTTTTTTATTATTTAATATTTCTTTTAAATATTTTTCACAAATACCTTTTGGCATATTGTAAATTAATATTTTAATGTTTAATTTATTGTAATTTGTAATTTTATTTATTTCATTAAAAATTTTGTTAATCTCTAACGCAATTTTAGACTCTTCAAAAGATTTATGTATGTTTTTTAAATTTTCAACAACGCTACCAGCTCCAATGTTTATTTTAATTTTTAAATTTTTTCTAATATTTTCAATTTTCTCATTTAATTTTTTGAAAAACTCATCTTCATTAAAATTTTCATCTATTAACTTAACAATAACAATATTTTTGTAATTTAAATTAATTATGAAATTCACATCTTGAATTAAATTTTTTTTTAAAATGCTCACCAATTCACTTGTGTTATATTCAAAATTTTCAATTAAAATAGCAAGAGACTTTTTGTCTAAATTTATTTCGTATTCTTTTGATAGAGAGACTAATTCATCATAAAAAATATTTTTTTTCAACATTTTTTTAATAAATTCTTCTTTTTCATTGGTTAAATCTTTTGTTTTAAATAACTTAAAAATTAAATTTATTATTATGTTTAAATAATTCAAACTTTCTTTGTTTGTTCCTTTTATGAAAGCAAAATAATTTTCAGCATCATTTAAATTTAGTTTTTTGTATGAATATTCTTTAGCTATTTCGCCTTCTTCCAGTTTAAAATTTGTTTCTTTATGTATTATTTCTTTAATGAAATTAATATTTTTTGTTTCTCCAAATGCTATAATAATTTTATTGTTTTTAATTATTCCAATATCTTTTTTTAAAATATTATATATATCATAAATTGTATTTTTTAAAAACTTATACAATTAAAAAAATTCCCTTCTGTTTTCCCCATTTTCAAAACTATATATCTAATTTAATTTAATAATACAATTTATTATAATATACAAAAAACAAAAATCTTAATTAATGGTAACATTTTTGTTTCCATTTTTTAAATATTTTTAATTTTTAATTTTAAAACAAGCTGAAAAGTTTAATATTTGTTACTTTTATTCTTATTTTCTTTTAAAAATAATGTATCATTTTAATTGTTTGTACATACTTTATTTTAGGGAGTTGATTATAATGGTTTCTTTAATAATTAGAGTGAATAAAATTTTAACCTTTTTAATTTTAACAATAGTTTTTTTGGCAATATCTTTAATAATAATTTTTAATTTTAAAACAAAAAACATTGTTCCAGAAAAATATTTAAAGTCTATGGGGTATGAAATAGAATACATAGATGAAAAGCTTGTTAACATTCCAAACAATTTTGGAGAAGGTTTGAAAGAATATAACCTTCTTCAAAAATCTCAGGGTTTTAATTTAGAGAGATATAAAGGTAAAGAATGTGTTCAAAAGCAGTATTATGTAACCTCTAAAAAAATTTATCCTGAAAAATATGTGGCTAACATAATAACATATAAAAATAAATTAATAGGTGGGGATTTGCATTCTTTATATTATAAAGAACAAAAACCATTAAAATTGAAAAGCATAAAATAAATTAATTAATTATGTTATTTATGTTAATTAAAGTTTCTGTTTCTTCTTCATAGTTTATGTTTTTAATTGCAAAACCAAACATGTTTAAAAAATCTTCATAATAACCTTTTAAGTCTGCAAATTCTTTTAAGTTTGAACTATTAATTTTTTCCCACGCATATTTAACTCTTTCTTGAATTTTAGGAAGCATTTCATAATCATCTAATCTTATTACGTTATTTTTTTCTATGTTTTTATTTTCTTCTAGTTTTTCTGTGAAAAGTCTAAACATTTGCTCTATGCATCCTTCGTGTAAATTTTCTTCTTTCATTACTTTATATAGTATTGTTAAATAAAGCGGAACAACAGGAATTGCAGCGCTAGACTGAGTAACCAATGCTTTATTGTAAGAAACAAATGCATTAATATCTTTAAACTTTTCATTAATTTTTTCGGTTGTTTTTAAAAGGTGTTTTTTTGCATAGCCTATTGTGCCGTCTTTGTAAATTTGATGAGTAATTGTGGGGCCTTCATAAGAAAAAGAAATTATTTTGCAACCCTTTTCTAAAACATCGGCATCTTTTAATTTGTTAACCCAATCTTCTAAATTTTCGCCACCCATAACTTTAACTGTGTTCTCAATTTCTTCCTCTGTTGCAGGTTCAATTTTAACATTAAAAACTTCGTTTGTTTCTAAGTTTAATGTTTTGTTTATGTAGGGTTTTCCTACGGGTTTTAAAACAGAAGAAACTATTGTTCCATTTGGCATTTTTCTTCTTGGTGCCGCTAGACTATAGATTATGAGATCTATTTTTTTTAGGTCTTTTTTTATTATGTTTATTGTTTTTTCTATTGTTTCTTCTGAAAAAGCATCACCATTTATTGTTTTATTGTATACATTTTCTTCTTGTGCAAATTTTTCAAAGGCAGCTGTGTTATACCATCCTGCTGTTGCTGTTCTGTTAAGTTTTGGGGGCTTTTCAAACATAACCCCAACAGTGGGAGATTTTTTTAAAAATGCAGAAACAATTCTGCAAGATAAGCCATATCCAGTAGAACAACCTATTATTAGGGTGTTCTCTTTTTTTAGTTCTTTTTTTTTAGATTTTACAAATTCAACCATTTTTTTAATGTTTACAAAAATGCCTGCAGGATGAGCAGTAGTGCAAAAAAATTCTCTAATTTTTGGTTTCACCACCATCATAAATTAAACCACACTCCTTCTAGTTTTAAAGCTAAATTTAACTTTAAAATTTTTAGTTATATATTTTAATTTTACAACACATTAACAAATATTTTGATAATATCATAATTTAAAATTTATAAGTAACCTTAAATTATTGCTAAACATATAATTTAATTAAGAGTTTTTAGAAAGTGGTGTTATTTAATGTTTGACTTTTTCATCGTTGGAGGAGACAAAAGGTTAAGTTATATGGCAAATTTGTTGGCGTATAAAAATTTTAAAGTTTTAGCTTACGATTTAGACGGTGAAAATTTTAATGAAAATGTTAAACAGATTAATTCCATTAAATTTGCTCTTAAAAATTCGAAAAATATTATAGTGCCAATACCTTTTTCTAAAGATTTCATTTATTTGAATTCTAAAAATAAAAAAATTTACATAGAAGAAATTTTATGCAATTTAAAAAATCATAATAAACTTTTTGGTGGCGGTTTTAATAATAAAATTTTAAATTTTTGTGAGAAAAAAAATTTTTTTATTTATGATTATTTAAAAAATAAAAAATTTGTAATTAATAATTCAATTAATACTTCTGAGGCAGCAATTGCAAAAGCAATTTTAAAAAATCCTGTTAATATGCATTTTAGTAAATGTTTAATTTTAGGATTTGGAAATTGTGGAAAAATTATTGCAAAAAAACTTGAAAATTTGTGTTCTAAAGTTTTTGTTTGTGTTAACAACGAAATGGAAAAAGAATGGGCAAAAGCTTTGGGTTTTTCTGTTTTTGGTTTAGATTCTTTAAGGTTTAAAATAGAAAAATTTAATTATATTTTCAACACAATTCCTCAAAAGATTTTTAACTGTGATTTATTAGATAATTTAAATAAATTTGCTTTAATTTTAGATATAACAAAATTTGGAGCAGACAAAAAAGAATGTGAAAAAAAGTTAGTTAACTATGAATATATTCCAGGGATCCCTGGAAAGTTTAAATTTATTTCATCGGCAGAATATTTAACAGATGTTACATTGAAAATTATTAAAAAATTAAAATAAACATAATAAAAAAGGAGTTGCTTTTATGTCTTTAAAAGGCAAAAAAATTGGAATTGCTTTTACGGGTTCTTTTTGTACGTTTAATAATGCATTTAATGAGTTGAAAAAATTAGTTAAAGAAAAAACTTTAATTTACCCAATTTTTTCTTTCAACACTCAAACGGTTAAAAGCAGATTTGGAGAATTTAAAAAATATGTTAAAGAAGTGGAGAGCATAACCAAAAATAAAGCTATTCTTTCAATTGAAGACTCTGAACCTATTGGGCCTAAAAATTTTTTAGATATTTTGGTTATAATGCCATGCACAGGAAACACAATTGCAAAACTTGCAAACGCAATAACAGACACACCTGTTTTAATGGCCGCAAAAGCTCATTTGAGAAATCAGAAACCACTTTTAATTTCTATTTCAACTAACGATGCACTCGGCATGAGCATGAAAAACATTGGAGTTTTATTAAACACAAAAAACATTTATTTTGTTCCGTTCGGGCAGGATGACTACAAAAACAAGCCAAATTCTATGGTGGCAGATGTAAAACTTTTAATCCCTTCAATTGAAAAAGCTTTAAAGTTAGAACAAATCCAACCAATAATTAAACAAATTTAGGCAGGTGTTTTTTAACTAATGTGCGGTATTGCAGGTTTTTGTAAAATTGGAATCAATTTTTTAGAAAAAGAAAAAGAATGGGAAAAAATTTTAAATAGTATGAATAAGGCACAAAAACATAGAGGGCCAAACGAAGAAGGAACCTTCATAACAAAACATTGCGGACTAGCTCATGTTAGGCTTTCAATAAGAGATTTACTAAATGGAACTCAGCCGATGACACGGTATTTTAAAAACAAGAAATTCACAATTGTTTATAATGGAGAAATTTACAACACAACTAGTTTAAGAGAAGAATTAATAAGAGAAGGAGCAATTTTTAAAACAACTTCAGACACAGAAGTTATTCTATTTGGGCATTTAATTTTTGGAGAAGAATTTGTTAAAAAATTAAATGGAATTTTTTCTTATGCAATTTGGGATGAAACAAAAAAAGAACTTTTAATTTTTAGAGATAGAATTGGGGTTAAGCCTTTATTTTACACTTTAAGTGGAGGATTTTTAGTTTTTTCTTCTGAAATTAAAGGTTTGTTTGAGTTTCCTGGTGTTAAAAAAAGATTGGACAACGAAGGTTTGTGTGAAATTTTTGGTTTGGGCCCTGCAAAAACTCCAGGAAAAGGAGTTTTTAAAGATGTTTTTGAAGTGCTGCCCGGGCATTTTTTAAAGATTAATATGAATATGATTAAACAGGTGCAATATTGGAAGCTTGAAAGCAGGCCTCATAAAGATTCTTTAAAAGAAACTGTGGAAAAAACAGAATTTTTAATTAAGGATGCTGTAAAAAAACAGCTTGTTTCAGATATTCCGGTTTGCACATTTTTGTCTGGTGGGGTGGACAGCAGTTTGGTTTCTTCCATTGCTTCTTTGGAGCTTAAAAAAAGCGGCAAACAACTAAACACCTTTTCTTTTGATTTTTCTGAGAATGATAAATTTTTTCAATCTAATTCTTTTCAGCCGTCTCAAGACAGGCCTTGGGTTGAAAAAATGGTTGAATTTTTAAAAACCAATCATACATATCTTGAATGTGACAGCGAAGACCTAGTTAACAACCTTTTTGAAGTTGTTAAAGCAAGAGACCTTCCCTGCATGGCTGATGTGGAATCTTCATTGCTTTATTTTTGCTCTAAAGTTTCTAGAAAAAACAAAGTTGCTTTAACCGGAGAATGTGCAGATGAAATTTTTGGGGGATATCCTTGGTTTTACGATGAAAAAATGTTTAAAGCAAACACATTTCCTTGGTCTTTGAATTTATCTCACAGGAAAATTCTTCTTTCTGATGATTTTTTAAATAAAATTAATTTAGATGAATATGTTCAACAAAGATATTGTGAAACAATTGCAAAAACACCAAGATTAGAAGGAGAAAACAAAGAACAAACAAGAAGAAGAGAACTAGCATTTTTAAACTTAAATTGGTTTATGATAACATTGCTAGACAGGATGGACAGAACAAGCATGCATTGTGGGCTAGAGGCAAGAGTTCCTTTTGCAGACCACAGAATTTTAGAATATGTTTTTAATGTTCCCTGGAATTTTAAATGTTGTGGAGGAGTTGTTAAAGGACTTTTAAGAAAAGCAGGAGAGAAATATCTACCAGAAGAAGTGCTATATAGAAAAAAAAGCCCTTACCCTAAAACATATAACCCAAAATATGAAAAGATGTTGAAAGATTTAATGTTGGAGGTTATTTCTAACAACAATTCTCCAATTTGCAATTTTTTAGATAAAAAAAAGGTGGAAAAATTTTTAAAAACACCTGCAGACTACAAAACACCGTGGTATGGGCAATTAATGGCAGGGCCGCAGATGATTGCTTACATGCTACAAATTAATTATTGGCTTTTGAAATATGGAATTGAGATTGTTTAAACATTTTAAATTTTATTTTTTTTGATATAATTAAAATAGTTTAAATTCAAATATGAGGATATTTTAAAAATGAAATGGGTTAGTTTTAATAAGCTAGGTATTGGGAAAATTTATTTAAATGATTATGCTTTTTCAGTTTTTGGTTTAAAGGTTAAATGGTATGCCATAATAATTTGTTTTGCCATACTATCTGCCTTTTTTTGTGGGTTGTTTTTAACAAAAAAGTTACATATTAAGAAAGATAATTTTTTAGATGTTACAACAATAGGTTTAATTTGTGGTGTTATTGGAGCTAGGGTTTATTATGTTATGTTTAATTTTGGGGAATTTTCTAGTAATTTAATAAGCATCTTCAATTTAAGAACAGGAGGCCTTGCAATTTATGGTGGCATAATTTTTTCTGTTGTTTCTGCGCTAATTTATTGTAAAGTTAAAAAGATTAAGTTTTTGCCTATTTTAGATGTGGCAGGTGTTTGTTTTTTACTAGGACAAGCCATAGGAAGATGGGGAAATTTTGTTAATGTGGAAGCTTACGGCACTAAAACTAATTCGTTGTTTGGTATGAGTTCTAATGCAATTTCAACCGAAATGCAACCAGCACACCCAACATTTTTTTATGAGTCTTTATGGTGCTTTTTGGGGTTTATTTTGTTATTATGTTTTTTAAGACGCAGAATTTTTCAAGGGCAAATTTTTTTAATGTATTTATCTTGGTATGGGTTTGGAAGGTTTTTCATAGAAGGACTTAGAACAGATAGTTTATGGCTTTTTAACAACACAATTAGAGTATCTCAACTACTTTCTTTAATAATATTTTGTTTATCTGTTGTTTTACATATATATTTTTTAATTTATTATATTAATAAAAATAAAATAAAAAAAAGGAAGTGAATTTTTAGTGGGAGTAATAATAGATGGTTTAAAAATCTCAAAGGAGAAAAGAGAAAAAATTAAAAAAGAAGTTGAATTTTTAAAAGATGAAGGAATTAATGTTTGTTTGGCGGTTATTTTAGTTGGAAAAAACCCTGCTTCTAAAATTTATGTTAAAAACAAAAAAAAAGCATGCCAGGAATTAGGCATTATTTCTAAAGAAATTTTATTAGACGAAAAAATTGAAAAAGAAGAACTAAAAGAAGTAATTAATTCTTTAAATGAAGATGAAGAGGTTAACGGAATTTTATTGCAACTCCCTTTACCTAAACATTTAAATGAAAATGAGATTGTTAACTACATAAGCTCTTTAAAAGATGTGGATTGTTTTTGTACTAAAAACACTGGCAAATTGTTTAGCGGAAATTTTTATTTTGCACCGTGCACCCCTTCAGGAATTATAGATTTAATTAAGAGCACTAATGTTAAAATTTCTGGAAAAAATGCTGTTGTTGTTGGTAGAAGCAACATAGTAGGAAAACCAATGGCTATGCTTCTTTTGAAAGAAAATGCTACTGTTTGCATATGCCACTCTAAAACTGAAAATTTAGAATTTTTTACAAAGAATGCAGATATTTTAATTGTTGCAATAGGAAAACCAAATTTCATTAGAGGAGATATGGTTAAAAAAGGAGCAGTTGTAATTGATGTTGGAATTAATAGGCTTTCTAACAATAAGCTCTGTGGAGATGTTTTTTTTGAAGAGGTTTTAAATGTTGCGGGGTTTTTAACTCCTGTTCCCGGTGGAGTTGGGCCAATGACAATAACAAAATTAATGGAAAACACAATTAAAGCAGTAAGGTTGCAAAAAAATAAAATAAAATGTTGAATTTAAATTTTTTTGACAATATATGAAAATTATGATAGTATAAAATTAATTTTGTTAGTTATTAAAATTTATAGTAAATTAAAATTGAAAGGATTAAGTAAAATGTATGCCATAATAGATGTTGGAGGAAAGCAGTATAAAGTTAAAGTGGGAGATAAGATTTTTTTAGAAAAGTTAAATGCAAAAGAAAAAGAAACCTATTCTTTTAACAATGTTGTTGCTTTAGTTGAAGATAAAAAATCTGATTTTGGAGCACCTTTTTTAAAAGGAGTTAGCGTTTCTGCAAATGTTTTAAAAAATGGGCGTCAGAAAAAGATTAGAGTTTTTAAATATAAGCCAAAGAAAAATTATAGTAGAAGGTTTGGGCATAGGCAGCATTACAGCCAGGTTGAAATAACTGCAATAAATTCTTAATTTTATGATTTATGTTGAATTTTATAAAAACAAAAAAGGTTTTTTAAAAGGTTTTAGCTTTAAAGGCCATGCAGAGTTTGAAGAATATGGCAAAGACATTGTTTGTGCTGCTGTTAGTTGTGCTGTGAGGCTTTGTTGTAATGGTTTAACGGAAATTGCAAAAAAAAACGTTTTAATTAAAGAAGAAGATGGAGAAATTAGTTTAAAAGTTTTAAATGAAGAAGTTAAGGATGAAGTTGTGCAAATTTTTTTAAAAGCTTTAAAATTAGAAATTGGTTTAATTGAAAAAAGTTATTCTGAAAATGTTAAGTTAAAGGTTACGGAGGATTAAAATTATGTTATTAATTAATTTACAGTTTTTTGCTCACAAAAAGGGTGTTGGTTCCACAAAAAACGGAAGAGATTCTGAGTCTAAAAGGCTTGGTGTTAAAAGAGGAGATGGCCAATTTGTTTTAGCAGGAAACATTTTAGTGCGCCAAAGAGGGACTAAAATTCATCCTGGCAGCTCTGTTGGAATTGGTTCAGACGACACATTATATGCTAAAATTAATGGAAAAGTTAAGTTTGAAAGATTAGGAAAATTTAGAAAAAAAGTTAGTGTTTATGCTGTTTAGTTAATTTTTTAGGTGTTTTATGTTTGTTGATGTTGCAAAAATTTTTGTTAAAGCTGGAGACGGCGGAGATGGAGCCATTTCTTTTCACAGGGAGAAATATATGCCATTTGGGGGTCCAGATGGGGGAGATGGCGGCAAAGGTGCAGATGTTATTTTAAAAGCAGACAGAAATTTAAATACACTTTCTAATTTCAGGTTTAAAAGAAAATTTATAGCTCAAAATGGTGAAAATGGCAAAAAAAGTAATTGTTTTGGGAAAAATGGTGAAGATTTAATAGTTAAAGTTCCAAGAGGAACTATAGTGAAAGAACAAAAAACAGGAAAAATTATGGCAGATATTTGTGATTTTTCTCCTGTTGTTATTGCAAAAGGAGGCAGAGGAGGTTGGGGCAACTCGCACTTTAAATCTGCAACTCGGCAAAAGCCAACCTTTGCAAAACCAGGGCTTTTGGGGGAAGAGTTTGAACTTTTTTTAGAGTTAAAGCTTTTAGCAGATGTGGGGTTGTTGGGTTTTCCTAATGTTGGAAAATCCACTTTAATTTCTGTCATTTCTGCTGCAAGGCCAAAAATTGGGAACTATTCTTTCACAACTTTAGTCCCTAATCTTGGTGTTGTTGAAGGAAAAAATTTTAATTCTTTTGTTGTGGCAGATGTTCCAGGTTTAATTAAAGGGGCAAGTTTTGGCAAAGGTTTGGGGCATAAATTTTTAAAACATCTTCAACGGTGCAGGCTTTTGCTTCATCTTGTTGATGTTTCTGAATTTGGAGTTGGAGAACCTATTGAAAACATAAAAATAATAAACAAAGAATTAGAGTTGTTTGATGAAGAATTAAGCCAAAAAAAACAGATTATTGTGGCAAACAAAGTGGACGTTTGTTCTGATGCTAAATTGGAAAAGTTGAAAAATTATGCTGAAACTGAAAATTTAGAGTTGGTTTTAATTTCTGCATATGCTAAAAAAGGGATTAATGAATTAATTAATGTAATAACTAAAAATTTGGAAGATTTACCGGTTATGGAGAATTATGAAGTTGAATTCATACGAGATGATTTAAATTTAAGTTTTAGGGAGCAGTTTGAGGTTGAATTAAAAGAAGGAATTTTTTATGTGGATGCTCCTTGGCTTAAAAAAATAATAAACACAACAGATTTAAGAGAATATGAAAATTTGAGGTATTTTCATCAGGTTTTAAAAAAATGTGGAATAGAAAACAAGTTAAAAGAGTTAAATATTAAAAATGGCGATACTGTTAATATTTCAGGTTTTGTTTTTGAATTTAGCGAGTAAAAATTTAAAACTAATGTTTTAAATTAGAAATTAATGTAATTATTTAAAATTTGTAAAAATATAAATTTTGTAAAAATATAAATAAAATTTTTAAAATTTTTATTTTTAATCAAAAGTTTAAAACCACCCTAAAAATTAGGATGGCTTTAAAAATTTAATCGGTTAACTTTGGATGGATAAAATTGAATGGAAAAAAATATATTATTTTAACTATTTTCTTTTTTGGTTATGTCTGTCTTGTTTTTTAACATTTTCTTCTTTTTTAACATCTTTTCTGTTATCGTCTTTGCTCATATTTTTCACTCCGTTCCTTTTAAAATGGTAAAATTTTAAAATTGCTTTTATTTAAAGCAACTGCAGTTTAAAATTTATTAGTAAAATTTTAAGCTGCAATTTTATTATTTACAATTTAAAAAATTTTATACCGGATATTTAAAATTTTTTTTGTAATATTTTGGAAAAATATAGTTACCTTAAAAATTTTTCAATTTAAATTATAAACATGTTGCATATAGTAAATAAAAATGTTAAAATTAGACTTGTAAATTTTTTGGGAGTGTTGTTATGTCTGGCCATTCTAAATGGAGTACAATTAAAAATAAAAAAGAAAAAACAGATAGTGAACGTGCAAAAATTTTCACTAAAATTGGTCGTGAAATTTGTGTTGCTGTTAAATCTGGTGGAGCAGATGTTTTAAATAACAGTAAACTTAAAGATGTTATATTAAAAGCAAAAGCTAACAATGTTCCTAATTCCAACATTGAAAGAATGATTAAAAAAGCTTCAGGAAAAGGAGATAAAACAGATTTTCATGAGATTGTTTATGAAGGTTATGGTCCTGAAGGAGTTGCTGTTTTGGTTAATGTTCTAACAGACAACAAAAACAGGACCGCTGCAAATGTTAGGCATTATTTTGACAAGTACGGTGGCAAGCTAGGAACAAATGGAAGTGTTAGTTATCTTTTTATTAAGAAAGGAGTAATATATTTAAAAATTGAAGAGAAAAAACAAGAAGAATTGTTTGAATTTTGTTTAAATTTAAATGTTTTAGACTTTGAATATGAAGATGAAGTTGCTAAAATTACCGTTGAAAGCGAAAAGTTTTCGTTTTTTGTTGAAAAATTTAAAGAAAATAATTTTGAAATTTTAAATGCTGCTGTGGA
>CAMZAK010000012.1 GCA_947304245.1 uncultured Clostridia bacterium
GATAATATTTATATATTTGTTTCTTGATTTTTTCTTGGGCCTTTAGCTCAGTTGGTTAGAGCAACCGGCTCATAACCGGTTGGTCCGGGGTTCGAGTCCCTGAAGGCCCACCATTTTTTTTAGGGGGCATAGTTTAGTGGTAGAACATCGGTCTCCAAAACCGATTGTAAGGGTTCGATTCCTTTTGCCCCTGCCATGTTTGCTGTTATGGCTCAGTTGGTAGAGCACATCCATGGTAAGGATGGGGTCGTCGGTTCGAGTCCGACTAACAGCTCCATTTTTTAGGGGATGTACTCAAGTGGTTTAAGAGGCTGCACTCGAAATGCAGTAGGCCAATTTTTTTGGTGCGAGAGTTCGAATCCCTCCGTCCCCGCCATTGCTGGGTTAAAACATAAAAAAAGTATATCAACAAAACTGATATACTTTTTCTTTTTTTGTTTAGTTATTATTTTTAAACTTTTCTCGAATTTGTTTAGTTTTTATTATGTTTAAAATATTATAACGTGTTTTTATTTTATTAAATGTGAAATTTACTATGCTTTCTAAATCATAATAACTTGGCATTTCGTTAGTGTTTTTATGTATTGTTTTTTTAATTAAATTTATAATTCTTTTGCATAAATCATCCCCAAAATTTTCAATGTCATATATGTTAAAACTTATATATATTTCTCCCTCGTGTTCACAACTAATTAAATGTTCAATTAAAAAGTCCATTGCATGACTAAATGTTTTTTCATATGCATAATATAACACTTTTTCATAATAATTAAAATCAATATCGCTATCTTTAAAATCTTTAGCTACTCTTTCAAAAAAAGATTTATTTTCTCTTTTAAAATTTTTAAGCATATTACTATACATTTCTAAGCGTATATCGTAATTTTTTTCATCTTTGCTGTGTTCATCATAAAAAATTAAAGTTTCTTTTAAATTTGTAATTAATGAAGATTTAATTGAATCTATTATTTTTTGTCTGAATATATCACTAAATTTTTTATTTTCTGAAAATTCATAAGAATAATTGTAAAGGTCATCATTTGAATATTCATCAGTTCTTTTTGCAAAAAACAATTCTTCAATTATGTTCTTAGATTCTGTGTTTTGTGGTTTTTTCTCCATTGCGCTTACTTTAAGTGTTGCAGGCAGGCTTAAAATTAATGCTCCAATTAAAAATTTAAATATTTTTTTGTTTTTTCTAAACATTTTAATTCCTCCTATGTTTTTAATTTATTAAAATTTATTTTATAATTTAATTAAGCCAAATTTTGAAATGTTTCGTTTAGTGTGTTTTCAATTATTATGGTAATTTTATTTAAATCTATTAAATTATCAAATTTGATGAACATATTGTTTTCATTACTTTCGTCGTAATCTGGCATATACACATTATCGTATGTATAAATTTTATAAGGTTTTTCGAGGTTTTCTTTTTTTATGTATTCTTCAAAAGAAGCATATTTTTCTGGTATGTTGTAAAATTTTTCGTTGCCTGTTTTATGTATTTGTTCTTTAATTAATTCGCTAATTTCTTCAAAAATGTAGTCTTTATGTTTTATTACGGATTCTATTATTTTTTTACAAAATTCCTTTTTTTCAAAGTAATTTATAATTTCGTATCTAAAAAAATACAAAGTAGGAAAAATTAAGTGGTCATATAAACAAAATAGTAAATATTCATAATAATAAAAGTTAACCTTCTTGTTTTTACCATTTTTAATGTTTTGTTCTATGAATTTTCTGTTTTCTTTTCTAAATTTTATAATTATTTCATCAAATATTTTTCCTAGTTTCCAAATTTCACCATAAGTTTTGTATAATGCAAGTTGTCTTAAATCTTCAATAAAAGTAGTTTTTAAAAGGTATTTTAAATGGTATTCAAAATTTAAATTAAACTCTTCATCATCGGAAAAGTCAAATTCTTTTTGTGTTGTTTCAACTGTTGTTCCTAAATTTTCGGGGTTGTTTTCCATTGCGCTTACTTTAAGTGTTGCAGGCAGGCTTAAAATTAATGCTCCAATTAAAAATTTAACTATTTTTTTGTTTTTTCTAAACATTTTAATTCCTCCTATGTTTTTAATTTATTTTATAATTCCTTAGGTTAATCTTTAAATATTTTTGCTAGGATTTTTTTAATTACATCGTTAACATTTTCTAAAGAAATTGAATTAGCGATTCTTTCAAACATATTATTTTCGTAATATTGCTCAAGAGTATTGATGTAATTTCTTTTGAAAGTTTTTTTAGGGTTTTCTTTTATGTATTCTTCAAAGGAAGCATATTTTTCTGGTATGTTGTAAAATTTTTCATTGCCTGTTTCATGTATTTTTTCTTTAACGAATTCGCTAATTTCTTCAAAAATGTAGTCTTTATGTTTTATTATTAATTCTATTATTTCTTTGTAATCCTTATTTTGTTCAATGTAACTTTCAATTTTGCGTATTACATAATGTTTGCCATAATGAGCTAAGCGGGCATATAAAAAATTGAGAAAATGTTCGTAATAATAAAAGTTAACCTTCTTGTTTTTATAATTTTTAATGATTTGTTCCATGAATTTTTTGTTTTCTTCTTCAAAATTCAAATTCGGTTTATTACTATGAGTAATAGTATAAACGTGTAAATTTTCAGAGACTATTTGTTTAATTGTTTTTAAATTGTTTGATACAAATTCTCTTAAATCTTCAATAAAAAAGGTTTTTAAAAGGTATTTTAAATGATATTTAAAATTTTCATTGAACTCTTCATCATCAGAAAAATTAAATTCTTTTTGTGTTGTTTCAACGTTTGTTTCTAAATTTTCAGGGTTGTTCTCAATATTTTCGGTTTCATAATACCCCAAATCTTTAAGTAATTTTCCTAGTGTTTTGCTAATTGCATCGTAAAATTTTCCCGAATTAATAATTTTTCTGGCTTTTTCGTGTACGTAATATAAATTGCTTTTATTTTTTAAAGTATTATAGATTTCGAGCCTTTATTTTTCATACTATCTGATGTATCTTCAATATTTTTGGTTTCATAATACCCCAAATCTTTAAGTAATTTTCCTAGTGTTTTGCTAATTGCATCGCAAAATTTTCCTGAAGTAATAATTTTTCTGGCTTTTTCGTGTACGTAATATAAATTGCTTTTATTTTCTAAATAATTTGAGGTCTCTAAATTTCTTATGTATTTTTCATATTCATAGTATTCTTTAAATGAATTATATTTTTCTGGTATGTTGTAAAATTTTTCGTTGCCTGTTTCATGCATTTCTTTTTTAATGAATTCGCTAATTTCTTTAAATATATAATCTTTATTTTCTATTATGTAATCTGCTATTTTTTCATAATTTATGTTTTGGTTATTATCGCAAATTTTAATTTCTTCTTTTGAAAAATCATAGTTCATAATATTTTTATTACTTAAAAACTCTTTGGTGTTATGCATTAAGAATAAGTAAAAGTAATTTAAAAAGTGTTCGTAAAAATGAAAATTAATCTTTTTATTTTTAGCTTTTTCAATGTTTTGTTTTATGAATTTTTCGTGTTCTTTTATATAATTTTCAATTATATCTACAAATAAATTTTTTAGTTTACTTTTCTTATAATATGTGTTATTTAAAAATTTACTATTTGAATTTAATGTTTTAATGCATTCTGAGTAGCATAACATATATTTTTTTAGATCTTCAACAAAATTAATGGTTAAAATGTGGTTTAATCTGTCTTTAAAAATTAAATTAAACTCTTCATCATCAGAAAAATCAAATTCTTTTTGTGTTGCTTCAACGTTTGTTTCTAAATTTTCAGGGTTGTTTTCCATTGCGCTTACTTTAAGTGTTGCAGGCAGGCTTAAAATTAATGCCCCAATTAAAAATTTAAATATTTTTTTATTTTTTCTAAACATTTTAATTCCTCCTATGTTTTTAATTTCTTAGTTAATCTTTAAATACTTTTTTTAGTGTCTTGCGAATTTTTAAGTTGATTTTCATCATATATTTTTTTTAGTATGTTGCCAACTATGCCGTAAACTTTATTTAAATCTATTGAGTTATCTATTCTGTTAAGCATATTATTTTCTCCGCCTTCGTAATATGGAATATTCACATCTTCTTTATAAATATCATCTATTTCATGAGCTTTTTCAGGGTTTTTTTCTATGTATTCTTCAAATGAAGCATATTTTTCTGGTATATTGTAAAATTTTTCGTTTCCTGTTTTGTGTATTATTTTTTCGATGAATTTGCTAATTTTTTCAAATATATATTCTTTATGTTTTATTGTGGAATCTATTATTTCTTTGCAATTTTTCTTTTCTTTAAAGTAATATTCAATTTCGCATTTTAAAAAATCTAAAGCAGAAAAAATTAAACGGTCATATAAACAATTGAGAAAGTATTCATAATAATAAAAGTTAACCTTTTTGTTTTTACCATTTTTAATGTTTTGTTCTATGAATTTTTTGTTTTCTTTTCTAAAATTTATAATTATTTTTTTATGTAAATTATCTAGTTTTTCAAATGTATCAGTAGAATTATTTTGGTTTAATTTTTTAATTGATTCTGAATAACATAATGCATACTCTCTTAAATCTTCAATAAAAATGGTTTTTAAAAGGTATTTTAATCTGTCTTCAAAAATTAAATCGAACTCTTCATCATCGGAAAAATAAAAATCTTTTTGTGTTGTTTCAACGTTTGTTTCTAAATTTGCAGGGTTGTTTTCCATTGCGCTTACTTTAAGTGTTGCAGGCAGGCTTAAAATTAATGCTCCAATTAAAAATTTAACTATTTTTTTGTTTTTTCTAAACATTTTAATTCCTCCTATTTTTTAATTTAATACAAGTATAGCATAATTGGTAAATATTGTAAATTATTGTAAAATAATGGATATTAAATTTCATTTTATATTAATTTTTTAATAAAAAAATATGCATACAAAACAAATTTTGTATGCACTAAAAATTAAGCTTATTTTTTAGTAAATAAATAAAAAATATATTTAAATTGTTTCTAAAAATTTATATAAAACTTGGGATGCATTTTCAGATGCTTTTTCTATATAATTTTCAAAATCTACATGTGCGGTTGAATTTGCATTATCTGATATTCCTCTTATAATTCCAAAGTCTATTTTGCTTAAATAACAGGTTTGCCCAATAGAACCAGATTCCATATCACATGCAAGGCCATTAAATTCTTTGTTTAATTGCATTAATTTTGTTGGAGAATTTATGAATTTGTCTCCTGTTACTATGGTTCCACAATGAATTTTAATATCTTTTATTGTATTTTTTGTGCTATTTAAAATGTTTTTCACAATCCAACTACTACAAGGTATTTCAATAAGATTTAAAGCTGGTATTTCACCTTTTTTTCTATTTTGTAAAGGAGAAAGATCAAAGTCATATTGAACCACATTATTTGCAATAACAACATCGAAAACATTCACTTTTTCTCCTATTCCACCTGCAACTCCCACATTTAAAATAAATTCTGGAGAATATTTTAATATTAATGTTTGTGTGCAAATTGAAGAACAAACCTTTCCAACACCACTTAAAGCAGCTATGCATTCTTTATTGTTTATTTTTCCTTTAATGAATTTAAAAGCTCCAAAAATTTCTTCATTCTTATTATGCATTAATTTTAAAATTTCATCTAATTCTTGTTTTTCTGCAGATATTAATCCTACCATTTCTCCCCCTTATATATAGGATATTTTAAAAAAATATTTACTATTACAGAGAAATCATTTTGAAAAACCATGTTAGCCGTTATACGTTAAATAAAAAACCAATATATTCTTTTTAAAGAAGAACTGTGACTTAATAGAAAAAATTATCAAAAACGAGAGAGAAACAGCAATTTAGAGTTTGGAGATGTTAAATTAAATTACTTAAAGACTATTGCGAATTTTTTAAATGATGTTGTCAATATAGTTGAAACTTTGAACATTATTTAAATTTTAGTAACAACTATGCTACTGCGCTAAATTTTTTATTATTTTATATTGAATACATAAGCTATGCGAGCTATGAAGACTGCTTTAATTATAATAAGTTTTTAAATTTTAAAAATGGATGATGAACTAAAAGAAGAACTTCAACTACTACTGTTAAAAATAATAAATATTTCATAACTAATGACTAGATTAAAAACATTATTGAGTATAAAAATTATTATAAATTTCTGACGATTATTAAATACAATAAAAATAATAATTATTTTAATTTTATTAATCTTTCAAATTTTAATAGAAAAATCTTTTAAATTTTTCTTAAAGTAATTGCAAAATTATTGTTAAAAACAGCTTTTTAATTAACATGTGGAGTTAACTTTAAGTTTGCTAGCACTTTTAAATTTTTAACGTAAGAAACATGTTAGCTTAATTTTAAACTAATTAAAGAATTAAACGAATTAAATTATGTTTTTTTTGTTAAAGTAATTGTTAAATTTATGAAGTTAACTTTAAGTTTGATTTTTAAAAATTAGTTTTCATTTAAATTATTATTAATGTTTTTATTGTTTTTAAGTATTACGTCGTGAGCTGCTCCTTCAACAATGGAGGTTGAAGAAACTACCGTTAACTTTGCTCCTTTTTGAAAATCTCTAATGTTTAAAAAACCACAGTTGCACATTGTGGATTTTATTTTCGCTATTGTTTTAATAATGTTGTTGTGAAGGCTGCCAGCATAAGGCACGTAACAATCCACCCCTTCTTCAAAGGTTAGTTTTCCTGTTTCATATCTTTGCCAATTTTTAGCTCTGTTAGAGCCTTCTCCCCAATATTCTTTCATGTAGTTTCCGTTAATTGAAACCTTGTTTGAAGGACTTTCGTTGAAACGAGCAAAATAGCGGCCTAGCATTACAAAATCTGCCCCCATTGCTAATGCTAGTGTTATGTGGTGGTCGTGCACTATGCCGCCATCTGAACATATTGGAATGTAAACCCCTGTTTCTTTAAAATATTTGTTTCTTTCTTCTGCCACTTCAATTAAAGCAGTTGCTTGGCCTCTTCCAATTCCTTTTGTTTCTCTTGTTATGCAAATAGACCCGCCTCCTATTCCAACTTTAATGAAATCTGCATTGCACTCTGCTAAAAATTTAAACCCTTCGGAACTTACAACATTGCCAGCTCCAATTTTAACCTTGTCTTTGTAGTTGTTTTTAACAAACTCTATTGTTTCTTTTTGCCATTCTGTGAACCCTTCGGAAGAATCTATGCATAAAACGTCTGCTCCGGCTTCAACTAATGCGGGAATTCTTTCTTTGTAGTCGTGCGTGTTAACGCCTGCGCCCACAACATATCTTTTAGATTCATCTAGAAGTTCATTTGGGTTTTTTTTGTGTGAATCGTAATCTTTTCTAAAAACAAGGTAGCAAAGGTTGTTGTGTTCATCTACTATTGGAAGTGAATTTAGCTTTTTTTCCCATAAAACATCGTTTGCTTGAGAAAGGGTTACTCCTTTTTTGCAACAAACTAATTTTTCAAATGGGGTCATGAAATTTGAAACTTTTGTTGTTAACGGCAATTTGCCTATGCGGTAATCTCTTTTTGTGACCATTCCTAAAAGTTTTCCGTTTGATTCTCCGTTTTCTGTTACCGGCATTGTTGAATGAGAGGTTTTTTCTTTTAATTTTATTACGTCTTCTAGTGTGGAGTTTGGGGTGAGGTTGCTGTCACTTTTAACAAAACCTGCTTTATAATTTTTAACACGAGAAATCATGGCAGCTTGTTTTTCAATTGGTTGTGAGCAATAAATGAAAGAAATTCCGCCTTCTTTTGCTAAAGCAATTGCTAAATTGTCGTCAGAAACAGCTTGCATTATTGCAGAAGAAATTGGAATGTTTAAAAACAGCTCAGATTTTTCTCCTTTTTTAAACTTAACTAAAGGAGTTTTTAAGGAAACATTGGAAGGAACACAATCTTTAGAAGAATAACCTGGAACCAACAAAAATTCATTAAATGTTCTTGATTGGCCTTTATAAAAAAAACCCAAGATGCACCTCCATAATTTAACTTTTTGCGACAATTATAGTATTTTAATTTTAATATGTCAAATTGTTTTAATCTGAAAAAAATTATATATTTGTTTTAAAATATAATAGCTGTTAAAATGTAGGTATATTTTAAATTAGGATGGGATGTTTTATTGGAAAAATTCATTAAAATTGGGAATGTTAAAATTAAAAAAACAGCAGCATTAGCACCAATGGCTTCTGTTGCAGACACTGCCTACAGGCTAATTTGTAAGAAATTTAAAGCAGCTTTGGTTTATTCTGAAATGGTTTCTGTTAAAGGGATTTATTATGGTTCTAAAAATTCAAATGCTTTACTAAACATTTTGGAAGAAGAAAGGCCAATGGCAATTCAGCTTTTTGGAGAAGACCCAAAATTTTTCGCTTTAGCTTTAGAAAAAGTTTTAGAGAAAAAACCAGATTTAATAGATTTAAACATGGGTTGCCCTGTTAACAAGGTTGTTAAAAATGGAGCCGGCTCTAAACTTATGCAAAATGTTGAGTTAGCAGAAAAAATTGCTGGTGTTGTTGTTAAAAATTCTAATGTTCCGGTTACTGTAAAGCTTAGAAAAGGTTGGGATGAAAAAGGTATTAATGTTTGTGAATTTGCAAAAAGAATGGAAAACTGCGGTGTTAGTGCAATAACTGTTCACGGTAGAACAAGGGAAGAAATGTTTTCAAAAAAGGCAGATTGGGAGATTATTTCTAAGGTTAAAGAAAATGTTTCTATTCCGGTTATTGCAAATGGGGACATTAAAACTGTTTTAGATTGCGTTAAAGTTTATGAGAAAACCAATGCAGATTTAATAATGATTGGAAGAGGAAGCTTTGGAAGGCCATGGATTTTTAAACAAATTGACGAATTTTTAAGTTTTGGTGAAATTTTAAAAGAACCCAACATTTTAGAAATAACAAATGTTATGTTAGAACATATTAAAAAAATTTTTGAAATGGAAAGAGAAGAAATAGCAGTTAAAAAGTCTAGAGCACAGGCGATGAGATATTTTTATGGGTTTAAAAATGCTGCAAAAATTAGAAGAATGTGCTGTGAATTTAATTCTTTTGAAGATGTTTTAAAGTTAAGAGAATATCTTTTAAATTCTGTGAAAAATTAATTAAATAAATTTAGTTTTGTTACAAAATTTCTAGAATTTATTTTTTGGAGGGATTTAATTTTTTATAAAAAAATTTTAAAAAGCAGTTAAACTAAAAATTTTGTTTGTTGCCCTTTAAAACCGTTACTTCATAGTTTTAATTTTAAAATTATTTAGTTAGAGTGAAATATTATTTAAAAATTGTTAAAAATTTAATAATTTTTTTAAGTATTTTTATAATATTTTGTTGAATAAAATTTTAAATTATTTTAAAATATATTTTATTATTGAGAAAGATCATAATTAAAATTTTTTGGGGGCTATTTTTATGTGTGCTAAGTTTAGCAAAAAAAAGGTTGTTTTAGTAGGAACAGGAATGGTTGGCATGAGCTACGCGTATTCCATTTTAAATTCTCCTGGTGTTTGTGATGAACTTGTTTTAATAGACATAGACAAAAACAGAGCAAAAGGGGAGGCTATGGATTTAAACCATAGTTTAGCTTTTTTAAATTGTTCTTTAAAGGTTAGAGCTGGAGAATATGAAGATTGCAAAGATGCAGATTTGGTTACTATTTGTGCTGGAATTCCTAGAAAACCAGGAGATTCGCGGTTAGATTTACTTAATAAAAATGTTGAAATATTTAAATCTATTATAGATCCTGTTATGTCTTCTGGTTTTAATGGATGTTTTTTAATTGCTAGTAACCCTGTTGATGTTATGAGCTATGTTACGCATAAGCTTTCAGGCTTAGAACCACAAAGGGTTATAGGCAGTGGAACAGCACTAGACACAGCACGGCTTAGATATTTATTAGGTGTTAATTTTAACGTTAGCCCGAGAAGCATTCATGCACATTTTTTTGGAGAACACGGAGACAGCGGATTTGTTCCGTGGTCTCAGGCTTATGTTGGTTCTAAGGCAATTGAGCAAATTTGTAGGGAAGATGAGAAATATAAGCATATTAATTTAGACGATATTGCTAAAGAGGTTAAGGTTGTTGCTGCAAATGTTATTAAAGCAAAAAAAGCAACCTACTACAGCATAGGAATTGTTTTAAAAAGAATTACACATGCAATTTTGCATGATGAAAATTGTGTGTTAGATTTATCTGTTATGCCAAATGGTGAATATGGCAAAAAAGGGCTTTACATTGGGCTGCCTGCAATTGTTGGTTCTTCTGGGGTTAGTAGAATTTTACAATTAAATTTAAGAGAAGAAGAACAAGAAAAGTTAAATGTTGCTTGTAACACTATTGGAGAATTTTGCTCTAATGTTAAGGTTTAGTTGAATTTTTTAAACAATATTTCATAAAAAAAATTATGATTTTTTAAAAATTTATTCGAGTTTGAGAAAAATACTTAATAAAAATTATGCAAACCAGAAAAAAGGTTTGCATTTTAAATTTTATTGTAATTTTTATAGTAAGATAATTTAAAAATCATGGCTGAGTAGTAGAATTATATTTTTAATATTTTTCATATTTTTTTCTATTATTTTAAATAGAAAAATTATTATAAAAAATAAAAATTTAATTATTTTGCTCCTTAAAAATAAGAAGTGTACTTAACTAATTTGTTTAAATTTTTAGTTATATCTAAATATTTTAATAAAAATAAAAAGAATGTGTGTTTTTAATATGCACATTCTTAATTTTTTGAAAATAAAAAACAAAAAATTAGTTAATATTTTTAAATTTTTTCGACTTTATTTGACAAATTCAAAATATTTTGTAATCTAATAATATAAAAAGTTTTTTAGGATACATTTTTAGGATACAATAGTAATATAAAAAATTTTTTAATGGTATTCGTAATGTAACTTTTTCGGATTTAGCTTATTCTGAGAATAATTATTTCAATTTAACATTTGAAGAAATAATAGAAAACACAGTTAAAGATAAGGTTATTAATGAAGATCTTAGAAAATATTATGATTGTATTAAAGAAAATTATGCTAACAAAAACACCATTATAGATGATTTAATAAAAAAATTTAAAGAATATAACAGAAAATATTTTGAAAAAAACAACAAAATTTTTAAGAATGAAAATCTTTATTTAGATTTTTATTACTACGAAAGATTAATAAATCTTATTTATGAATACAGTTTAAAAGCATTAATAAAAGGTGTTGAGAGTTTAGGAGCACAAAATGTTTCTAAAAAAGTAAAAATGGGAGTTATTTCGAAATATCAAAACAGATTTGCAAAAGATATTGCTAAATTTCTAAAAATGATAGTATCAGTTAAAGTGGAAGAAAAGAAGAAAGTAAAAGACTTGAATGAGATGGTTCCAATTGAAAATTTCGAAACATTTGAAGAATATAACGAATATGCGGATTATATTACGCAATTAGAATATAATAAACTTTATAATCCTAATTATAATGAATACAAGAATAAAATAATTTTCGAAAGGAATGTAGGAGAATTATGGTATGATGCTGTAGAATACATAGTTTTTGAAAATATTAGAAGAATATTTATAAAAGAAGGAATAAATTAAAAAATTTAATAATATTAAAAATAAAACATATAAAGAAATTTAAAATAACGTCTTTATATGTTTTTTTATATATTTAATTTATAATTCAAGATATTTTTATATAAATAAATAACACTAATAATTTTTTATTTATATTTTAAATTAACTATCATCTGTTAATGTAGATTTAAATTATGTGTTATTTAAATGTGCTATATTTTATCTTTTTTATTCTAATTAAAAACAATAAGTTTTAAAATATTTGAAATAAAAAATAACAGAATAACACTCGAATAATTAAAAAACAAATTTATATTTCTATGACGCGAATGGAGGAATTTTAAATTTCGCACAAATTAAATTAAACATCCTAATTTTGAGTAATCTTTTAAAAATTTAAACTGAAATTTTTTTTCTTAAAACATCTTCTAAATCTTCAATTTTAATTCTTTCATTTTGCTCCATGCTGTCTCTTTCTCTTATTGTTACTGTGTTGTTTTGTTCTGTTTCAAAGTCGCATGTTATGCAAAACGGAGTCCCTATTTCATCTTGCCTTCTGTAACGCTTTCCTATGGAGCCCGCTTCATCATATTCCACAACAAAACTTTTAATTAGCTTTTTATAAATCTCCCTAGCCTTTTCAGAAAGTTTTTTTGTTAAAGGCAAAATAGAAGCTTTAACTGGTGCAAGCGCTGGGTTTAATTTTAAAAGAACTCTTTTTTCGCCGTTAACCTCTTCTTCACAATAAGCACTGCACAAAAACGCTAAAAAGGCCCTGTCCACCCCTAAGGAAGGTTCTATGCAGTATGGAAAATATTTTTCATTTGCTACATCATCAAAATATTTTAAACTTTTTTTGCTGTGTTTTTCGTGTTGTGAAAGGTCAAAATCTCCTCTGTCTGCAATACCCCATAGTTCTCCCCAGCCGAATGGGAACAAAAACTCAATGTCACTAGTTGCTTTAGAATAGTGCGAAAGTTCTTCTTTTTTGTGTGGCCTAATTTTTAAAAATTCTTCTTTAATGCCATAAGAGGTTAAAAAAGAATAGCAGTAATTAACCCAAAACTCAAACCATTTTAAATCTTCTTCTGGTTTGCAAAAGAATTCTAACTCCATTTGTTCAAACTCTCTTGTTCTGAAAATGAAGTTTCCTGGAGTTATTTCATTTCTAAAAGATTTTCCAATTTGCGCAATTCCAAACGGAAGCTTTTTTCGCATTGTTTTTTGCACATTAGAAAAATTAACAAAAATACCTTGTGCTGTTTCTGGCCTTAAAAAAATTTCACTTGTTGCGTCTTCAACAACACCTTGAAATGTTTTAAACATTAAATTAAAATTTCTAATTTTAGTAAACTCTTCTCCGCCGCATTTAGGGCACTTAACATTGAATTTTTTAAAAAGTTCTAAAATTTCATCACTAGTTTTATTAGAAATTTCAATTTCTTCTCCAATTAATTTGTCTGCTCTAAACCTTGCTTTGCACTTTTTGCAATCTGTTAAAGGGTCTGAAAAACCTGTTAGATGCCCTGAAGCTTGCCAAACCTTTGGGTTCATTAAAATTGCGGAATCTAGCCCAACGTTAAATTCACATTCATGAATGAATTTTTTCCACCATGCTCTTTTAATATTATTTTTTAGTTCAACCCCTAAAGGGCCGTAATCCCAAGAATTTGCAAGACCTCCGTAAATTTCACTCCCTGAAAAAATAAAACCTCTAGTTTTACAGAGAGTAACAATTTTTTCCATTGTCTTTTCTTCGCTCATAATGAATTACACCAATAAAATAAATTTGAAATGGAGGCGGCAACCAGATTTGAACTGGTGATCAGGGTGTTGCAGACCCACGCCTTACCACTTGGCTATGCCGCCAAAAAAATGGAGCGGGTTACGAGGCTCGAACTCGCTACCTCCACCTTGGCAAGGTGGCACTCTACCAGATGAGCTAAACCCGCAAACAAATTAACTAAAACAAGAAAATTATAAATTAAAAACAGATTTATGTCAACATAATTTTTGAAAAATATATGTATTTTTATTTTAATATATGCAAAATTTAATGGTTAAAAGTGTTGAGAATAATTTTTATGTTGTTATTTAAAACAATATTTTAATTAATCTTATTTGTTTTCAAAAACTTTATAATACACCTGGCCTTCAATTTTTGGGTTTGCTTTGTTAAAAGAAATTTAATTAAAAAAATGCAAACCACAGAAAGGTTTGCATGATTTTTATTTTGTTTTTTATCTAAATTTTTTTAAAATTTAATATAATTATATTATTCTTTCTTTTCTAAATATTTCTCTCACAGTTAAAAAAATTACATTACCTAAATAAACATGATACCACGCATCTGGCGAATAAATTGTTGAATTTAAATTTTTATTTGGGTCACAAAGTTCATTAAATTGTAATTCTTCAGCATCATTAGCATATTTATCATATTTTTCAAATGTTTCAAAATTTTCAAATGGCATTACTTTATTTAATTCTTCTACGTTATTTAATTCTTTTACCTTGTCACGTATTACTCTTTTAATAACAGAGTTTATGATGTTTTCTATTAAATAGTCACTATGTTTTGAAATAGCCTCTATTTTTTCTTTAGTTGAAACATTATAAGGTTTTAATTTATTTTCAAAATATTTTCTGTTATATTCTTTAAATTTTTCTATTAAATCATTCATAATAGTGTATCTGTCAGCATCATTTTTTTTTAATATAATTATAATATTTTCTTAAATCATCATTAATAAATTTATATTTAATTATGTTTTTTTATTAATTCTTCAAAAGTTAGGAATTCATCGTTCTCAGTTCTCAGAAAAACAAAGTTCTGAGACCTCTTTATTAGCTGGAAAATTAAAAAATTATGCATTGTTTTGATTGTTTGTGTTTCCATTCATTGCACTAACTTTTAATGTTGCTGGTATGAGCAGTATGGCAATTAAAATTCCTAATATTTTGTTATTTTTAATAATTAATACTCTTCCTAAAAAAATTTTTTATATTAATTAGATTATAAAATATTTCGTAATTTCTCAAATATTGTTTAAAAATTTTAAAAAAATATAATTAATTTTTTATTTTTTTAATAAAGTAAAATGATTAATTTAATAGATATTATTTTTAAATTAAAATTAAAAGATTACCATAAATTGTAATTAGGGTAATCTTTTAATAAAATTTTGGATTAGTTTTAATGAATTAATCTTCTTTATTTTCAAAATCTGTGCAGTCCACCTGGCCTTCAATTTTTGGGTTATCTTCGTTAGAAGAAATTGTAACAGAATTTAAACTGCAAAACCCTTCTTTGTTGTGGTTAGCGCAATTCTCAACGTCGCATTTAATGCTTTTGTTTGCTTCTTTTGCCATTTTTAACCATCCCCTTTATTTATTTCATAATATTATTTTTCCTGAAATATTTTATATTATTCGGTTTTAACGATGAGAAATTATTCTACAGTGACGGATTTTGCAAGATTTCTGGGTTTGTCTATGTTGCAGCCTTTTAAATTAGCGACGTGATATGCAAAAAGTTGAAGTGGCACAATAAAATAAAGTGGGGCTAAAAAATCTATTGTTTTTGGAAGCTTTAAAAAATGTTTAAAATTTTTTTCGTCTATTTCTGCAGTTTCATCACAAATTAAAAAAACATTAGCACCTCTTGAAATAACTTCTTTGGCGTTTGTTAAAGTTTTAGAAAAAATTTCATTTTGGCTAGCTACTACAATAACCGGAGTGTTTTTTTCAATTAGCGAAATTGTTCCATGTTTTAGCTCTCCTGCTTTGCAAGCTTCACTGTGAATATATGAAATTTCTTTTAATTTTAATGAGCCTTCTAATGCTAAGCAGTAGTCTAAACCGCGCCCAATAAAAAACATATTTTTGTCTTTATAAAAAATTTTAGCGTAGTTTAAAATTTCATCGTTTAATTTTAATATTTTTTTAATAATGCTTGGCATTTCATTTAAAAGCTCGCAATATTTTTTTAATTCTTCTTGTTTAATTTTTTTAAGCATTTTTGCAAAGTTTAAAGAAATTAAATATAGTGCCGCAACCTGCACCGTAAAAGCTTTTGTTGAAGCAACTGCAAATTCTGGGCCTGCCCAGGTGTAAAACACGCTGTCTGCTTGCCTTGCAATTGAAGAAGCAACAACGTTTACAATGGCTAATGTGAAAATTTTTCTTTTTTTTGCTAGTTTTAATGCTGCTAATGTGTCTGCTGTTTCTCCAGATTGTGAGATTAAAATTACAAGGTCATCTGCATTTAAAATTGGGTCTTTATATCTAAATTCCGAAGCAACTTCAACTTCAACAGGAATTTTGGTTAATTTTTCTATTATGCTTTTTCCAATTAAGCCAGCATGCATTGCAGTTCCGCATGCAACTATATGTATTTTTTTAATTGTTTTAATTTTTTCTAAAGGAAGATTTTCAAATTCAAAATTAACATTTGTTTTTAGTAGTCTTTTGTTAAAACATCTTTTTAGTGCTTCTGGTTGTTCAAAAATTTCTTTTAACATGTAGTGAGAGAATCCATTTTTTTTTGTTGTTTCAAGGTTCCAGTTAACAGTTTCAACCTTTTTTCCAATTGGTTTTCCTTTTAGGTTTACTATTTTAACAGAGTCTTTTTTTAGAATTGCTATTTCGTCTTTTTCTAATATTATGTAATTTTTAGTGTGGTTTATGAAAGCGGGGATGTCTGATGCTAAAAAATTTTCATCTTCTCCTATTCCAATTATTAAAGGGCTATTTTTAGCAACAGCGAAGATAGTATCTTTAATGTCTTTAAATAAAATCCCTAATGCGTAAGAACCTTCTAGTTTGGTTATGGTTTTTTCTATTGCTTTTATTGGGTCTTTTTTGTAGTAATTATCCATTAAAGCAGAAACAACCTCTGTGTCTGTTTGTGTTTTAAAAGAATAATTTTTGTTTTCTAGTTCTTTTTTTAAAATTTCATGGTTTTCAATAACTCCGTTGTGAACTAAAGTAACGGTGTTAGTTCTAATGGGATGTGCATTTAATTTATTTGGTTTACCGTGTGTTGCCCATCTTGTGTGCCCTATTGCACAATTGCTTTCTGGAAGTTTAATTTTTTCAATGCTTTTTATTAGTTCTTTTATTTTTCCACATTCTTTAATAATTTTAATTGAATTTTTGTTTTGTATTGCAATTCCTGCAGAATCGTAACCTCTATATTCTAAATGTTTAAGGCCATCTAAAGTGTATTTCACACAATTATTTTTTCCAATATATCCAACAATTCCGCACATTAGCTAACATTCCTTTCATTAATTTTAGTTAAATTAATTTATATGTTTTCATTATATTTAAAAAAATATATTATTGCTACAAAATAACATTCCGGAACATTATTTCACAAATATTTTTAATTTTCAAGTTTTAATAGGGGTTAGTATGAAAATAATTATTAAAAAGAATAATGTTTTTAAATGAAAGGTTTAAATTATGCGGCAAAATGTGGAATCCATTGAAAAAGTTGCAACAAAATTAAAATTTGCTGCAACTTTAAGTTTTAATGTTTTTTAATTAAAAAATGAGCCGTTTTCTTCAATATCTTCTAGTGTTAAAACAGGAGCTAGATATCTTACGGCAAAAATCACTAATATTATAAAAATAAATAATATTTTTAATTTAAGTTTCATTTCTAAAATCCTTTCCAAAAAATCCTTTCCACATTTTAATTATTTTACCCAATATTTTTTTAAATAAATTCTTAAATTTTTTCAAAAATTAACAAATTTTTCAAGGTGTTTATTTTTTAAGATTATTAATTAAAATGCCCATAACTGTTGACATAACTTAATAATTAAATATAATTATATTATGTATTTATTATGGTGTTTTTAATGTTTTACTTTTAATTAAAAAAGGGGTTGCTTAAAATTAAAAGTTTGAAGGATGCTAAAATTAATGAAACTGTTATTGTTAAAAAAATAACCGGGGATGCTAACTTAAAAAATAGAATTATGGAGCTTGGCATTACTAAAGGAATTAAAATTTACGTTAAAAATTTTGCTCCTATGAAAAGTCCTATTAAAGTTTTTGTTAGAGGTTATAATTTATGTTTAGGAATTAATGAAGCAGAGAATATAAAAATTTAAAAATTAAAGTTTAGGGGTTTTTTATGGCGTTAAAATTAGCTTTATTTGGAAACCCAAATTGTGGAAAAACAACGCTATTTAATAATCTAACAGCTTCTTCACAATATGTTGGGAATTGGCCAGGTGTAACCGTTGAAAAAAAAGAAGGTTTTTTAAGAGGAAATAAAGAAATAAAGATTGTGGATTTGCCAGGAATTTATTCTTTAACACCATATACAGATGAAGAAATTGTTAGCAGAAATTTTTTGTTTAAAGAAAAGCCAGATTTAATTTTAAATGTTGTGAGCGCTTTAAATTTGGAAAGAAGTTTTTATTTAACATTGCAACTTTTGGAATTGAACATTCCCATGGTTGTTGTTGTAACCATGATGGATAAGGTTAAAAAGAACAATAAATGCGAAATAGATTTTGTTAGGCTTACTAAAATGCTTAATTGTAAAGTTTTAACTGTTAATTCTCATAATGCATTGGAGTGTTTGGAGAAAACAAGAGAAATAATAAATTTAATTGGTAATTTAAAATATGATGAAAATTTTAATTTAAAATATTCTGAGAATTTTGAGAAATACATTGAAAAAATAACGCAAACTTTGAGTTCTTTTGAAAATTTAAAAGAAAAAGAAAAAAGAAAAATTGCAATAAGATTTTTAGAGAAGGATGAAGAATTTTTAGGTGAAATTGAGTTTGAAGATGAAGAAATTTTAAAGGTTAAAGAAATTTTAAAGGATATTGAAAAATCTTACGGTGAAGACACTAAAAGTGTTTTAATTAAAGAAAGATATGACAAAATTGAAAACATTGTTGTTTTTTCAACTAAAGGATTAGATTTTAAATATGATGCATCGGATAAAATAGACTCTATTGTAACCAATAAATTTTTGGCATTTCCAATTTTTATTTTGGTTTTGGGTGGGGTTTATTATTTTTGCATAAATGTTTTAGGTAAACCTGTTTCGGATTATATGGCTTGCATTTTAAATGAGGTTATATCTCCCAAAGTTGAAGAATTTTTAATTGGTTTAAATGTTTCTAATTGGCTAATAAACTTGATTGTTAGTGGGGTTTTTTCTGGAGTTGGCACGGTTTTAATCTTCATTCCGCAGGTTTTCATGTTATTTTTATTTTTATCTTTACTAGAAGAATGCGGTTATATGGCAAGAGTTGCTTTTATTTTAGACAGGCTTTTTTTAAAGTTTGGGTTATGTGGTAAAAGTGTTATTTCTTTTTTGGTTTCTTCTGGTTGTGGTGTTAATGGAATTATGGCCACTAAAACAATTAAAAATGAGAATTGTAGGCTTATTACAATGGTTTCCACAACATTTATTCCTTGTAATGCTAAAATTCCAATAATTGTTTTAATTTGTTCTAATGTTTTTAGAGGTTCTTTTTTTAATGTTGTTTTGGTTTATTTAATATCTATAGTTTCAATTTTTATTGTGGGATTGGTTTTAAAAAAGTTAAATAGTTTTAAAAGGTTAGAGCCTAGTTTTTTAATGGAATTAGGGCCATATAATTTGCCAAATTTAAAGAACACATTTTACTACACTTTTTCAAATTTAAAAGCATTTATTGTTAAGGCGGGGACAATAATTTTTCTTGCTAGCATTTTAATTTGGTTTTTTTTAAACTATGGTTTTTCTAATGGCAGTTTTGGAGTTGTTTCACAAGAAGATTCTATTCTTGCTCATATAGGGAAACTATTAACAACAATTTTTGTTCCTTTAGGTTTTGGAAATTGGCAGGCTGTTGTTGCAACGCTTTCTGGTTTGTTTGCTAAAGAAAATGTTGTTAACACATTTGGTGTTGTTTTAAATTCTTCTAAAAATTCTAATGGCGTTATAAGTTTTGAAGGAATTTTTAATGGAAATTTTGCGGCACTTTCTTTTTTGGTTTTTAACATGCTTTGTGCTCCTTGTTTGGCTGCAATAGCCACAATTTTTAAGCAAACTGCAAGTTTAAAAGAAACTTTAAAGATTATTTTTTTTCAAACCGTTTCTGCTTATGTTGTTAGTTTGTTTGTTTTTCAAATTGGTGGTTTAATTTTTAGAGAAATTGGGTTTACATCTTGCAGCATAATAACATTTTTAGTTTTATTTTTAGTTTTAATAATAATTTTTAGTTTTAATAAAAGTAATAAGAAAATTTAGTTTAAAGTTTGTCTTTAAAAGAATAGTTTTTTTACCATGCTGTTAATTAGTTTTTAATTTTAATTCGAGGTGTTTTAAGGTATGAATGTTTATTTTGGTGGTTTTGTTTCTTTTGTTATTTTTATTTTCATAATAATGATAAAGAACAGGGTTACAAAAATTTTAAAAAAACTTGAAAGAATTGAAGAAACTTTAAATTTATTAAATTTAAATATGGGGAAAATATATGAAAAATTTACTGAAAAAAGCAATGAAAAATAGTTTTTTTAAAAGAGGTGTTTTAAATTTATACTATAATGTTGATCATATTACTTCTTGTGGTTATTGTATTAATCATTACAAACATTGTTAAAAATAGGAAAAAATCTAAATGTTTAAGATGTAAGAAGAATTGTGTGTTTAAAAATAAAAGATGATGTAAAAAAAGTTTACAAATTTAAAATTTTATGTTAAAATTAAGTTTAAATATGCGAATTTTAAGAAAGCGGGGGTTTAAAATATGAAAAATGGAATACATCCTGATTATGGTGAGGCTACAATAACTTGTGCTTGTGGAAATGTTATTAAAACAAAATCCACCAAAAAAGGAAAAATTAATGTTGAAATTTGCTCTAAATGTCATCCTTTTTTTACTGGAAAACAAAAATTTGTAGACACAGGAGGAAGAGTAGAGAGATTTAAAAAGCGTTATGGTAGTGGTAATTAATTTTTAATTTTGTTAGAGGTTTAATGGAAAAAAAATATTTAACAATTTTTTCTTCTAAAGAAGTTATTTTAAATATTAAACATTCAAAATTTATTGGTAATGCCAGTTATGTTGAAAACAAATTAAAAGCGGAAGAATTTATCTTAAAAATTAAAGAAAAATTTAAAGATGCCACTCATAATGTTGTGGCTTATAGTTTATTTTGTGGTGGAATAATGTATTGTTCTGATGACGGAGAACCTCACGGAACAGCAGGAAAACCGGTTTTAGATATTTTAAAAAAAGCTAAAATTTTTGATGTTTGTGTTGTTGTAACAAGATATTTCGGTGGAGTTTTGTTGGGAACAGGAGGACTTTTTCAAGCTTACTCTAACTGTTGTAAAGAAGTTTTAAAAAAAGCAAGTTTGGCCACCTGCATTTTATGTGAAATTTTTGAGCTTTATTTAGATTATAATCAGTTAAAAAAAATAGAAAAGATATTTTCTGCATATAATGTTAAAAAAATTAAAGAAGTTTTTTTAGAAAAAGTTTTTTTTATTGTTGCAATTGAAGAAAACAGTGTAGAACAATTTAAGCAAGCTATTTTAAATACAACAAATGGGAATATTTCAATTAAACTTATAGGGAAAAAATGGCAAAACTTTGAAAATTATTAAATTTTTATCTTAAATTAGCAGGATTATTAAATATAATTAAATGTAGAAATATGTAAATATTGTTTTTTTTTATATAGTAAATGTAATATATAAAGCGAAAAAAAGCGTTGAGAGGGGTAGATTTTTAATTATTGTTCAGTTATGTAAAATTTTGAAATAGTTACATATTTTTGTTTGAGTTAAAGGACGTTTTATGGTTAAATTAACAGAGAACTTTATTATGAAATTAAAATCTGTTTGTAATATTAGTTCTGTTATTTCAAATTATGTGAATTTAAAATTTTCAGGAAAAAACAAGAAATGTTGTTGTCCATTTCACTCGGAAAAAACACCTTCTTTTGTTGTTTTTGAAGAAACCGAAAGTTTTTACTGCTTTGGTTGTGGTGTTGGAGGAGATGTAATAACATTTATTGAAAAAATTGAAAATTTAGATTATATAGCAGCTGTAAAGTTCTTGGCAAAATATGCTGGGTTAAACATACCAGAAGAAAATTTTACAGACAAGAATGATAAATTAAGATGTAAAATTTTAGAGTTAAACAAAATAGCTGCAAAATTTTATTTTGAGAATTTAAAAACCCCTGAAGGAAAAAAAGGTTTAATATATTTTTTAAAAGAAAGAGGTCTTAGTAAAGGAACAATAATAAAATTTGGGCTAGGTTTTGCATTAAACGAATGGAGCTCTTTAAAAGAACACCTAAACAAAAAAGGCTATTCCAATGAAGAAATTTTAAAAAGTAATTTAATAGTTAAAACAAGAAATGGAAGTTTTTGTGATAAGTTTAGAAATAGAGTTATTTTCCCAATAATAGACTTAAAAGGTGATGTTATTGCTTTTGGAGCACGCAGTTTAAGTAAAGAAAATTTGCCTAAATATTTGAATTCTGCAGACACTTTGGTTTTTAAGAAAAGTTTTAATGTTTTCGGTTTAAACTTCGCTAAAAACAGCAGGTTTGAGAATGTTATTTTATGTGAAGGATATTTAGACGTTTTAACTTTACATCAGTATGGTTTTACTAATGCTGTTGCAACACTTGGAACAGCTTTAACAAAAGAGCAGGTTAGGCTTTTAAACAGGCACGCAAAAGAAGTTGTTTTAGCTTATGACATGGATGTTGCAGGGAGAATTGCCGCAAAAAGAGCATTTTCTTTGTTTGATGAGGTTGGAATTAGAGTTAGAATTTTAAATTTTTCTAACGCTAAAGACCCAGATGAGTTTGTTAGAAAGTTTGGAGCTAGAAAATTTAAAGAAAAATTAAATTCTGCAATGGTTATGGAAAAATTTCAGCTAGAGGAATTAAAAAAAAAATATGACATAAAAGATTTAGAACAAAAGAGAAGATTTATAAATGATTACTGTAGAATTGTGGCAGCTTTTAAAGATCCAATTAAAAAAGAAATTTATGTTGGTGAGTTATGCACTAGCTTGAATTTAGATAAATATGTTGTTTTAAATCATATAAAACATTTAACTAGGAAAATTTTAAAGCGCAGAGAAAAAGGTTTCAATTTGTTTAGAAATGGATTAAAAAAACAAAATATTCCAATAAAAGTTATTAAGGCAGAAGAAGGAGTTTTAAGATTTTTATTTTTCAATCCAGATAAAGTTAGTTTAATTAGATCATCCGTAAAAGAGACATATTTTAATTTAAAATGGCATGAGAAATTATTTGTATTTTTAATTAACTCCATAGATTTAAAAAAGGAATTAAATATTTCAATTTTACATGAGATTTTAACAGAAGAAGAATTTGGTGATTTTACAAAAATTATTAATTCAAAAGAACTTTATAGAAATATGATAACCGAATTTTATGATTTTATTGATGTTTTAAAAAAATATTATGAAGAGAAAAATCAGAACGTTGAAGAAATGTCATTAAAAGACCTAGAAGAAGAGAGAAAGAAAAAGGCATATTTGAAGAGGTAATTTTTAAATTTTTTCATAAAGGAGAATTTTTAAAATGAGCGAAAAATTAAATTTAAAAACTAAAAAGAAGGTGATGAATGAAAAAAAAGATGTTATTAATACTATTTTTGATGAGTTACTTTTGAAAGGTAAAAAAGAGGGAAAAATTAGTAGTGAAGAATTATACAATTTCTTTAAAAAGTATAATGTTTCTGAAGATGAAGAAAAGAACTATTTTAAAGAATTGGAAAAATGTAATATTGGGTTAGATGGTAATAAAGATTTTAATCTTAATTTAACAAATGAAAATTTCAATTCTGCTGAAAATTCTTTTAGAGTGGACCCAAAATTTGTTTTTAAAGAATTAATTGAAAAGGGTAAAAAAACAGGGAAATTGGAAAAGCAGGAGGTTGAAATTGCTTTAGATGAATTAAAGTTATTTCCAGACCAAATTAAAGATTTTTATTCTAAATTAATTAAAAACAATATTTCTGTGGTTGAGAATTTTGATGAGAAATTAGATGCGGAGGAAGACATAGATTTAACCACAGATCATGTGGAATTTTTTGAAAATTATTCTGGACTAATTAATTTAGCAGACCCAGTAAAACTATATTTAAAAGAAATTGGGAAGGTTCCTTTGCTCAGTGTTAAAGAAGAAATTGAACTTGCTAAAGCTAAAACTAAGGGGAGTTTATATGCCAAAAAGAGGCTTTCTGAGGCTAATTTGCGTTTGGTTGTTTCCATTGCAAAAAAATATTTAGGAAGAGGGCTGCAATTATTAGATTTAATTCAAGAGGGAAATTTAGGTTTAATGAAAGCTGTTGAAAAATTTGACTACACCAAAGGGTTTAAATTTTCAACATATGCCACATGGTGGATCCGTCAGGCAATTACTCGTGCTATTGCAGACCAAGCGAGAACCATTAGAATTCCTGTTCATGTTGTTGAAATTTTAAATAAAGTTAAAAAAGTTTCTAGCCAGTTATTACATAAAAATGGTTGTGAGGCCATGCCTAGCGAAATTGCTGAAATTTTAGAAATACCAGAACAAAAAGTTAAAGAAGTTTTAAGAGTTTCACAAGACCCAGTTTCTTTAGAAACACCAGTTGGAGAAGAAGAAGACAGCCACCTTTCAGACTTTATTCCTGATGACGACGCGTCTGCTCCTGCTGATGCGGCTTCGCAAACTCTTTTAAAAGAACAATTATTTCATGTTTTAAACACTTTAACTCCAAGAGAAGCTAAAGTTTTAAGGCTCCGCTTTGGGCTTGAAGACGGGCGTGCTAGAACATTAGAAGAAGTTGGAAAAGAGTTTGATGTAACAAGAGAACGAATTCGCCAAATTGAAGCCAAGGCACTTCGAAAATTAAGGCACCCTAGTAGGAGCAGAATTTTAAAAGACTATTTAGAATAACAAAATTTTAGAATTTGTTAATTTGGATGGAGGAAATTTAAGAATGGAGAAGTTTTTTACTTCGGAATCCGTAACATCTGGGCATCCAGATAAGGTTTGTGATAGAATTGCTGATGCTATTTTAGATGAAATTTTAAAGAGAGATGAAAATGGGAGGGTTGCGTGTGAAGTAACCTGCACTACGGGTTTAATTTCTTTGTTTGGTGAAATTTCAACTAATTGCTATGTGGACATGCCTAAAATTGCAAGAAGGGTTGTAAAAGACATTGGCTATGATGACCCTAAATATGGATTTTATTATAAAAATTGCGCTGTTATTAGCAACATTAATGAACAATCTCAAGATATTTATTACGGTGTTTTTAAAAATGACGAAGAAGATTTGAATTTTTTAAGAGCAGGAGACCAAGGGATGTTTTTTGGTTTTGCTTGCAATGAAACTAAAGAATTAATGCCAATGCCTATTTCATATGCACACAATTTAGCAAAAAGGCTGGAATTTGTAAGAAAAGAAAAAATCATTCCTTATCTTGGGCCAGATGGAAAAACTCAAGTTACTGTTAAATATGATGGAGATGTGCCTGCTTTTGTTTCTGCTGTTGTTGTTTCAGCACAACATGATGAAGGAATTACATTAAAGCAATTAGAAAACGACATTTTAAAAGAAGTTGTTTTGAAGGTTATTCCTAATGAATTGTTAGAAAGTGAAACTAAATTTTTAATTAATCCATCGGGCAGATTTGTAATAGGTGGTCCAGTTTCAGACAGCGGCCTAACAGGAAGAAAAATTATTGTGGACACATTCGGGGGTTATTCAAGGCATGGAGGAGGAGCGTTTTCAGGAAAAGACCCAACAAAAGTGGATAGAAGTGGAGCTTATTTTGCAAGATATATTGCAAAAAACATTGTTGCAGCGTCTCTTGCAAAAAAATGTGAAGTACAAATTTCTTATGCAATTGGGGTTTTAAACCCTGTTTCAATTATGGTGGAAACCTTTAACACAGGAGTTGTAGAAGATTTTGTTTTAACAAAAGTTGTTAAAGAATTGTTCGATTTTAGGCCGGCAGCAATAATTAAAAAACTGGGTTTGAAGGCGCCAATTTACGAAAAACTTTCAAGTTATGGCCATTTTGGAAGAGAAGATTTAAATGTTAATTGGGAAAAAACAGACATGGTGGAAAAACTAAGAGAAAAATTACATAGTTTAAAGGTTAACTTAAAAATTTAAAAGACAGAGGAAAACCAATGAAACTATTGTTGTTAGACGCAAACAGTTTAATTAATAGAGCTTTTTTTGCAATTAAGGGTTTAAAAAATTCTAGTGGGTTTTCAACTAACGCAATTTTTGGGTTTTATAACATAATAGAAAAAATTTTAAAAGAAGACAATTTTACGCATATTGTTGCCGCGTTCGACTTAAAAGCTCCAACCTTTAGGCATAAAGAATATGTTCACTACAAAGAAAACAGAAAAAAAATGCCACAAGAATTGTTTTTACAACTAAAAGAAACCAAAAAAATGTTAAATTATTTAGGCATTAAAATTTGTGAAAAAGAAGGATTTGAAGCAGACGACATAATAGGCACAATTAGCAGAATTTTTAGTGAGAAAAAAATTAAAACCGTCATAGCAACAGGAGACAGAGACTTTTTTCAGCTAATTAACCCTTTTGTTGTTGTGCGTTTGTTTTCTTTTAAAGAGACTATTTATTATGATGAGAACAAGATTTTAGAAAAATTTGGGTTAACTCCAAAAAAATTAATTGAAGTTAAAGCGCTAATGGGGGATTCTAGCGATAATATTCCTGGTGTTAAAGGAATTGGTGAGAAAACAGCGCTAAAATTAATTCAGGATTATGAAAATGTTGAAAAAATTTTTAGTGATGTTTCTAGTTTGAATGTTTCTGAAAGGTTAAAAAAAATTTTAAGCGAAGACGAAGCCAAAAAAATGTGCTATTTAAGCAGATTTTTAGGAATAATACGGCTAGACGTCCCCATTGAAGAAAGGTTAGAACTTTTTGAAAGAGAAGAAGTTAAAACTCATGAGTTGATCGATTTTTTTAAAAAATTTGAGCTTAATAAATGTTTAGCTAGTTTTTTAAAAGAAAACAGCACTTTAAAAAGTAGTGCTAATGTTTCTCAAAAGTTTAAAATTTTAAAAAACCCTGAAATGGACTATGCTTTAAAAAAACTGCAAAATTTGGAGTTTTTAGATTTTTACATGCAGGAAAGTTTATATGTTTTTTCTGAAGAAGAAATTTTTGAGTTCGAAGAAAACTTTAAAAGAAAAGCTTTTTTGGAGCTAATTTCTAAAAGTGAACAAAAAAAGAGAACAACAAGTTTAAAAGAAATTTATAACTTTTGCAAACTTGAAGGTTTTGTTTTAAACAATGTTGTTTTTTCTTGCGATTTAGCAGCATATTTAATAGATGTTTTAGAAGAGGACTATTCCATTTCAAAACTTTGTTTGAAATATTCTAAAACTTTAAAAATGCCGTTTAGTTTTATTGAAATTATTGAAAAATTAGAGAGTGAAATTAAAAGATTAGGTTTAGAAGAAGTTTTAAAAGAGGTTGAAATTCCTTTTTCAAAGGTTTTGGCTAACATGGAGTGTGTTGGAATTGAATTAAACACAAAAGAAATGGAAAACTTTGGAGAAGAGCTTAAAAAAGAAATAAATTTTTTAAAAGAAGAAATTTTTGAAGAATGTGGCGAAATTTTTAATTTAAATTCTCCCAAAGAGTTAGCAGAAATTTTGTTTAATAAACTCGGTTTAAAAAAGGGCAGAAAAACAAAAACAGGTTATTCAACAGACATTAAGGTTTTAGAAAAACTAGTTAAATTTAACCCTGTTGTTTTAAAAATAATTAACTACAGAGAAAAAACAAAACTACTTTCAACCTATGTTGAAGGTTTAAAGAAAATGATTAAAAAAGACGGCAGAATACATTCTCACTTTAACCAAACCAAAACAAAAACAGGAAGAATTAGTTCAATTAACCCCAACATTCAAAATATTCCGGTTAAAACAAAAATTGGACAAAATATGCGCAAATTTTTTGTTGCTAAAAAAGGGTTTGTTTTAATTGATGCAGACTATTCACAAATTGAGCTAAGAATTTTAGCGTCTTTAGCTAACGATGAAAAAATGGTTAAAACATTTAAAGAGAATGGAGACATTCATTCTTTAACTGCAAAAGAAATTTTTGGGTTTGTTAACGATGAAACAAGAAACAGAGCTAAAATAATTAACTTTTCTGTTATTTATGGAATTAGTGCATTTTCTTTAGCAAAAGACATTGGAGTTCCAATTAATGAGGCTAGAAAATATATTAATTCTTTTTTTGAAGGCTATGTTGGAGTTAGAAAATATTTTGAAGAAACAATTAAAACTGCAAAAGAAACGGGTTTTGTAAAAACAATTTTAGGCAGGTTTAGAAAAATTAATGAGCTAAATTCACAAAACAAAAACATTTTAGAACTAGGTGAGCGAATTGCAAAAAACACACCAATTCAGGGCACAGCGGCAGACATAATAAAAATTGCAATGTTAAACATATTTAAAATTTTTGAAAAAGAAAAATTAAACTGTGAAATGGTTTTACAGGTTCACGATGAAATTTTAGTTGAAGTTTTAGAAAAAGAAGCAGAGTTTGTTTCTAAAACAATGAGAGAAGAGATGCAAAACGCTTTTAAATTAAAGGTTCCTTTACTTGTTAACATTGGTGTTGGCAAAACATGGCATGAAGCGAAAGAAAATATGCTGCATTAAAAATATTTTTATGGTGTTTTTATTTTGACAAAAACGAACATTAAAAAATTGGTATATTAAAATATATTAATTTTTTAAATTCAAGGTGTTAAAAATATGGTTATTTATGCAGATGTTTTAATTATTTTGAATTTGTTTGTGGATTATTTTTTGTTGCGTAGTTGTGGAATTTTATTAAACACCGAATTGAAAAAAAAAAGATTAATATTGGGCGCTATAGTGGGCAGCTTTTTTTCATTTTTAATATTACTTCCAAGTTTAAACATAATATTAAATTTAGTTATTAAAATAACCACAGGAATTTTATTGGTTTTAATTGTTTTTGGGTTTAAAACAAAGCAATTATTTTATAAAACTGTTTTAATTTTTTTAGCTGAAAATTTAATTTTTGTTGGAGTAATGTTTTTTGTTTGGGTTTTTTTAGCGCCGCCAGGAATGTTTTGGAAAAATGGTGTTACATATGTTTCTATTTCACCGGTTGTTTTAATTTTAGGAAGTTTAATGGCTTATTTTTTAACCTCAATTTTTAATTTTGTTTTAGAAAAAAGGGTTGGTTTAAAAAAAATATATCCGGTGGAAATTGGGTTTAATGAAAGAAAAATTGTTTTAAATGCTTTGCATGATAGTGGTAATTGTTTAATGGAACCTTTTTCTAGAAAACCTGTTTGTGTTTGTGAATATGAAAGTTTGGTTAGAATTTTACCAGAAGAGTTAATTAATTTTTTTAATGATTATTTTAATAATGCTCAAAACATAACAAATTTAAAGGTTATTAAGGCTATTAAATTAATACCATGCGACACAATTTCTTCTTCTTTAATTTTACCCGCTTTTTTGCCAGATAGTTTTAACATTTTAAATGCTAATGGAAAAGAAGAAAACAAAGAATTTAGTTGTTATGTTGCAGTAACCAAAAAAAAAGTTTCAGATGGTGAATTTACAGCAATTTTAGGGGATTTTAATTAAGAAGGGAAGAAAGGTTTTATGTTTTTTTATTTTAAAGAAATTTTAGTTAGAATTTTAAGCAAATTAGGGTTTAAAAACATTGCACACTATATTAATGGGCCAATTAAACTTCCACCGCCTCTTTCAAAAGAAGAAGAGGAAAAAGTTTTTAAAAGATTAGAAGAAAAAGATGACAAAGCTAAAGATATTTTAATTACGCATAATTTAAGGTTGGTTGTTTACATTGCAAAAAGGTTTGAATCTAGCGGTGTTGGAGTGGAAGACTTAATTTCAATTGGAACAATAGGTTTAATTAAAGCTTGCAACACATTTTCTCCTAAAAAAAACATAAAACTTGCAACTTATGCTTCAAGGTGCATTGAAAATGAAATTTTAATGTATTTAAGAAAAGCAGCCTCAAAAAAACATGAAATGTCTATTGATGAACCTTTAAAGGTGGATTGGGACGGAAATGAATTGCTTTTGTCAGACATTTTAGGAACCACAAATGATTGTGTTAATAAAGACATTGAAGACAAAGCTGAATGGAATGTTGTGGTTAATTTCATAGAAAAACTAGAAGAAAGAGAAAGAGAAATAATGAAAATGCGTTTTGGCATGCTAGATGGAAAAGAACACACACAAAAAGAGGTGGCAGACAAAATTGGAATTTCTCAATCCTACATTTCAAGACTAGAGAAGAAAATTATTATGAGACTGCGAAAAGAGATGAAAAAAAACAAGGTTAGGGGTTAAAAATTAAATTATTTAAAAAAAACATAAAAAATTGTTGACTTTTAATAATTTTTGTTTTACAATTTAGCTGTGAGTTTGGGATTAGGTTTATTTTTAAATTTTTTGGGTATAGTAAAGATGAAGAAATTAATTTTCCTATGTGTCCCTTTAGCTTAAAGTAAAGCATTTGTTATTCAAAGTTGATGGTGCAATTCCATTTTGGGGCAAAAATTTTTAATCCTAAGCGAGGTTGTTTATAATGTATGAAGATAAAACTTTAGTATGTAAGGAATGTGGAAAAGAATTTACTTTTACGGCAGGCGAACAAGAGTTTTACAATGAAAAAGGGTTTGAAAATGAACCCCAAAGGTGTAAGGAATGCAGAGAAATCAAAAGAAATGCTGCTAGAGCACAGAGAAAATTTTCTACTGCTGTGTGTGCTTCTTGTGGAGGAGAGGCTACAGTGCCTTTTGAACCAAGAGAAGGTCAACCTGTTTATTGTAGTGAATGTTTCTCTAAGATAAGGGAAAATAAATTAAAAGAAAAATAAATAGAAGTTATAATTTTTATTTTAAGTTAAGGAATAATGAAGGTTTAACTTTACATTGTTCCTTAACTTTGATTTTTTAGGGTTTTTGATAGGATTTTGATTTTTATAATTTTTATTTTTTATAATGTCATTAAGATTTAGGTTATTGTTAAAATTTTCATTTAGGTTTTTAGAGATGAAATATTTTGGCTTTTTTTAACTTTAAAATTATTCCAACATATTTTTTAATGGTTTTTAGAGAGGTTAAAATTTATTTTAAATAAAAAATTAATTATATTATTTGTTTTTGTTTTTAATAATGTCATTAAGATTTAGGTTATTGTTAAAATTTTCATTTAGGTTTTTAGAGA
>CAMZAK010000013.1 GCA_947304245.1 uncultured Clostridia bacterium
TTTCATCATAAAAATTTTTGAGTTTTAATTCTTTAATGGCAATGCCTTTATTTAACCTAAGGTTTAAAATAAACCATTCAAAAGCGGGGTCTGTTTTTTCTTTTGTTTGTTTTGTTGGAGTTTTAATATAACTTAAAATGTCTTGGTTATGAAAAAACCTTTCGCCTTTGTAAAATGAATGTGCTTTTGGGCCAATCCCCAAATAGTTTTTTAAAGTCCAATATTTTAAATTATGCCTACTCTCTTTGTTAGGTTTAGAAAAATTAGAGATTTCATATTGTTTAAACCCCATTTCTTCTAGCTCTTTGCAAGAAAATTCATAAAAATTAGCCACAGTTTCTTTTGAAGGCAAAGTTGGCGTTTTTTTGTAAAACAATGTGTTTGGTTCAATTTTTAATTGATATAGCGAAAGATGAGTTATTTTTAAATTTTTAACTATCTTAAAATTATTATTTAAACTTTCAAGGGTTTGTTGAGGAATTCCAAGCATTAAATCTATTGAAATGTTCTCAAAGCCCAAGTTTAAAGCTAAATTAATTGCGTTAATGGAGTTTTCACTTGTGTGGTTTCTTCCAATTAGCTTTAACTCGTTGTTGTTAAAAGACTGCACACCAAAAGAAAGCCTATTAATTCCCATTTCTTTGTAATTTAAAAGTTTTTGTTTTGTTACTGTGTTGGGGTTAATTTCAATTGTTGTTTCAAGGTTTTCAGAAACTTTAAAAGAAGAATAAATCTTATTTAAAATTTCTTTAATTTGGCAGTCTTTAATTAAAGAAGGCGTTCCTCCTCCAAAATAAATAGAATCCACAGTTTCTTTTTTATTGTTTAAGCTTTCAATTTCCTTTAACACAGCAGCAACAAACTCTTCAACAATTTTTTCGTTATAATTAATAGAGTAAAAATTGCAATAAGGGCATTTTTTACTGCAAAAAGGAATGTGCACATAAATTCCAAGCAATTTAAACTCCTTTTTCAACAAAATAGTTAGGCAAAACTTTTAAAAAAGGTTTTGCATTTTTTCTGCCTTCCACTAAAAAAAGCCAAGGGGCAGAATTTTTGTTTTTAGCGCAAAATTGCAATTTTTTAGGTTCAATGGAATATTTTTGCATAACGCCAAAAACCTCGCACAGTCTTTCCACACGGCAACATAAAAACAAACTACCCTGAAATTTTAAAAGTTTACCTGCCATTTTGCAAACTTCTTCAATTGTAAGCTTGCTTTCATGCCTTGCAACCTGGTTTTCAAAAGAGCTACTAATTTTCCCTTTGTTTAATGCTTTATAGGGCGGGTTGCAAACAATTTTATTAAACATGTTGTAATATTTTTTGTCTAGTTTGTTTATGTCTTCATTTAAAACCAAAACCCTGTCTTTAAGGTTAGATTTTAAAACAGATTTTTCTGCTAAATCTGTTGCAGACTTTAAAATGTCAAAAGCATAAATTTTTTGGGGTTTATATTTTTTACAAAGCAAAATTGAAATAATCCCGCAACCTGTTCCGAAATCTGCCACAACATCTTTTCTTAAAATTTCAGCAAAATTGCAGAGCAAAATGGAATCTGTTCCAAATTTGTGTTTTTTTGAAACAGCAACGTAGTAGTTTTCTCCTAAACTTTCAAAACTTTCTGTTTTAATCATAACCTAATAAAACCTTTTCAATTAAAAATTTATTTTTTAAATGGAAAATATACTGTGGGTAACTTTAAAGCGCCATAAAAACTAAAAGTCTGGTTATTAAGTTTGTGGTGAACATTAAAAAATACCTTAATTTATATTTGATTTTTCATTTTAAATTGTTTAAACTATATTAAATTGTTATATTTTGTAAAATACTGTAAAAATGTAGTTGAAAGGAATAAAGTTATGGAAAATAATAATAATAATAATTTTAATTTGCAAAACCCACTAAATTCTATAACATCAAGCGTGGAACAAACAAACAATAATAATCTTAATATGGATAAAAAAACTGAAAAAGAGAAAAAAATTAAAGTAAAAGATTATGTTTATAATTTTGACGATGAGAAAATTAAAGAGTTTAAGAAACTTAGTAATGGTTGGAATGAAGATAGAAAAAAATATTTAAATGAAGTAGTTAAGAGATTTGATGTGGATACAGACAGTTATTTTTATCACTCCGAAAAATGGAAATTTTTAGAAGATGACATAATGAATTTGCATTTTTTAATATTAGATTTATTTAAGCATTATGGATTTAGTGAATTATTTAAAGATATGGAAGAATATAAGAAGAAAATTTTAGAAAATGTAAAAGAAGAAGAAATAGCAGTTAACAACAAAAATAAAGATTTAGAAAACCTGAAAAACCGCATTGGGTTAATATATTATTTATATGAAAACAAAAAAACAATAACATTACAATAAAAGATGTTAACAAAATAACTAGATTGGTTAATGAAATTATGGATATTACTGAATTTTTAATAAAATATTTTTATTTCTATGATTTTTATAAATACGGTGTGCTGAAAAACATAAAAGTAAAGCAACTTAATGATTTTGAAGAAATAAAGGGTTTGTTTGAAGCTTTCTTCTATAAAAATCTTTTAGGAGATGATTTTTATCTTAAAATAAAACAAATTGAACAAAGGAAATTAATTACTAATTTTCATGAAAACGTTAAAACATATCTTATTGATGTTTATGAACTTTTAAATTTCAATGTAAGGGAAATTTATGATCTTTTGAAAAAAGGCAATGAAAACATCAATTTAATTGAAAATGAACCTGAAAAAATTGAAGAAGCATTTAGAAAACATGTTTATTTAAAAGATAATGCCTATGCTAGGCTTTTAGATGCTAACAAATCTTCTGGGAAATATACAAATATTCCGAATGAATTAAAAGAATTATTTTTTTACGATGTTGGAATAAAATTTGATGAAATATTTAAGTAACACTGTTAAATTAAAATTTTATGTAAAAATTCAACAAAACTATATTTTTTTATTTATTTTTTAGAGCTTTTTGCCCTTTGCTGGTTTTTAAAATTTTTTTCTAACTCTTAGGTTTTTAGGCGTTATTTTTAGTGGTTCACTTTAAAACCAAGAGTTTTTAATTTATTTTTTAGAGCTTTTTGAGCTTTGCTGGTTGTTAAAACTTTTTTCTAACTCTTAGGTTTTTAGGTGTTACTTTTAGTAGTTCACTTTAAACCAAGAGTTTTTTAATTTATTTTTTAGACTTTGCCCTTTGCTGGTTGTTTAAAATTGCTTTTCTAACTCTTAGGTTTTTAGGCGTTACTTCTAGTAATTCATCTTCAGCTAAAAATTCAATGTATTGCTCTAAACTAAATTTAACCTGAGGGACTAATTTTAAAGCGTCATCCGAACCAGAAGCCCTAGTGTTTGTTAAATGTTTTTTCTTGCAAACGTTAACAACAATGTCTTCTTGCTTTGGGCCAAACCCAACAACCATTCCTTCGTAAACCTTCTCACCGGGAGAAATTAAAAGTTGGCCTCTGTTTTGAGCATTATAAAGCCCATATGTTATTGCTTCTCCTGTTTCATAGGAAACCAGTGAGCCTGTTGTTCTTGTTAAAATTTCTCCTTTGTAGGGCCCGTAGGAATCAAAAATGGAGTTCATTATGCCTTCTCCTTTGGTGTCTGTTAAAAATTCGTTGCGGTAGCCGAAAAGCCCTCTAGAAGGCACTAAAAATTCTAGTTCCACTCTGCTTCCTTTGTTTTTCATTTCAAGCATTGTTGCTTTTCTGGAACCCATTTTCTCCATAACAGAACCCATACAGCTTTCAGGCACGTCCACAATTAATTTTTCATAGGGTTCACATTTTTTGCCGTCAATCTCTTTTAATAAAACTCTTGGTTTAGAAACTAAAAACTCAAAATTTTCACGTCGCATTGTTTCAATTAAAATTGAAAGATGCATTTCTCCTCTTCCTAAAACATTAAACTTTTCACTAGAATCTCCTTGAGAAACCTTTAAAGAAACATCTTTTAGTAGTTCTTTTTCTAGTCTTTCTTTAATTTGGCGAGAGGTTACAAATTTTCCTTCTTGGCCTGCAAATGGGCTATTGTTAACAGAAAAAGTCATTTCAACTGTTGGCTCACTAATTTTAACAAAGGGAAGAGGGTTTGGTTTTTCTTTTTCGCATATGGTGTTCCCAATGGTTATGTTTTCTATGCCGGAAACGCAAACAATGTCTCCCACCGTTGCAGTCTCTATTGGGGTTCTTTCAAATGAGCCTATTTCATATAAATTAACAATTTTGCCTTTATAGGGCTCTGTTTTGCCTTCGAATTCGCATATTGAAACCTCTTGGCCTTTTTTAATTTTCCCATTTTCAACTCTTCCTATTGCAATTCTCCCAACATATTCGTTGTAGTCTATTGAAGAAACCAAAAGTTGTAGGTCTTTGGTTTCGTCTCCTGAAGGCGGGTTTATGTGTTCTAAAATTGTTTCAAAAAGTGGTGCTAGGTCTTTTCCTTTTTCTTTGGAAGATTTTGAACATGTTCCTTCTCTTCCAGAACAAAAAAGAATTGGGCTTTCAATTTGCTCATCTGTTGCGTCTAGGTCTAGAAATAGTTCTAAAATTTCATCTGGCACTTCTTCTAGTCTGGCGTCTTTTTTGTCTATTTTATTTATTACAATAATAACCTTCAAACCAAGGTTAAAAGCTCTTTCTGTTACAAATCTTGTTTGTGGCATAGGCCCTTCAGCAGCGTCAACCAAAAGAACAACACCATCAACCATTTTTAAAATTCTTTCAACTTCTCCTCCAAAATCAGCGTGCCCTGGAGTATCTATAACATTAATTTTGCAATCCTTATATTTCATAGAAGTGTTTTTAGAAAGAATTGTTATTCCTCTTTCTCTTTCTAGCGCATTAGAGTCCATAACTCTTTCTAAAACAACCTGATTTTCACGGTAAGCGCCAGAAAACTTTAGCATTTCATCCACTAATGTTGTTTTTCCGTGGTCTACGTGAGCTACAATTGCAATGTTTCTTAAATCTTTTCTAATCATTTTAATTTCTCCTTTTAAACTCGTCCTAAAAATATTATAAAAAATACATATAAATTATTATAACAATTTTTTAATTAAAATAAAATCTAAAAATAGACAAATTTAAATTTTTATTTAATTTTATTATGTGTAATTTAGGATTATCTATAAATTTACTAACAATTTAAAAAAATAGCTTAATGCAACCGAGCGCTCCTAAAGTTTGGCTTGCAACCTGAGCTAAACTTTCTTAAGTTACAATTCCCTAATACTGCAGTTAAAGTTTTGGTTTTTAAAACCCGCTCTAAATTTAGGTTTTCTTTTTCATTATAATTTTATTGTTTTATTGCTTCTTTTAGTAAAAAGTTTAGGTTTAAGTTTTCTTCTTGTTTTAAAATGTGCTCTAGGTTTGGGTTTGTTTTTGGGTGTTTTGGAGTGAAAACAAGGGGCAGTCTTTTAAAGGCAAAATTGAAGTTTCTGGGTTTATTTTTTTTGCTATTTTAACAATTTCGTCTTTGTCCATGCCGTTTGAACTAAACTTTCTTAAGTTACAATTCTTTATGCCACCGTTAAAGTTTTGGTTTTTAAAACCCGCTCTAAATTTAGGTTTTCAATATAATTTTATTGTTTTATTACTTCTTTTAATAAAAAGTTTAGGTTTAAGTTTTCTTCTCCTTTAAAATGTGCTCTATGTTTGGGTTTGTTTTTGGGTGTTTTGGAGTGAAAACAAGGGGCAATCTTTTAAAGGCAAAATAGAAGTTTCTGGGTTTATTTTTTTTGCTATTTTAACAATTTCGTCTTTGTCCATGCCAATTAATGGCCTTAAAATTGGCATGTGCGCCGCGTTTTCAATGCAACCGAGCGCTCCTAGAGTTTGGCTTGCCACTTAAGCTAAACTTTCTCCGGTTACAATTCTTTATACCACCGTTAAAGTTTTGGTTTTTTCATTATAATTTTAATATAATTTTAATTTTTTATTGCCTCTTTTAGTAAAAAGTTTAGGTTTAAGTTTTCTTCTTGCTTTAAAATATGCTCTAGGTTTGGGTTAGTTTTTGGGTGTTTTGGAGTGAAAACAGTGCAGCAATCTTCAAAAGGCAAAATAGAAATTTCATAGGTTTTAATTTTTTTTGCTATTTTAACAATCTCGTCTTTGTCCATGCCAATTAAAGGCCTTAAAATTGGCATGGACGCTGCGTTTTCAATGCAACCGAGCGCTCCTAGAGTTTGGCTTGCAACCTGAGCTAAACTTTCTCCGGTTACAATTGCTTTAATGTTGCAGTTAAAGTTTTGGTTTAGGTTTTCTGCAATGCTTTGAGTAATTTTAAGCATACATCTTCTTAAAATTATTGTTAAAACATTTTCAGGGCAATTTTTTTTAATTTCTTGTTGTAGTGTTGTTATGTTTACTATGTGTAAAGGAATTTTGCCGGTCCATTTTTCTAGTGTTAAAAGTAAATCTTCAACTTTTTTAAGAGCACGCTGCCCTGTGTATGGCGGGCTCTCAAAATGAACAGCTCTTAATTTAAGCCCGCGTTTAGCCATCATGAAAGCAGCAACTGGGCTGTCTATTCCGCCTGAAAGAAGTAAAATAGCCTCTCCCGCAGTGCCCACCGGCATGCCTTTAGCGCCTTGAAATTTTTTATAATATAAATAAGCAAAACTGTCTCTAATTTCAAGGTAAACCACAACTTCTGGCTCGTTTAGCTTAACGGTTAAATTTTTAAATTCGTTTAGTAAAAATTCACCCAATCTTTTACATAATTCCATAGAAGAAAACTCAAAATTTTTATCGCTTCTTTTGGCAACAACCTTAAAGTTTTTGTGGTTTTTTAAAACATCTTTTAAATATTCTTTTGAAGCTTTTAAAATTGCTTCAAAATTTTTTTCAACCGCTAAAGCAATGGAGAATGAAGCTATTCCAAAAATTGAAGAGATTTTCTCTATTGCAAGGTTAAGGTTAAAATGTTCTTCTGGAATAATAGCAATTGTGGACTGCGCTTTAACAATTTTAAATTCACCTAAACTTTTAAGTTTTCCTTTAATGTTTTTAATTAAAGCAGCTTCAAAATTTTTTTTATTTAACCCTTTTAAAAAAAGCTCGCCCTCTTTAATTAAAATAACTTCTCTGTTTTCACTCAGTTTTAACGCCACCTTTAACATTGTAAATTTAACATCATAAAGAATTATTATACCACATATTTTTAATAAAATAAATCGGTAAAAAATGATAATTTCGACGATTTACTAGACATGGTTTTGTCTTGGATTAATAGACAAAACTAAATTAGAAGATTTAAAATGTCTAAGAAATTTTAAGAAAAGGAGGTGTTTTAAATATGGAAAACCCAGACAATGGTGAAGCATATTTCAATCACCCTAACTCCCTATGTTTAGCAGAAAAAAAAAAAAAAAAGAACTAACAAAATTAAACGCAGTAACAAAATTAACAAACGATAATGCTACGTTAAAGTTTGAATTAGAAGAACTAAAAAAAGAGACGAAAGAGTTAAAAGCATTTTGTTTAGATAAAGATAAAACAATTGAAAAATATAAAGACTTATGTAAACAAAATTCTGAATTAAAAGCAGAAAATGAATATTTAAAAAATCATATAAATGTTTTAAAAATTGACATTGCTTCATTAAACGCTGAAAATGATCACTTAAGTTCCATAATTAAAGACAAAGATGAACAAATTAAAGAAATAAAAAAAATTAATGAATATAATTCAAAAAGGTATGATTCTAGCATAAAAGAAAATGAAAATTTTTATAAAGAATATGTTAATGACTTAAAAAAAAAATATGGTGTTTATGCAATGATGGAACCTTTAGGAGAATCATTTATGTCAAATGATGATAATGAACAAAAAGAAATAGGTGAAAATTTTGATAACATAAAAAAATAGGAAGAGTTTAATTAAGAAAAAGAGTAATTAAAATTAAATTTTAATATATTTAATAAATTTAAAAATTTAATTGATATGTTTAAAGAACGCAAACATATCATATAATTTTTTAGAAAAATTAATTGGTAAAAAATGGTAATTTCGACGGTTTGGTAGACATGGCTTTGTTTTAAATTAATAGACAAAACCAGAGGGAAGATTTAAAATGTCTAAGAAATTTTAAAAAAGGAGATGTTTAAATATGGAGAATTCAAATAATTTTAACAAAGATTACAAACCACAAGCCATTGTCTTAAATGCTAATGAAAATGCACAAAATGGAAACCCAAAAAACATAATAACAGAATTGGTGAATGATATTAATTTGCTAAAAATTGCAGTAGGAGATCTAAATTCAGCTTGTTTAAATAAAGATGAGGAAATTTCAAAATATGAAGATTTAATTAATTGTAATTTCAAAAAATTCGATGAACTTACAGAGAAAATGGAAAATTGTAAAAATCTCGTAAAACTTTTAGAAACTGCGAATGCCAATTTAACTAATGAAAATAAACACTTAAAAGCTGAAATTAAACAAAAAGATGAGAGAATTAAAGAACTAAAAAAAATAAATAAACTTACTTTAGAAAAGTGTAAAAATAAGGTTTTAGAATGTGTTGAAAACAATAATAATTTAAAAAAAGAAAATGAAGAATTACACAAAAAGTTGGACCATTATTTAAAATAAGTGATTAAAATAAAATATTGAGGAAAATAAAATTAAATTTTTAATTGATTTATTTTAATTGATATGTTTAAAGAACGCAAACATATCATATAATTTTTAAAAAAATTAATTGGTAAAAAATGGTAATTTCGACGGTTTGGTAGACATGGTTGTGTCTTAAATTAATAGACAAAACTTAAATATAAGATTTAAAATGTCTAAGAAATTTTAAAAAAGGAGATGTTTTAGAATATGGAAAACCCATACAATTTTAATAAAAATTGCAATCCTCAATCTGTTATATTAAATAATTATGAAAACAATAATGCATATGCATATGCACAAAGAAATGAAGAACAAAAAAGAGTAATAACAAAATTAACAACCGAAAATAATACTTTAAGATTTAAATTAGAAGAATTAAGGAAAAAGACGGAAGAATTAAAAGCATATTGCCTAAATAAAGATGAAACAATTGCAAAATATAAAAACTTAAGTACTCGCAATTTAAAACAAAATTCTGAACTTAAAACAGAAATTGAAAATTTAAAAAATCATATATATATTTTAGAAATTGATAATGATTCATTAAAAACTGAAAATGAGCAACTTACTTCTATGATTAAAGACAGAAACAAAAACATTGAACAGCTAAAAGAGATAAATAATCTTAATTTAAAAAGGTTTGAATCTAAGTCATTAGAAACTGAAAGTTTTTACAAAGAATATATTGAAAAGAATGAAAGTTTAAAAAAAGAACTTGAAAAATCTCAAATACAATTAAACAAAAAAGCTAGGGAAGTTAAATATTTAAGAGAAGCATTTAAATTAGATGAAGATAATAATCAAAATCTCCCTAACCATAATAATAAAAATAATAACAATAACAATAATAATAACAATAAAAATGATGACGATGAAGATAGCATGGAGAAAATAAATGAACTAATTGAAAAAAATGAAATTAATGAAAATTTTAACAACATAAATGATTTTAGAAACTCTAGTGAAGAAGAAAGTGACTAAAATTAAATTTTAACCATATTAATAATATTTTTAAATATGTTTTTGCTTTATTCTAGTAAACATTAGTTATTTTGAATTTTAGAAAACCAAATAAATTTTAAAGAGGAGATGTTTAATAATGAATGAAAATAATTTTAACAAAATAAATGAAAGTAAATATTTTGAAGATACCTCCAATAAATATGTAATAGAGAATAAAATAGACACTTCAAATACTATAAATCAAATTGAAAATAAAAGCCAAAAAAAAACAAACACAAAAACACCAGGCCTAAATACAATGATGTTTGAAAAAGAAAGTGACAATGAAAACGAGAACGAAAATGAAAACGAAAGAAAAAATTTAGAAAAAGACATTAAAGAAGAGATGTATTTAATAAAATTAAAAAATTCATATGAAACTTTAAAAATTGAAAATAACGACTTACAAAATCATATTGAATTTTTAAAAAAATTAAATGAGAAAAAAAATAATGAAAATAAAAATCTCAAAAAACTAAATGAAGAAAATGTTCAATACTTTGCTAACGAAATAACCAAACTTAAAAAAGATTTAGAAAAACTTAAAAACACCAACAAAATTTTAAAAATTAATAATGAGAATTTAACACAAGAAAATGATTTATTGAAAGGAACAATAACGAAAAAAAATGAAATAATAAAAAATCAAAAAGAACAAACCAAAAAAGTAATAAAAAAATTTGAAAAAATAGACAACGAAAAAACAGAAAACATAGATAATTTCTCAATTGAAAATGAAAATAATTTAAGAAAAATTAAAAAGTTATCTAAAAAAAATGATGAATTATTAAAATCTTTATATAAAAAAGAAAATGACTTTAACAAATTAAAAGAAAGCCTTTATGGAGATAAAACAAATTTAAACTTTAAAAGTATGAACATAATAAATAATGAAATTAATAGTAGCGATAATGAAGACTATTTTAAAAATAACAACAACATTAAAAATCCTATTCTTTATAAAAAACGCGAAAAAAATATGAATATAATAGATAATAAATTTAACAACATGTTTAATAAAAAAAGTAAGAAAAATCCAAGATATAGCGATAACGATCTCGAAGAAAACAAAATAACCAACAGCGATAACGATCTCGAAGAAAACAAAATAACCATCACCGAAGTTAACACAAAAAACAAATTTCAAAATACAGATAATCAAAACTTAAGTTTAAATAATGTAGATAATTATAACAACAATAACAATAACAGCTTCAATGAAAACTAAATTTTTAAAATAGATAAAATTAAAATAAACCTTTTATATTTATTTTTAAATATGATATTATTTAAAATTTAAATAACATATTAAATTAAGTGAAATAAATATAGGAGGTTTTTAGTTTGTTTATTTTTAATCCAAATACGCAAAATACTCAAAATAACGGAATTAATATTTCAATAAATAGCGATGTAAAAAGTTTTCGTGATTATGATGAAGACATTATGTTAAACGAAGAAAACAAAAAATTAAAGAATGAAAACGAATTATTAAAATATTTAAAAAAAACATATGAATCTAAAATTAGTAGTTTAGAAAAAACTATTTTAGAATATGAAAAAAAAATTAAAAAATTAAATGAAAAGTTAAATTTTTTTGTTGACGAATATTATAACGTAGCAAAAGAAAGAAACGAAAAAACAGAAATGTTAAATAAAATGAAAAAAGATTACGAAGAAATTATGAAAATTAAAGAAAAAGAAATATTAAATTTAACCAAACTTTTAAAGGAAAAATATAATAAAATTTAAAAGCTAAAATCTATTAATTAAAATGAAAGGAGAAAATTTGTTAATGGAAAACTATAAAAACATTGTAAATGAGAAATGGACTGTTATCAATCATTTAGAAGAAGAAATAGATTTTAACAATGAAAATTCTAATGAAAAAAAAACAGAAAAAATCAGCACTAATATTGAAAAATTAAAATTTAAAGTACAAGAATTAAAATATCAATTAAATTTATTAAATAACTCATTTGAAAAAAAGGATAATGAAATAAAAATTTTAAAAATGAAAAATGAAAAATATGCAAAAGAAAATAAAGAATTAAAAGAAAAATTAGAAGAACAGAAAAATAAATACCAAGAAATAGTTCGTAAATTTGATACTTATTTAAAAATTTCAAAATAACTAAAAAATAATAATTTAATTTAATAATTTAAAACAGCTGCAAAAATGTTTCAAAAGATATTTTTGTGGCTATTTTTATGCATTTAACTTTTTAAAAAACCACAGTCCTATTGAACATAATTCCATCCCCAATCAATCTTACATAAATTACCTGTTGACTTATTTTGTCGTATTTTGTAATCTAATTAAGATTTATTATATAATAATCGAAATATGTAGATTGTAAAAGAAAGGAATAGCAAATTATGTTTAATAATAATTTTAATAACTACTACAATAAAGGAAAAGATGCTTTTGTTAATAGCATAAACATTCATTTTCACAATAAATATTCTTTAAATTTAAACAAAGATGAAAAAAAAGACACAATAAGACCAGCATTCCCGTTAAAACCTTATAATAATTTAAAACACTACTACGGACCTTCTCAACAGTTAAAAAATTACAATTTAAGTGAAGTACAAAAAAATGAAATAAGAGATGTTTTATATAGAGGTGAAATGCAAAAAGAAAATCCATTAAATGATGCATCTTTTGAGTATGAATTTGAAGATGACAAAGACGATATTAAAATAAAAAAGAATTATGAACAATCTCGTTTCTTAGATAAAAAATTTTTTGATGAAGGATGGGGTAAAGATTATGAATATGACAAATTTGAAGAAGGAAAGACTTTCGGAGATATTTTAACACTTTTATCAGCATTAAAAAATCTAGTAAGTAACTGTGAGGAATTTGAAAAAAAAATTGAAGAATATTTAACTGAACAACGCCCACAAATAATAAAAGAACTTATAAAAAAACAAAAAGAAATATTAAATAAATTTAAAACTGATTCAAATAAACTATTTGATGAAATTGAAAAACAAAAAATAAGACAAATGGAAGTGGAAGACTTAAGGTTAGATTTATTAAGAGTTGAAGGAAATGTAGACCGATTAAAAAATTGGTATTTAGCCAATGGAGACATTGCTGAAATAGATGATGATTATTTAAAAGATATCTCCCCTGAAGATTATTATAACGGAAGAATAAACGAAAAAATTAAAGATGCTGTAAGTTAAAATTTAATTAAATTTTATGAATCCAAGTATAGTGAATTGAATAAAACCCTTAGAAGAGTAAAAGATACCTTACATTTCATAGAAAAAAAATAAACTATAATTTAAAATATTAAATTTATTTTAATTAAAGCAGAGTTAAAGTTAAAACTCTGCTTTTTTTATTTTGTAAACAAAAAACTCTAATTCTTTTATATTATTATAAAAATTTAATAAAATTCATATTTTATAAGAACCCTTACTTTTAAATTTTTGAAGGTCTATGTCTTGCATAAGATCTAAAAAATTAAAAAGCCTTTCTTCCACAAAAGAAGGTTTAAATTGTTGTTTTGGTTTTTCAAATTCAGGAAACAAATTAGCAACATTAGCTAAAGATGTTAATGCTTTAATGTGCCCTTTTAATTCTTTTAATTTTCTTTCAATTTCAATAATTATTTCTTCCGATTCTCCAAATAAGTTTTTAAAATGAAACTCATAAACTAAATCTTTGGTAATTAACTCGTCTAATTGAACACAAATCTGCGAACCTTTTTTAAATAAATCGTTTATTTTAAACATAACGTATTTTAAAATGCATAACAACTCATTTATGTCTTCAATGTCTTGTTTATTTAAATCCATCTTATCATAATTCAAATTTTTAGCTTCTTCTTTTCTGTAAAAAATTTTCTTCAATTTAACAATTTTAAGTTGTAAATCATTATTATAAGGAGGAATCTTTAAAAACAAATCGTTATATAAAAAATTAAGCTTAGTTAGTTTGTTTTCTAAATCACTTTTCTTTAAAATAAAACTTTTAAAAGCTTCTTTTTTGCTTTCTAAATTATTGGAAAAATAAATCTTCTTAACATCTTCAAAAACTTTCAAGTTTGAGTTAAATAAATTATGATTACTATTAAAATTCATTATAAATTCCTCCAATTGTGTTTAAATTATTATAAATTTTATGCTAAACAATTTAAACTAAAAACTAAATTTAAAATATAGATACAAACTTCTAAAAATTTACATAATAAAACACAATAACTACAACAAAATATGATTTAATATATAGTTGGAAAGGAGGAGACTCATGAACACCATAGCAGGTTTCACAAATGTGGCATGTGAAATTTTAAATTTAGCCATATTTGAAGCAGAGAAATTAGGGTATGACAATGTTAATAGTCGTCATTTATTATATGCCTTAGCAGCTGTTGACGGCAGCATTTCTTCCATAATTTTAAACGAAAACATAACAGCTTTAGAAATAGAAGAAAAAATAAAGAAACTACCAAACAAAAACAAACAAAAGTTAACACCAAACAGTTTCACTCCTCTTGTTGTTAGAATTTTAGAAAACGCTAAAAACAAAGCAAAATCTTACGGCTTTGCTCTTGCGGGAAGTGAGCACATTTTAATAGAACTTCTGCAAGAAGAAGAAAACTATGGCCTCATCCTATTCACAGAAAAAAAAATATCTTTAGAGAATATATATATTAAATGCCTTTCTTACAACTTTAACATGAAAAACAAATTAACAAAACAAATTAAGCAATCTTCCCCTTTAAGCAGATTTGGCAAAGACCTAACCCAACTAGCAAAAGAAAGCGAGCTAGACCCATTAATAGGCAGAGAAGAAGAGCTAACAAGAATAATTCAAATTCTTTCTCGCCGCAAAAAAAACAACCCCTGTTTAATAGGCGAAGCTGGCGTTGGCAAAACCGTTATTGTGGAAGGTTTAGCTAAAAAAATTGTTAAAGGCCTTGTTCCAAAATCGCTAAAAAATAAAAGAATAATTTCTTTAGACATAGCCCTAATTCTTTCTGGCACAAAATACCGTGGAGACTTTGAAGAAAGGCTAAAAAACATTCTTTTAAGAGCAACCAACACAAACAACATAATAATCTACATAGACGAAATTCACAACATAGTGGGCACAGGGGCAGCAGAAGGCGCAATAGACGCCGCCAACATTTTAAAGCCTAAAATAACAAGAGGAGAAATTCAACTAATAGGCTCCACCACAATAGATGAATACACAAAACACATAGAAAAAGACCCAGCACTAGAAAGACGTTTTCAACCAATAATTGTTTGCGAACCAACAAAAAAGCAAACAATTAAAATTTTAAACGGTATAAAATCTAAATATGAAAAATTTCACAATTTAAAAATAACACCAAATGCAATTAAAACCGCAACAGAACTCGCAATAAGATATATCCCCGAAAGATGCTTACCAGACAAAGCAATAGACATAATAGATGAAGCAGCTTCAAGAAAAAACTTAATTTTTGAAACAACTCTAAAAGAACAAAATAAACCAATAAGCTCATTAAAATTATATTCTAAAGACATTTTAGAAATTGTTTCTTGTTGGACAAATATTCCACTAAAACAATTAAATAAGAACGAAATAGAAACACTAAACATGCTAGAAGAAAGATTAAACAAGCAAATTTTTGGTCAAGAAGAAGCAGTTTCTTCTTTGGTTAATGCCATTAAAAGAAGTAAAACAGGAACTTCAAGCGAAAATTCCCCCATAGGCACATTTTTGTTTGTTGGACCAACAGGAGTTGGAAAAACAGCCTTATGCAAAGTTTTAGCAAAAACATTTTACGGCAGTGAAAACAGCATAATAAAACTAGACATGTCTGAATTCATGGAACCAAACAGCATTTCAAAACTAATTGGAGCGCCTCCAGGTTACGTAGGCTACGACAAACCAAACCCACTAACAACAAAAATTAAAAAATCTTCGTATTTAGTAATAGTGTTCGATGAAATAGAAAAAGCTCATCCAGACATATTCAACATATTGCTACAAATAATGGACGAAGGAGTTTTAACAGACTCTAAAGCAAAAAAAATTAACTTTAAAAATTCAATAATAATTTTAACATCTAACCTTTCATCCAAATATTTTAAAAATTGGCAAAACATAGGTTTTTCAGATAAAAAAAACTCTAACAACCTTGCCAAAACTAAAATTAAAGAGGAACTAAAAAAAACATTTAAACCAGAATTTTTAAGTAGAATAGATGAAATAATCTTTTTCAAAAACCTTTCAAAAGAAACAATAAAAAACATAATAAAAAAAACATTAAAAGAATTAAAACAAAGGCTTAAAAAGCTAAACTACAAAATAAATTTTAAAGAAAGCGTTGTAACACACATATTAAATTTAAACACCAACAACAATTCTGGAGCAAGAGGAATTAAAAATTTAATTACAAAAAACGTTGAAAATTTAATTTCATATAACATATTAAATAAAAAAATAATAAAAAAAACCAAATATGTTATATTCGCTGAAAACAAAAAGTTAAAACTAAAATCATTAAATTAAAGTTATTTTAATTCTTCTAAATTTCTCTTACAACAAATCTTAGTGCTTTATTAAACACACCATCTTTAAAATTTTTTAACATTTCTTCATAAATCTTACTATTACAAAATTTAAAGTTTAAAACATCATTTTCTTCTTTGTTTAAATTTTCTTTTTCAGCATTATTTTGCTTCTCTTCTTTTCCTTCAATAATTTCTTCAGCTTTTTCATTTTTTTCATCACTAATTAGTTCCAACTTCTTTTCGTTTTCAATACGGTTTAAATTTTCAAAACTCTCTTCATCAAATAATTCGTCTTCAACAAAATCTTGTGAGAAAAATTTTTCAATTGCTTTTTTCGCTTCCCCATTTAAATTAAAAGATAACTTAAACCCACTATTACAATTTTCAATGTTTAAAACGTTTTCATCAATCTCATATTTTAAATTAACAGAGTCATAACTTTCACTTAAATAATTGTTTTTAACAATAGAGTAATCTCCAACGCTTAATTCTCCAACCTTCTTTTTTTCAAATAATTTACTTAATATTTCTTTATTTAACCTAACAAAAAAATTCCTACCATTTTTCGGATTAATTAATTTCAACCAATCTCCATTAAAATCATAGTTAAATTCAAAATTTAAACCATTTTTAAAAACAACCATCTTGTTGTTTTTAAATGGAAGATTAGGCTCTTCTTTAAAATCTTCAAAACGGTTAAACATTTCCAAATCTTCATTTAAACAGCTAATAGAATCATTATTAAAATCATCTTCACCGTCATTAGAATTAAAAGAATTAAAACTAAGATTACAAGGTTTTTTAAGGGCAAAATCTAAAGAAACCTCTCCAAATTTTTTTAAAAACTCTTCTTTTCTCAGTATTTTTTTCCTAGCAAAAATATTTTTTAAAACCTCAACTAATCTTTTAATCCTCTCATTTTTTTCCTTTGGGAAATCTTTAATCTTATTTAATTTTTTTGGAAATTTCAAATGCTTTTTTCTTTTAAGCTTACGCAATAATTTTTTTAGTTCGTTAGTAGTCCTATTTTTTTTAAGAGAAACCTTTTTCCTTTTAGTGCCTAATTTTTTAAAAGACTTCTCTTCAATTGTTTTTTTAATTTTAGATTTCTTTTGTTTTTTTAATTTAGCATTTTTAGGTTTTTTCTTAAAAGTTTCTTCATTATTTATATTATAATTCTCATATTCATTTTTTTTTGAAGGTTTTTTAATTTTTCTAGACTTTGTTTCATTTCTTTTCTTAGTTTCTTTCAAATTTTTCTTTTCATTTTTAGAAAAATTCTCATTCATCAATTTTTTAGATTTTTTACTAGAATTTTTAAAAGGAGTCTTTTGTTTAATCTTATTATTTTCAGCAACATTTTTTTTAGAATTTTTAGTTTTATTTAAAAGAACAGGGATGTTTTCACTAGACTCTTTAATTTTTCTTTTTCTTCCTTTATTAGCTCCTTTTTTAGATTTTTTAACACTACCCCTATCTTTTTTATAAACCCCTGCATAATTCATCAAACTAGAAACTTCTTCTTCATCTTCAGATTCAACCAAGAGCATGTCTTTAGGGTTGCTTTCCTTAGAATTCACAAAAAAACAAAACCAACCAGAAGAGAAAAACACTAAAGAAATAATAATTTTACAAAAAAACCTACCGTAATTCTTAGATTTAAAAAGTTTTAAGAAGATGTTACCCTTATATTTCATTTCTTTAATTTCAGCATCATTAATTTTTTTTGAAAGATTATTATCAAAATTCAAATTTTCTTTCGCATCCATCTTTCCCTCCAATATTAATAACACCTTCAACTATTTTTAATTTTAAACATGTTAGCATATACTAAGTAAATTGTCAAATAAATTCAGTTTTTGTTTTTTTAGATATAATTATCGCGTTTTGTCAAAAATAATATAACACATTATGAGCTTTTTTTTGTTTTTTAAAATTTTATAGTTTGTTGACAAATTAAATGTAAAATGTTAAAATGTTACATCATAATTTATTTCATACTGCTATTGGGGGTTTTAAAAATTAGCAAAAAAGAACTACAGGTTAACGAAGAGATTAAAAATGAAAATGTTCGTGTGATTGGAGAAAATGGAGAACAATTAGGTTTATTGCCCATTGAAGAAGCGCTAGAATTAGCATTCTCAAAAAATTTAGATCTTGTTAAAATAGCGCCAACAGCAAAACCACCAGTATGCAAGATTATGGACTATGGTAAATTTAAATTTGAACAAACCAAGAAAGAAAAAGAAGCCAAGAAAAATCAGCGTGTTGTGGAAGTTAAAGAAATTCGTCTTACAATAAACATTGGAGAAAACGACTTTAACACTAAGGTTAAAAATGCTTTAAAGTTTTTAAAAGCTGGAAACAGAGTTAAAGTAACAGTTCGTTTCAGAGGACGAGAAATGGCAAGAACGAGTTTGGGTTATGAACTATTAGAAAAATTTTTAAACTCATGCCAAGAACTAGGCACGCAAGATAAACCAGCCAAACTTGAAGGAAGAAACATAGTGTTAATAATATTGCCCAAAACAACAGACACAACAAAACAAAAATAAATTGAAATAAGATATAATTAAAATTATCTGGAGGTTTTAAAAATGCCAAAACTTAAAACTCATAGTGGATCTAAAAAAAGATTTAAATTAACAAAAACAGGAAAGATTAAATATTTTAGTTGCAATAAAAATCATATTTTAACTAAAAAATCTTCCAGACGCAAAAGACATTTAAGAAAAACATCTTATGTAGATCATTCCAACAAAGCAGCATTTAAACAACTACTCCCCTACGCTTAATTTTAATTTGTTTAAATGTTTAATTACTACTATAATAATGAAGAAGAATAATAAAGAAGGAGAAATTATATGGCACGTGTTAAAAGAGCTGTTATTACAAGGAAAAGAAGAAAAAAAGTTTTAAAGATGGCAAAAGGCTATTTTGGAGCAAAAAGCAAACTTTTCAGAACAGCAAAGCAAGCAGTAATGAAATCTGGCCAATATGCTTACATTGGAAGAAAGCAAAAAAAGCGTTTTTTCAGAAGGCTATGGATTAGCAGAATTTCTGCGGGCTGCAAAATAAATAACATTAACTATTCCAGTTTCATTAATGGCCTAAAAAAAGCCAACATTAATTTAAACAGAAAAGTTATGTCTGAAATGGCAATTGAAAGCCCACTTGCTTTTAAAAATCTTTGTGAAAAAGCAAAAAAAGCAATAGCATAAAAAATGCTAGAAAGTTTTAACAACAGCAAAATTAAAGAATATTTAAAGCTTAAAACAAATAAAAAACACAGAAAAGAAGAGAAAAGTTTTGTTGTGGAAGGTGTTCGTTTAATTTTTGAAGCTCTTAAGAACAAAGTAGAAATAAAGGATTTGTTTTTAACAGAAGAATGCAAAGAAAAATGCATTAATGGAAAGTATGATTTAACAAAATTCAAGGTTCCAATTTTAATTTCTAAAAAAATTGCAGATAGGTTTTCTTTTGTAGAAACAAACCAAGGTGCTTTTGCAATTTTAAAACAACCACCCCACTTTAAAAAAGAAGAGATTAAAAATAGCGAAAAGGTTTTAGCAGTTTTTGAAGTTAAAGACCCGGGCAATTTAGGGAGTTTATTTCGTTCTGCTTTTTCTTTTGGCTTTTTTAAGATAATTCTTCACAACTGCTGTAACATTTACAACGAAAAAGTTATACGCGCTAGCATGGGGACAATTTTTAGTTTAAATTTTCTAAACTGCAAGAACTTTGAAGAAATGCTTAAATTTTTAAAGAGTAAAAATATTAAAACCTTTGCCACAGCATTAAACAAAAACTCAAAAACTTCCAGAAAAGTTAGAGGAGAAAAAGGAGTTTTAATTTTAGGTGGAGAAGCAGAAGGTTTACCATTAAAAGTAATGAAATTATGCGATGAAATTATTAAAATAAAAATGTTAAAATTTGCAGAATCTTTAAATGTTGCTTGTGCTGGCAGCATTTTAATGTATGAAATGAGTGATTATTCTTAAATTTAATGTTAAATTAAAATTTTATAAAAATTTAAAAAAATAACAAATTTTAATTTAAGTAAAACTATTAATTTTACTGTAATAAGCCTAAATTTTTATAATTTATAAATACGAGAGGATAAAACAATTTTGGAAAAACAAGATGTTTTGTTACACATATGGCTTTCAAAATCTTTTTCTTTTGGCAGTGTTATGCCTCTTAAAATTTTAAAGCACTACAATGGCAGCATTAAAAAATTTTATGAAAATTTAGAAAAAGAAATATTAAATTTTAAAATAACAGAAAAAAGTAAAGAAAATTTAAGGAAAATTAAATTAAAAGATTGCGAAGAAATTTTTAGTTTATGTGAAAAATTAAACATAAAAACAATTTGCTACAATGAAGAAAAATATCCTAAAAGGCTACGAGAAATTAAGTCTGCACCAATTATTTTATATTATTACGGCAATCTTAACATAACATTTAAACCTTGCATTTCAATTGTAGGAACAAGAAACTGCACACAAACAGCATTTGAAACAGCAAAAGAAATTTCCAAAAAATTAGTGGAATTCGGCATAACAACAATTAGCGGTTGCGCAAGAGGAATAGACACAGCAGTTCACCAAGCAACATTAAATAGCGACGGATTTACTGTTTCTGTTTTAGGCACTCCACTAAATTCATCATATCCTCATGAAAACAAAGAGTTAAAGAAAAACATAATAAAAAGTGGTGGGTTACTTCTTAGTGAATACCCCCCAAAAACAATAACATCTACATGGCATTTTCCGGTTAGAAATAGAATTATAAGTGCCATGGCAGACTGTGTTGTTGTTGTGCAGTCTAAAGAAAAATCTGGCACCATAATAACAGCACAAAAAGCATTGGAATATGGCAAAAAAGTTTTTTTTCTGCCACCCTCCAACATATTTAATAATAATTCTTTGGTTGTGGAGCAATGCTTAAAAAAAGGCGCTAGCTTGTTATTTAATTTTAAAGATATTTTAAAGATATATGAAAATTCTCAATATTCTTTAGAATATAAAGCCAAAGAAAACTTAAAAGAAAGGCAAGATTTAAAAAAACTACCAGAAAAATTTTTAAACATAGTTAAAATTGTGGGCAAAGAAAACAGATTAGACACAATTTTAAAAACTGCGGAATATAAAACCAACGAAGTGCTTTTCATTTTAACACAGCTAGAAATTTTAAACATACTGCAAAAAACAAAAACGGGCTACAAAACAAAAGTTAATTAAAATAAATACATTTAAAATTTTACAAAATAACCATTTTAAATGTGCTATTTTTAAAGCCAATATCGTTTTTAATTTCAACAAAAAAACTCTATTAAACTATGAGAAAAATTCATAATAAAATTATTAAGGTTGCCCATTAAAATTTAGCTTAAACAAATTAATAAAAAGATTAATTTTTTGAGCTAAACTGCCATGACAAAGAAAAACACTTCAGTTAAAATAAACAAAAAAAATCTTCAAATGCAGTTTAATAATATGAACATAAAACAAATAGCCAACATAATTAGGGTTAGCAGTTTAAAAATTAAAGGTTTGTAAGAAAACATTTCAAACTCTAAACCAAAATTAAACCCATTAAAGCAAATTAAAAATTATCTCAAATAAAAAGTAAGTTTTTAAAATAATAAAACATAAAAAATATTGAATTTTATTCCTTTTTATGTTAAAACATATTAGTAAAAGATTAATCATGAATTTTATAATGCAATAAACATATAATTTATGAAATAATAAAGTTTAAAAGAAGTGATTTTATGTCTAAACTAGTAATTGTAGAATCTCCCGCAAAAGCCAAAACAATTAAAAAATTTTTGGGTAAGAACTATAAAATAGTTGCTTGCCTAGGCCATCTGCGTGATCTTCCAAAATCTAAAATTGGAGTAGACATTGAAAACAATTTTGAACCGCAATACATAAACATAAAAGGCAAAGGCCCAATAATTAAAGATTTAAAAAAATATGCAAATAAGTCTGATGAAGTTTTTCTAGCAACAGACCCCGACAGAGAAGGAGAAGCAATTTCATGGCATTTAGCCTACATTTTAAATTTAGATGAAAACAAAGAAAACAGAATAACCTTCAACGAAATAACAAAGTCTGGCGTAAAAAACGGCATAAAAAATCCTAGGAAAATTAATAAAAACCTGGTGGATGCTCAACAAGCAAGAAGAGTGCTAGACAGGTTAGTGGGCTACAAGTTAAGCCCTTTTTTATGGAAAAATGTTCGTCCGGGCCTTTCTGCTGGAAGGGTTCAGTCTGTTGCTGTGCAACTAATTGTTGAAAGAGAAGAAGAAATTAGGAATTTTAAAGTAAAAGAATACTGGACAATAGAAGCAATTTTTAATGGGTTAAGCAGCAAAAAAACATTCAAAGCAACACTGGAAAAAGAAAACAACAAAAAAATTGAAATTAACACAAAAAAAGAAGCAGAAGAAATATTAAAAAATTTAAAAAACCAAAAATTCACAGTAAGTAGTGTTAAAGATGGTGTTAGGAAAAAAAGCCCTTCTCCCCCTTTTTCAACTTCAACACTACAACAAGAGGCTTCTAGTAAGCTAAATTTCAGGTCAACAAAAACAATGCAAATAGCTCAACAGCTCTATGAAGGAGTAAACCTTAAAAAGCATGGCATGGTTGGGCTCATAACCTACATAAGAACAGATTCATTGCGAATTTCTAACGAAGCACAAACTCTAGCAAAAGAATTCATAGAAAAAGAGTATGGCAAGGAATATCTCCCAAAAAGTTTCAGAAAATTTAAAACAAAAAGTAACGCACAAGATGGGCATGAAGCAATACGGCCAACTTCATTAGAACTAGCGCCGCAAAAAGTTAAAGATTCACTAACGCAAGACCAATTCAAACTTTACAATTTAATTTGGAACCGTTTTCTAGCAAGCCAAATGGCGGATGCAAATTACAGCACAAAAACAATGGAAATTGCAGCATCATCATATCTTTTCAAAGCAGTTAGCAGCAGTTTAAAGTTTGAAGGCTTCCTTAAAGTTTTAAAAGAAAAAGGAGAAGAAAATTCAGTTATTCCAAATTTTAAAGTAGGAGACGAATTAAATTTAAACAAAATAGAAAAAATTCAGCATTTCACCCAGCCACCAGCAAGGTTTACCGAAGCCTCTTTAACAAAAACACTAGAAGAATTAGGAATAGGGCGCCCTTCAACATATGTTCCAACAATTAGCACAATAATCTCTAGAAACTATGTTGAAAGGGAGAAAAAAACACTAAAACCAACCCCTCTAGGAGAAATAATTAACAAAATAATGAAAGATAATTTTTCTAATGTAATAAATGTTTCATTCACAGCAAAAATTGAAGAAGATTTCGATAGGGTAGCAAATGGCAATTTAAACTGGAAAAAATCCATAAAAGATTTTTATGGGGATTTTTCTAAAACATTAACAAAAGCAGAAGAAAACTCAAGCAAAAAAAATTATAAGTTAGAAGATGAGAAAACAGATGAAATATGTGAAAAATGCGGGAAACCCATGGTTATTAAACATGGCAGATTTGGAAAATTTTTAGCCTGCTCTGGTTTTCCGGAATGCAAAAACACAAAGAAAATTTTAAATTACACCGTAGGGGTTTGCCCAAATTGTGGTGGGAAAATAATTAAAAAAAAGTCCTCCAAGGGCAGAATTTTTTACGGCTGCGAAAAATACCCCAAATGCAATTTCACAAGTTGGGATGAGCCAGTGGAAGAAAAATGTGAAGTTTGCAAAAACACAATGTTTAAAACAAAAGGCAAAAATTCTAAAACATATTGTGCCAACAAGAGCTGCAAAAATTTTAATATTATTTAATTTTAAAAAATATTGTTAGAGGTGATTAAAATTAAAATTGTTATAGATGCTTTTGGAGGAGACTACGCTCCAACTAATGTAATTAAAAGTGCAATAGAAATTAAAAAAGAACTACCAAACCTTGAAATAATTTTTGCCGGCAATGAAAAAATGCTAAGAAATGCTGCCTCTAACTTAAAATTAAACATATCTGACTTTGAAATTTTAAATGCAAAAGATCACATTTCTCCAGAACAAAGCCCGAGAGAAATTTTAAAAGAAAAAAGCGAAAGTTCCATGGCAATTGGGTTAAAAGCATTAAACGATGAAAAAATAGATGCATTCATAACAGCAGGCAGCACTGGCGCATTAGCAGTTGGAGCTTCTTTTTTTAATAGTAAAATTAAAGGGGTTAAAAGAGCAGCACTATGCCCAACAATTCCTTCAATAAACGGAAAATTTTTATTAATAGACGCTGGAGCCAATTTGCAATGCAGGGAAGACATTTTATTTCAATTTGCAGTTATGGGAAATGTTTATGCAAAAAAAATATTTGAAATAGAACAACCAAAAATTGGGCTTGCAAACGTTGGAATAGAGCCAGAAAAAGGGCTTTCACAACATAAAGAAGCATATAAATTATTAAGCAACTGCAAAACCTTAAACTTCATAGGCAATGTGGAGGCAAGGTATGCCCCACTTGGAATTTGTGACGTAGTGGTTTCTGACGGCCTATGTGGAAACATGATCTTAAAAACAATGGAAGGGACAGCAAAATTTTTAATGAAAAGCTTTAAAGAAGCATATTCTTTAAATTTTAAAACAAAACTCGCAGCAGCAATTTTAAGAAAACAGCACAACCAATTGAAAAAAAGGCTAGACTACAAAAACTACGGTGGCGCAATATTATTAGGGATTAATAAACCATTAATTAAAGCTCATGGCAATTCAACATACAAAACCTTAAAAAAAACAATTAAGCAAGCAGTTAATTGCGTTGAACAAAACATTGTAAACGAAATTTCTTGTAACATAAACTAGTTTTCATTTTAAAAGGGGTTTTAAAAAGATGAATAGTTTAATTGAAAAAATTCATTATAATTTTAAAAATAAAGAACTTTTAAAAATTGCTCTAACGCATTCTTCTTACAGTAATGAATCTAAAAAAGAGATTAAGAATAATGAAAGATTAGAATTCTTAGGAGACTCAGTAATATCTTTAATAATAGCGAATCATCTTTTTGAAATATTTCCAGAAAAATCTGAAGGCGAACTAACAAAGGTGCGTGCTTTTTTTGTTTGTGACAATTCTCTTTCAAACTTTGCAAAACAGATTAATTTAGGAGAATATTTAAAAATAGGCAAAGGAGAAGAACACGCAGGCGGAAGAAACAGGCCTTCCATTTTAGAAGATGCGTTTGAAGCGTTAGTTGGAGCAATGTATTTAGACGGCGGATTTGAAGTTGCTAAAAATTTTGTTTTAGGATTTCTACCAAAAGAAATAGATGTTGAAAAAATAGACAGTTTAACAGATTACAAAACAAAGCTGCAAGAAAAAATTCAAAAGAAAGATAAAGACCTAAAAGCGCATTATGTTCTAAAAAAAGAGAGCGGGCCAGACCACGACAAATGCTTTGAAATTGAAATTTTAATTAATTCAAAAGCTATTGGTTGCGGCGTAGGCAAAAGCAAAAAAAGAGCAGAACAAGATGCCGCCAAAAACGCATTAGAAAATTTTGAAAAAATAACTGGAGAATGAACTATGAACTTCTTTGAAAAATTAAAACAAAGCTTAAAAAAAACAAGAGAAAATTTCACTAATAAGTTAGATGAAAACATTAAAAAAGAAGAAAAAATAACAAAAGAATTTTATGAAGAGCTAGAAGAAATTTTAATTGCTTCTGACGCCTCACCTACTAGTTCTTTTGAAATAATTGAAGAATTAAAACAAAGAGTTAAACAAAAAAAGCTAAAGTTTAAATTGCAAGCAAAAGAAGAGCTAATTAAAATAATTGAAGAAATTTTAACTAGTGAAGAAGAATTTAAAATTAAAACAACTCCCAGCATAGTTTTAATGCTAGGAGTTAACGGGGTTGGAAAAACAACAACAATTGCAAAACTTTCAAATTACTTAAAAGAACAGAATAAATCTGTTATAATAGGAGCAGCAGACACATTCAGAGCAGCCGCCATAGAGCAACTAGAAATTTGGGCAAACAAGGTTAACTGCCCTTTAGTTAAACAAAAACAAGGGGCAGACCCAGCAGCAGTGGTTTACGACACCATTGCAGCAGCAAAAAAGAGAAAAATTGATGTTGCAATATGCGACACAGCAGGAAGACTGCACACAAAGAAAAATTTAATGTTTGAACTAGAAAAAATAGTTAAAATTATGAACAAAGAAGCAGAAGGGTTAAATAAAGAAATTTTATTGGTTTTAGATGCCACAACAGGGCAAAACGGCCTAATTCAAGCAGAAGAATTCAAGCAACACGCAAACGTAACAGGTGCAGTTTTAACAAAACTAGACGGGACAGCAAAAGGCGGAATAATAATCCCAATTAAAAAAAAGCTAAAACTTCCCATAAAGTTCATAGCAACAGGAGAAGGTTTAAAAGATTTGCAGCCGTTTAATTCTCTTCTTTTCTCAAAAGCTTTGTTTGAAACAAAAGAGGTTTAGAATGAAAATTGTTATTGCGAGTAATAATAAAGAAAAGATTAGAGAATTTAGAGAAATTCTAATGCCACTTAACTTTGAAGTTATTTCAAAAAAAGAAGCAAACGCTAACTTTGAAGTTGAAGAAACAGGCAAAACATTTAAAGAAAACGCAGAAATTAAAGCAACAGCAATTTTTAAAAAAGTGAATATGCCAACACTAGCAGACGACTCAGGCCTTGAAGTTTTTGCATTAAACAACAAACCAGGAATTTACTCAGCAAGATATTCCGAAGAAGACGGCAAAAAAGCAACAGATGAAAAAAACAACATAAAACTTTTAAAAGAGATGGAAAATGTAAAAAACAGAAAAGCAAGGTTTGTTTGTGCTCTTTGTTTTATTAATTCAAAAGGGAAAATTTTCAACATTTTAGAAACAGTAGAAGGCAAAATAGCAACATCCTTAAAAGGAGAAAACGGGTTCGGGTACGACCCATTATTTATTTATAACAACAAAAGTTTTGCTCAAATTCCTGCTAATTTAAAAAATAAAATTAGCCATAGAGGCAAAGCAATTGCAAAATTTTTAGCTAACATAAAAGATTGGGTTTAATAAACATCATCTCAAAAAGAAAGGGAATTTTAATGAAAAACATAGCAGTCTATTTCGCGAATTTTAACCCCATAAATTTAACACAAATAGAATTTTTACAAATGGCTAAGAAAGAATATTCATTAGATGAAATTAATTTAATTCCATTAGAACAAAGCAGAAAAGAAATTTTAAATACTATTTCAATTAAAGATAAATTAAAACTGTGTGAACTCGCGATTAAAAAACTAAATTACATTAAAATTTTAGAAAACAACACAACAGAAAATTTTAATATTTTAAAAATTCTAAAAAATTTAAAAGAACAAAATAAAGATTCCAATCTTTTTTTAATTGTATGGCCATATTTTTTGCAATATTTCGTTAAACTTTTCGATGTTGAAAAAGTTTTAGAAATAGCAAAAATAATAACAATATCCCCATTCAAAATTTTTAATAAACTAACCGAAGAATTCCCAAACATTTTAATTAAGCCTTTTGAGTTAAATTTAATTAATTCTAAAAAGCTAAGGATTATGCTTGCTTTAAATAAAGATTGTTCAGAATTTTTAACAAAACCCATGTTAAAGCATATTAAAGAAAATAAACTATATTACGGTAAAGAGTCTTTATATTTAGAATGTTATGACATCTGCAAAAAAAACACATCTTTTAAAAGGTTTGCACATTGCAACTTTGTTTCCAAAGCAGCAGAAGAGCTTGCAAAACAATATAACGAAAACACAATGGACGCCAAAATTGCAGGTTTAATGCACGACGTAATGAAAGAAAAAACTAAAAAATATATGTTAAATATATTTAAAAACCATAATTTTAAACTTTCACGAACAGAAGCAATAAACCCAAAAGTTTGGCATGGCATTGCAGGAGCAATCTACATGGAAAAAATTTTAGGGATAGACATAAAAAACATAATTAACGCTGTTAAATATCACACAGTTCCAAGAAAAGACATGACAACATTTGAAAAAATAATCTTCATAGCAGATAGAATAAGCAAAGACCGCATCTACAAGGACGTTGTTTTTTTAAGAAAACTAGCCAAGAAAAACTTAGATGAAGCTGTAATATATAGCCTTAAAAACACAATAGGTTCACTACTAAAAAAAGAAGGAACCATTTCAACTCCAACGGTTGAATGTTATAACAAACTAATTTTAAATAAAAAATGGAGAAATTAAAAAATATGTTAACTGAAGATTATGTTAAAATTGCAATAAACTGTTTAGAAGAAAAAAAAGCGCAAGACATTAAAACACTAAAAGTTAAAGGTCTCACCATTCTTTATGATTACATAATAATATGTTCCACAACAAACACAACACATGTTAAAAGTTTAGTTTTAGAATTAGAAGAAGTTTTAAAGAAAAATAATAAAGCTATTAAAAGCATAGAAGCAGATTTAAATTCAACTCAGGCTTTTTTAGACTGTGAAGACTTTGTAGTTAATGTTTTTTATGAACCAACAAGAAAATTTTACAATTTAGAAGGCATTTGGCCAATTGCCCCGAATTTGTGCTTTAAAACACAACACATGTTAAAAGTTTAACTTTAGAATTAGAAGAAGTTTTAAAGAAAAATAATAAAGCTATTAAAAGCATAGAA
>CAMZAK010000014.1 GCA_947304245.1 uncultured Clostridia bacterium
GTAGCTGCAAGAAATTTAATATGTTAAAAGAGGTTTTAAGATGGAGTTTGAAGTGAAATTTAAAATTTTAAATTTTTTAAAAGAGGCGGTAAGAAAAAACAAATTAAACTAAGCTTACATTTTTTACGGTTTAGACGAAAATTTGAAAAAAAGCATTTATAAAAATAAAAATAATTTAAAGTAGCTGCAAGAAATTTAATATGTTAAAAGAGGTTTTAAGATGGAGTTTGAAGTGAAATTTAAAATTTTAAATTTTTTAAAAGAGGCGGTAAGAAAAAACAAATTAAACTAAGCTTACATTTTTTACGGTTTAGACGAAAATTTGAAAAAAAGCATTTATAAAAATAAAAATAATTTAAAGTAGCTGCAAGAAATTTAATATGTTAAAAGAGGTTTTAAGATGGAGTTTGAAGTGAAATTTAAAATTTTAAATTTTTTAAAAGAGGCGGTAAGAAAAAACAAATTAAACTAAGCTTACATTTTTTACGGTTTAGACGAAAATTTGAAAAAAAGCATTTATAAAAATAAAAATAATTTAAAGTAGCTGCAAGAAATTTAATATGTTAAAAGAGGTTTTAAGATGGAGTTTGAAGTGGAATTTAAAATTTTAAACTTTTTAAAAGAGGCGGTAAGAAAAAACAAATTAAACCACGCCTACATTTTTTACGGTTTAGATGAAAATTTGAAAAAAAGCATATGTGAAAATTTTTCTAAACTAATTCTTTGCAAAACAAAAAAAGAGAACTGCAAAGTTTGTAGTAGCTGTAAGAAATTTTTAAGTGGTAACCATCCAGATTTTTTAGAAATTGGAGCGGAAGAAAAATTAAAGCAAAGCTTTACAGTGGAAAATGTTAGAGAACTAATTAAAAGGTGTTTTGTAAAACCTAATGAATCTTTATTTAAAATTTTTCTTTTAAAAAATGTGGACACTTTAAATTTAAATGCTTCTAATGCACTGCTAAAAATTTTAGAACAGCCACCAAAAAACGTTATTTTTTTGCTAACTGCAACTAACAAAAACAATGTTTTAGAAACAATTTTTTCAAGATGTGTTAGTTTTTTTGTTCCTCCTATTAATTTTAATGAATGTTTAAATTATTTGCATTCTTTAAATGTTAGTTTAAATGAAAAAGAATTATTAAATATTGCAAATTTAACTCAGGGTGATTTGAGTTTGGCAAAATTTTTAACAACAGAAGAAGGGCTTAATGTTTTAAAAGCTTCTAATGAATTATTAGATTCATTTTTAAAAAAAGATGAACTAATTTTTTGCAGTATACTTCAAAAAAACGAAAAAAATTTAGATTTAATTTTAAAAATATTAAACTGTTTTTTATTAAAACTTTTATTAAAATTTGAAGAAAGAAATGAATTTAAAATAAACGAAATTGAGATGCTATATAATATTTTCAATTTTTTGGAAGAATCAATTTTAAATTTAAAGAAAAATTGTAATATTTCAATTACTTTGAGTAAACTTTGTTGTGAAATTTTTAAAAACTAGTTTTATTATTCCTTTTCAATGTTATAACTACTACTAAAAGATTTAGTTTTAACAACTTTCCCGTTTAACGTTACCGTTACATTTAAAATTGCTTTCATTATTTTTTCTGTTTTACTGGTAACCTTTGAGTCTAAGATTACATTGTAGTTTTCTTCGGGGATTTTTGTGCCTAAAATGTTTACGGTAATTGAAGAATTTGTTGTTGTAGTTTGAATTCTAACCGGGTTTTTTAGTTTATTAATAAATCTTAAATTTGGCCCTGCTCCGTCGTAAGCGGCATCTCTTCCCTTTGGAACATAGCCTACTGTTCTACTATGGCATTTTCTTTCTGTTATTTCCATGTTGGCTTTTAGTGCGGCATTAAAAGTAGTAGTGGAAACCTGGCAGATTCCCCCTCCTATGCCGGTAGATTTTTTACCTTTTTCATAAACCACTGCGGGAAGATATCCTCCTGCGCTGCCTGCTGTGCTTTTAAATGAAAATTCTTCTCCTGGAAGCAAAACAACTCCATTTAGTGCTGAAGCTGCAATTCTAATGTTTTGGTTTCTGTTTTCTTCTAATTCATCTCCCCCTGCCTTAAAATTTGTTGTGAAGGAAGAAAGAACATGAGGAGTTTTAGAGTTTTGATGTTTTCTTTTCAAATCTTCAACAGTTAAAGAGGGTTTTGTTATTTTAATTGGAATTTTGTAAAGGCCTTTTTTTCTATTGGTTACAATTTTTTTAGCTTCTTTTAGGTTAAATTCAACACCAATGGTTTCTTTTTCATATTTTCTCTTTCCATTAACAATTTGATATGTTGCGTCTTTTGCTTCTGTGTTAATTTTTTCTTTTAATTCTTTTAAATTAATTACGGAATCTTCGTTTATGAATTTTAAAATTTTTGGGATTATTTCGTTAAAGTCCAATTTTTTTAAAGAATTTTCAATTTTTAAAGTAATGTCTTTTTCATCTAGCTTTTCTCCAAAGTCCCCATTTTTAACATATAGGATGTTGTCCACAATTTTATGTTTAAATTTTTTTGGTTCTAGTCTTGTTTTTTCATTTAATTTTTGAATGAGATCTTTCATTTTCTTTTTATCGTAGTTAACTTTAAATTCATTTTCATTTTTTTCTTTTTCGTTTATGTTTTGTGCATTTTTTTTCGCAATATTAAAAACATCCTTAGGGTTAAAAGAAGCATTAATTCTAGATGGTTTAAATGAGTAGGTTTTGTCTCTTACTTTTAATTTTATTTCTTTTTTTTCAAAAACGGAATTAATATTGGTTTCCACAAAATCTTTAACTTCCTCATAATTTAAGTTTTCTAATTTATGGTTTAAAAAACATGCATTTTTGGGAAGTTTGTAATTTTTTCTTATTGTTAAATAGGTTATTATGAAACCTATTCCAACCACAACTCCAATTATTATTGCAAATATAATTTTTTTAAAGTTTTTTAGTTCAAAATGTTTCATCTTTAAAAAAATCCCCTTCGATTATGTAGTTTAATATTTCTATATTAATACAGTATTTTTAATATAGCAAATGTTAAATTTTAACATCTGCTATATTAAGTCCTGTTTTTATATAAAATTTTGAATTAAATTTAAAAAGTTTTATTTTAAATAGCTGCTTTTAAAATGAATTGAGTTTATAACTTTGTCTCCAACTTCTCTTTCAACTAAAACGTCTGTTTCAATTATTTTAGAAGTTTCTTTGGTTGTTTTTGCAGGATATATTATAGTTTTAACCTTTTCTTCTTCTTTTGTGGGTGTTCCTAAAATTGTTATTTTAACAAATTTATCGGTGTAAGTTGCTTTAATTTTAATTTTGTTTTTTAAAGTATTCTTAAATTTTAAGTCTTTAACCCCAGTGCTGTATGAAGCATCTAACCCTAGTGGAATGTAGCTTACTATTCTGCTATGATTGCTTCTTTGTGTTATTTTAAGGTTTGCTTTTAAAGCGGCAACAAACAAGGTTGAAGCAACCTGGCAAATTCCTCCTCCTAGGCCTTTGTCCATTCCGTTTTGTGTTATTGTGTCTGCGTTTTTGTAGGCTTTGTTTTTGTTTTTTGCCCACACTGCTTCATAAAAAGAAAATTCTTCACCTGGTTTTAGTTCAATGTTGTTAACATATTCCGCTGCTTTTTTAATGTTGTAAACCCTGTTTTTTTCTTTTTCTCTGTCGCTGGTCATTCTTGAAATATAGCTAGAAATAATCTTTAAATCTCCTTTACTGTTTTTTAATTTTTCTTCATTTTCTTTTGGTTCTTCTTTCTGATTGATTTCTTCTTTTTCCTCATTTTCTTCCTGTTCGTCTTCTTCTTGTTCGTTTTCATTGTCTTTTTTAACTAATGCTATATTTTTTTGCATTACACTACTGCTTTTTTGCCTTGCTTTTAAATTGTAAGATAACACTATTGTTGAAAAAACTAGAAGTAAAATTTCTGCAATAAAAATTTTAATATAATTATTTTTTAAAATTTTTTTAAAATATTTCATATTAAACCTCTTTTCACATTAACTTTTAATTGTTAACTAGCAGGTTTTACAATCTTCTTCTTTAAAGTTTTCCCCTAAAGTTTCTTTAATATTCAAATTAAATTTTTTGCAGTAGTTTAAAAGAGCCTTTTTAATTGCTTGTTCTGCTAAAACAGAACAGTGAATTTTCACAGCAGGCAATCCATGTAGCGCTTCAACAACAGCTTTATTTGTTAATTTTGCTGCTTCTTTAATTGGTTTATTTTTAATCATTTCTGTTGCCATGGAACTTGTTGCAATTGCAGAACCACAACCAAAAGTTTTAAATTTTACGTCTTTAATTATGCCGTCTTCAATTTTTAAATACATTTTCATTATGTCTCCGCATTTTGCGTTTCCCACTTCCCCTACGCCGTCGGCATCTTTAATTTCTCCAACATTTTTAGGGTTCATGAAGTGTTCCATAACTTTTTCTGAATATTCCATTGCCATATTTGATCTTTCCCTTCTTTTTAAAATTAATTATTAATTCCATATGGGAGACATTTTTCTTAATTTATTAACAGAATTAATTGTGGCGTTAACTATTTCTTTTATTTCTTCCATTGTGTTGTTTTCGTTTAAACTAATTCTTAAAGAGCCATGAGCAATTTCAGCAGGAAGCCCTATTGCAAGAAGAACATGAGAAGGGTTTAACGAATTAGATGTGCAGGCAGAGCCGCTAGATGCGCATATTCCACAAGAGTCTAGCAATAGCAATAAAGATTCACCTTCTATTCCTTCAAAAGAAACGTTTAAATTAGAAGCAACTCTTTTTTCTAAGCTTCCGTTAACTCTAATTTTTTCTATGTTTTTTTCTAGTTCGTTTAAAAGAAAATCTCTTAAAACTTTAATTTTGTTTTCTTTCTGGGTTATGTTTTGTGTTTTTTCTGTTAAAGCTTTTGAAAGTCCCACAATGAAGGCAACGTTTTCAGTTCCTGCTCTTAAATTTTTTTCTTGGCTTCCTCCGTTTAAAAAACTTTTAATTTTTGTTCCTTTTTTAATGTAAAGAATGCCAACCCCTTTAGGAGCGTTAATTTTATGCCCAGAAATTGAGAGCATGTTAATTTTTTCGTTTTTTAATGAAATGTTAACATGACCAACAGCCTGAACGGCATCTGTGTGAAAAAGAACTCCCTTTTCATTGCAAATTTCCGCTATTTTTTTAATTGGTTGAATTGTTCCAATTTCGTTGTTAACCCACATTATTGAAACCAGTGCAGTTTCTTTTTTTATTTCTTTTTCAACGTCTTTTGGGTTAATTAGGCCTTCTTCATTAACCGGAACATAGCTTACTTTAAAACCTTCTTTTTCTAAACTTTTGCAGCAATTCAAAACTGAAGGGTGCTCAAAATTTGAAGTTATTATGTGTGTTTTGCCTTCTTTTTTTAAGAGGTTTGCAGCACATTTAATTGCCCAATTGTTGGATTCTGTAGCGCAAGATGTGAAATATATTTCTTCTGGGTTTGCGTTTAGTGCATCTGCTATTTCTTCTCTTGCGTTTTCAACTGCAAATTTTGCAGTGTGGGCAATGGAATATATGCTGCTTGGGTTGCCGTACTCTGTTTTTAAATATGGCAACATTGCGTTAAAGCAGGAATCTGAAATTTTTGTTGTTGCTGCGTTGTCAACATATATTATTTTTTTTTTCAAGTTTATTCCTCTCATTCATTTTTTAATCCTTAAATATTATAACATTTTTATTGTTTTATTTCAATTTTATTTTAACTTTTACTAAATGTTTAACAACATAATTAATTAGATTCTTGAAAAAAGTTTTTATATGAACTATAATGTTAAAAAATGAAAATTTTGTCTACATTATTTTAATTTTACTTTTAATTTTATTGGTAAAGGAGTTTTTTATGAGCTTTTTAAATAAAAAAACTGTTGAAGATTTAAACTTAAAAGGGAAAAAAGTTCTTTTAAGATGTGACTTTAATGTTCCTTTAAAAGATGGAGTTATTACAGATGACAACAGAATTACTGCTGCAGTGCCCACAATAAAAAAAATTTTAAGTAAAGGTGCTAAATTAATTATTTGCTCTCACCTTGGAAAACCTAAAAATGGGCCGGAAGAAAAATTTTCTTTAAAGGTTGTTTGCAAACCGTTGAGTGAAAAATTAAAGGTTAATGTTTTTTTTGCAGATGACCCTGAGGTTGTTGGGAAAAACGCTAAAGAAGCCGTGGAAAAAATGAAAGAAGGAGATGTTGTTTTACTACAAAACACAAGATTTAGAAAAGAAGAGACTAAAAACGAAGAAAATTTTAGCAAGGAGCTCGCTTCTTTGGCAGATGTTTTTGTAAACGACGCTTTTGGTGCTGTGCACAGAGCTCATTGTTCTACTGCAGGAGTTGCAAAATTTGTTAAAGAAACCGCAATAGGGGAACTAATTGAAAAAGAACTAAAATTTTTAGGTGAAGCTGTTTCAAACCCTAAAAGGCCTTTTGTTAACATTTTAGGAGGAGCTAAGGTTGCAGATAAACTAGGAGTTATTAACAATCTTTTAAATTTTGCAGATGTTTTAATTTTAGGAGGCGGAATGGCATACACCTTCTTAAAAGCTAAAGGGCTTTATGTTGGAGATTCTTTAGTGGACGACTCTAAAGTGGAATATTGCAAAGAAATGCTTAAAAAAGCAGAAGAAAAAGGGGTTAAACTAATGCTGCCGCAAGATGTTGTAATGGTTAAAGAATTTCCTAACCCAATAGACGCTGACGTTGAAACAAAAATTTGCTCTGTTGAGAACATGGAAAAAGGCTTTACCAGTGTGGACATTGGCCCTAAAACTGCTTCTAGTTATGAAAACGCTGTTAAAGACGCTAAAACTGTTGTTTGGAATGGGCCTATGGGAGTTTTTGAAAACCCAAAACTAGCAGAAGGAACAAAAGCGGTTGCAAAAGCATTGGCAAAAACAAACGCAACAACAATTGTTGGAGGAGGAGATTCTGCCGCTGCAATTAAACTTATGGGGCTTCAAAACAAAATGAGCCACATTTCAACAGGAGGAGGGGCATCGTTAGAATTTTTAGAAGGAAAGGCTTTGCCTGGAATTGAGTGCATAGATTCAAAATAAAATTGTTGGGAGAAAAATTTATGAGTGTTTTAAATAAAAGAAAAATTTTGGTTGCTGGAAATTGGAAGATGAACAACAACAATAAAGAAACAGAAGCTTTTTTAGAAAATTTAAATGTTGAATTCAACAACGAAAAGGTTGAAGTTTTGCTTTGTGTGCCCTACACAAATTTAGGTGTTGCTTTAAACTTAACAAAAAACAGCAATGTTAAAATTGGAGCACAAAATTGCCATTTTAAAGAGAATGGGGCATACACCGGAGAAATTTCCCCTTTAATGTTAAAAGAAATTGGGGCAGAATATGTAATTTTAGGGCACAGTGAAAGAAGAGAATATTTTAACGAAACAGATGAAACCGTTAACTTAAAACTTCAGGCTGTTTTAAAAAACGAATTAAAAGCAGTTGTTTGTGTTGGAGAAACCTTAAAGCAAAGAGAAGACAAAATAACAAAAGAAATAATTTCCATGCAGCTTAAAAAAGGGCTTAAAAACATTTTAGAAGAACACGTTAAAAACATTATTATTGCATATGAACCAATTTGGGCAATTGGAACAGGCAAAACCGCTTCAAAAGAACAAGCACAAGAGGTTTGTGAGCACATTAGAAATGTTTTAGGAGAAATTTTTAGCAAGGAAAAAGCAGAAGAAATTTTAATTTTATATGGAGGTTCTGTTAAGGCGGTTAATTGTGAAGAAATTTTTAAGCAAAAAGACATAGATGGCGGTTTAATTGGAGGGGCTTCTTTGAATGTTTCTGAATTTAAAGAAATGATTTCTATTGCAAATGGCATTTAATTTAATTTTGTGAAGTGTGCTGTAAAAAAACAAGTAAAACATTTAATTTGAGTGTTTTAAAGTGAAAGCATCATGGTTTCTTTTTGTTTTAATTAAAATCATAAAAAATACAGAGAGTTTACTATGGTCAGAGAATTTTATGTTGTAATTTAAAGTGTTTGTTATTAAACTTTAAATTTAAATATGAATTTAAAAAAGATTTGTTTTATGGTTGGAGAAATTTTTTATTCAATGTTAAAAAATTTTATTAATTTTTAAAAAGATTTTTCATTTTAATTTAAAACATAAAAATTATATAGAGTTTATTGCAGCTGGGAAGTTTATGTTATAATCTAAATTAAATTTACGTTATTGTTAGGTAAATTAAATTATTCAATATTAATACTAACATTAACGAAGTTTTATTAATTTTAAAAAGATTATTAGTTTTAATAAGTGAAAGTGAACTTTTTACTTTTTTTAATTAAAAGCATAAAAATTAAAGAGAGTTTAATATAACTAGGTAAATTTGGTTATAGTTTAAATAGATTTAGGGAGTAATTTAATTATTTATTTAAAAATAGCATTAAAAGATAAAGTATTTATTGTTTTTTAAGTTTAAATATAAACTAAAAAAATATTGATTTTATGGTTAGAGAAAAATTTTATTAATTTTTAAAAAGATTTTTCATTTTAATTTAAAACATAAAAATTACAGAGAGTTTACCATGGTTAGAGAACTTTGTGCTATAATTTAAAATGTTTAATTTTTATTTATAAATAATATGAGGTGAATGTTTTGGTTAAAAAGCCATTAATTTTAATTATTCTAGATGGGTTTGGAATATCTTCTAAAACAGAAGGAAATGCAATAAAACAAGCTAAAACTCCTAATATTGATGATATGTTAAAAAACTGGCCAACCACCAGTTTAAATGCTAGTGGAATGGATGTTGGTTTGCCACAGGGGCAGATGGGCAACTCTGAAGTGGGGCACACTAACATTGGAGCTGGAAGGGTTGTTTTTCAAAACCTTGCTAGAATTAATAACGCCATTGAAGATGGAACTTTTTTTAAAAATGAAACTTTTTTAAAGGCTGTGGAAAATTGCAAAAAAAACAATTCTTCTTTGCATATTATGGGGCTGTTGTCTGACGGGGGTGTGCATAGCCACATAAACCATCTTTATGCTTTATTGAGGTTAGCAAAAGAGAACGCGTTAGAAAAGGTTTATTTACACCTTTTCACAGACGGAAGAGACACCGCTCCCACTTCTTGTGAGGGATATTTAAAAAATCTTGAAGAAAACATTAAAGAAATTGGAGTTGGAAAAATAGCCACAGTTTCTGGGCGCTATTACGCAATGGACAGAGACAACAGATGGGAGCGTGTTAAAAAAGCTTACAATGCTATTGTAAGCGGTGTTGGAGAAGAGTTTTCTTGCGCAGAAGACGTTATTAAAAACGCTTATGAAAACGGGGTAACAGATGAATTTATTGTTCCTGCTGTTTGCGAAAAAAAAGCAACTTTAAATGAGAACGACAGCTTAATTTTTTTTAACTTCAGACCAGACAGAGCACGCCAAATAACTAAATGCATAACATTTGAAAATTTTAATGAGTTTGAAAGAGAAAAAGGCTATTTTAAAGTTTTTTTCGTTTGCATGACATGTTATGACGAGCAGTTTAAAAATGTTTTTGTTGCTTTTAATGCACTAGAGCTAAAAAACACATTTGGGGAATTTATTTCAAAAAAAGGGTTAAAGCAGCTAAGAATTGCAGAAACCGAAAAATATGCGCATGTAACATTTTTCTTTAATGGCGGAAGAGAAGAAAAGTTTGAAGGAGAAGACAGAATTTTGGTTAATTCTCCTAATGTTAAAACCTACGACTTAAAACCTGAAATGAGCGCTTTTGAGGTTTCTGAAAAGGTTGTTTTGAGTTTAGAATCTTTAAAGTATGATGTAATTATTTTAAATTTTGCTAATTGTGACATGGTTGGGCATACTGGAAATTTTGATGCTGCTAAAAAGGCTGTTGAGGCTGTGGATTCATGCCTTTTTAAAGTTTTAGAGGCTGTTAAAAAGGTTGGAGGAGTTGCACTAGTTACGGCAGACCATGGCAATGCAGAAGAGATGTTTAATGAAAAAGGGGAGGCTTTAACTTCGCATACAACAAACCCTGTTATTTTTACGGTTGTTTTTAAAGACTGCAAACTAAAAAAAAGCGGCAGACTTTGCGACATTGCCCCAACTATGCTGCAAATTTTGGGTTTGAAAAAACCAGAAGAAATGACAGGAGAAAGCTTAATTTTAAATTAAAACTAAATTAGTAGGTTGTTAAAAAATTAGAGGAGTAGCATTTAGTGTTAAAAAACCCAGTGAAACAGAAGAAATTTTAAAGAATCCTGTTATTTTTACGGTTGTTTTTAAAGATTGCAAACTAAAAAAAAGCGGCAGGCTTTGCGACATTGCCCCAACCATGCTGCAAATTTTGGGTTTGAAAAAACCAGAAGAAATGACAGGAGAAAGCTTAATTTTAAATTAAAACTAAATTAGTAAGTTGTTAAAAAATTAGAGGAGTAGCACTAGTTAGAAAAAGCTGTTATTTTAAAGAAAAATTAAAGGTGAAATTTATGAAAGATGTTACAATTTACACCGATGGCGCTTGCAGCAAAAACCCTGGCCCTGGCGGCTGGGCTTTTATTATTAAATTCAAAGAACATGTTTTAGAAAAAAGTGGCGGAGAAGAAATCACAACAAACAACAGAATGGAACTTTTAGCTGTTATTAATGCCATAAAAACTTTAAAAGAGCCTTGTAATGTTAAAATATACACAGACTCAAAATATGTTGTAGATTCTGTTGAAAAAGGATGGGTTTTTAATTGGCAAAAAAACAACTGGATTAAGCCAAATAAACAAAAAGCTTTAAACAAAGATTTATGGGAAGAATTGTTAGAACTTTTAAAAAGGCATAATGCAAGTTTTGAATGGGTTAAGGGGCATGCCAACATTGAAGAAAATGAACGGTGTGACAAATTAGCTGTTAGAGAATGTGAAAAGTTTAAATGACAAAAATTTTAAATATTGGTATAATTAAATAAAATGAGATGAGAAATGTTGAAAAAATGTTTATTTAAAATAAATTAATAAAACTTTGAAGTTTAATTTAATATGTTATTTTTTATTTTAAAAAAAAAGGATTTTTAAAGTTGAATGAAGAGTTTAAAGTTAGAGTGGTTTTTTAAAGCCTTTATGGCTTTTGTTTTTGGTTTGGCCGCATCGGCATTTTTTGGAGCTAGTTTTTGTTATGTTCCTTTAATTTTATTTTTTATTGCGTTTTTAGCTTCTTTAGTTTTAATTAGGGTTATTAAAATTAAAGGGGTTTGGTTTTTTTTATTATTTTTATTTTTTGGAGCTCTTTGGTTTTGTTTAAATGTTAAATTTAATTATTATAGTGCATTAAATTATGCTGGAGAAACTAAAAATGTTGTTTTAAATTTAAAAGATTTTACAGAATTTGAAAATGGCGGCAAGCAATACATATTTAAAGTTAAAGAAATTGAAGGAGAAAAAAATTTTTTTCCTTTTAAGGTTAAAATTAATCTTTCAAAAGATGAGGAGATTGATTGCGACTATTTTGATGATGTGGTGGCTACTTTAAAGTTAGAAAAAATTTTAAAAGATTATGAAAATTTTGTTTTTAACCACAACATTAGTAGAAACATATTTTTAAAAGGCAAAATTGTTTCTAATGTTAAAGTTATTAAAAACAATAGTTTTTTCGCTGAAATCTTGAAATTAAAAGATTATTTTTCAAACAATGTGGATTTGCATGTTAAAGAGCCATATAATTTTTTTGTTAACGGAATAATTTTTGGAAACATTAATAAAGCGCCCTACAGCTTTAAAAGAATTATTAAAAGATGTGGAATTTCGCATGTTTTTGCAATTTCAGGGCTTCACATCACAATTCTTTCTATGTTTATTGTGTTATTTTTAAGGTTTTTGAAATGTCCTGGTTTGTTTTCTTTTATTTTTTTATTTTTGTTTTTGCTAGTGTATTCTTTCATGGTTGGTTTTACTCCTTCTGTTTTAAGGGCATGTTTAATGAACTTTATTGTTTATTTTTTTATGTTTTTTAATAAGAAAATTAGTGTTTTAAATGCTTTGTTTTTTGCAGCGTTTATTATTCTTTTAATTTGGCCCATGGCTGTGTTGGGGCTTTCTTTTTTGCTTTCTTTTTCTGCTGTTATTGGAATTGTTTTGTTTAAAGACAAAATTAAAGATTTAATTTTAAGAAAAATTGAAACAGATAATGAAATTATTATATTTTTAGTTGAGAGTTTTTCAACTTCTGTTTCTGCTATGTTTTTAACTTCAGTTTTTTTAATTTTTGTTTTTAGAAAAATTTCAATTGTGGCTCCGTTTGTTAATTTATTTGTTGTGCCCTTTTTGCCAATACTTTATGTTTTTTCTTTGTTGGTTGCTTTGTTTGGTTGTTTTTCAATTAACGTTGCAACTTTTTTAGGCGGGTTTTGCGAAGGAGTTTTTGGGGTTATTTTTAGTTTGCTTTCTTTCGTTTCAAAGTTTCCATATTGCTATTTTTCAGTTAGTGGTTTTTTTATTAAATTCACCACTTTGGGGGTTTTAACTTTAATTTTAATTTATCTGCTTTTTTTAAATTCAAAAAAAATTATAATTAATAAAAGTTTTTTATTTTTTCTGTCATTAATATTTTTTATTCCTTCTATTGTTAATTTTCTTATCACTAAAGACATGGCACGGATTTATGTTTTTAAAAAGCCATATGGAGTTAACAGCATAATTAAAGCAAAAGGTAAAACCATTGTTGTTAACGGTGTAGGTGGGCAGTGGGCACAAGGTGAGCTTTTGGAATTTTTAGAAGAAAAAGGAATTAAAAATGTGGACCTTTTAATTTTAAATGCTAAAAGTAGGAAAAACATTGTTGGGGAATTTAATATTTTAAAAGAGATGCCGCCTAAATATTTAATTTTTTCTAATGGGTTAGATGAAAAAGATTTTGAAGATGAAATAAATTTTGAAAAAACTACTGTTATTTCTAACAAAAATTTTTTTCTAAAACTAGCGCCAATTTCAATTAGGGTGTATAATAAACAAAATTATTTTAAATTTTATTTGAATTTTGATGACGCTTGTTTGGCTTATTCTAATAATTTAAAATTTTTTAAATCTTTTAAAAAAGGTTTATATGCAGATTTACTAGTTTTGGAAGATAAAAAATTTTATGAATATGAATTAAAAAATTTGAATTGTTTTAAATGTTTACCGATATTTAATTTTTCTAAGAAAGATTATGATAATGAAGTTGTTGAATTTTTGGGCAAAGGGAGTTTTTTTGAATTCATGTTAAAAAGAAAACAGTTTAAAAGAGGAGAAAATTAAACCTTTATGAATTACAGCAAAAAATTGTTTAAACAAAGTTTAAAAGAAAAAAAATTTTTTAATTATTATGTTTTTTATGGTGAGGAGAACTTTTTAATTAAAAAGAGCGTTTTAAATGTTGCAAGATTTGCTGGAATTATTGAAAAAGAAGAAAGTATATCTTTTAATTTTAATTCTTGCTCTTATGAAGATTTTAATTTAGATGAATTTGAAAATTTTTCTAAAACAGCTCCTTTTTTAGTTGAGAAAAAAATTTTTGTTTTAAATTATGTGGATTTTTCTAAATTTAATTTAAAAAATTTTAATGCTATTCAAAACATTGTGGAAAGTGTTGATTTTAATTTAATTTTAATTTTTACTGCAAATGTTAATTCTTATGAAATTAAAAAATCTGCAGTTTTTAAAAAATTAGTTAATTTAAAAAATAGTTGCTGTGTTGAGTTTAATTTTGAAGGAGAGATATTACTTTACAAAGCATTTTTAAAAAAACTTAAAAGTTATGGGCTTACAATTAGTTATGAAAATTTTTTAATTTTAACAAAAAGATGTGGCAAAAGCATAGATTTTTTAAATTTAGAGTTAGAGAAAATTTCTGCTTTTGTTGAAAAAGGAGAAATAAAAAAGCAGGATATTTTAAATTTAACTCAAATGCAAATTGAAAATAATGCTTTTAAAATTACTCAAAACATTTTAAGTGGCAAAAAGGAAAAAGCAATTAAAATTTTTAATGAAATTTACATAGCTGGTGTTAATGTTATTCAAATTTTTTCTGCAATTTGTTTTTGTTTTGTAGACCTTTACAGGGCAAAACTTCTTCAAATTAAAAATATTAAGTTTAACGAAATTTTGAATTTTTATGATTACTCAAAAAAAGAATTTAGAATTAAAAATGCTATGTTAAATTGCAAATTTTACTCAATTGAAAAATTAAGACGTTATGTTGTTTTAATGGCAGATTTAGATTTTAAACTTAAAAACAAAAACATGCCTAAAAATGTTTTGGTGGAGCAATTTTTATTTGCAATTTAAGGTTTTATTTATGTTAAAGAGGAGGTGTTTAATGGAATTTACAAATGTTGTGTTTTTATTTTTTATTTTGCCTGTGTTTTTAACAACATATTACATGGTTCCCGAAAAATTTAAGAATCTTGCAATTTTAGTGGTTAGCTTTTTAATGGGTTTTTGGGGGTTTCCCAACTTTTTTTTAAAAATGATTTTTTTTACGTTGTTAACATATTTTTTGGGTTGTTTAATTAGCAGGTTTAATAATAATATTATTAGAGTGGCTTTAGTTTTTTTAGAGATTTTGTTTGGGTTTTTGTTTTATTTATATTTTTATTTCAAAGAAGGAAGTCTGCAAAATTATGGGTTAGATTTTGTTTTTAGTTATTTAATTATTCCAATATTTGTTATGAATAATATTTCTTATGTTGTGGACATTTACAAAAATAGGGTTGGCTCTAAAAATTCTATTTTAGATTGTTTTTTACATGTTTTTATGTTTTTTAAATTTTATTTAGGGCCCGTTGTGCCATATTACAAAATTAAAAGCAGCATTAAAAAAAGAACGGTTAAACTTTTAGATGTTGCGGGAGGGCTTGAAAAATTCATTTTTGGTTTTTTTAAGGTTGCAGTGTTGTGTTATGAAACAGGACAAATTAAAAGGTTTGTTTTGGTTAAATATGCTGAAGATATATCTGTTTTTTCTGCTTGGATGGGTGCCGCTGCAATATTTTTTAATTTATATTTTTATTTTTCTGGTTATTGTGATATGGCTGTTGGTTTTGGAAAAATTACAGGTTTTAATATTCCTGAAAATTTTAGTAGCAGATTTCATTTTAAAAGTTTAACTAGTTTTTTTAAAAATTTTAATATAACCTTTACAAATTATTTTAAATTTTATGTTTTTCCATGGATTTTAGAGAAAAAAGTTTTTTTAAAATATTTTAAATATTTTTTAATTATGTTTTTGTATGTTATATGTTTTTTTAATGTTTTTGCTGTAGTTTATTTTTGTATGGTTATTGTTTTAGAAATGTTATTTTTGAATAAAGTTTTAGCTAAGATTCCTGAAATTTTTAGAGAAATTTTTTGTTTTGTTTTAATTTTAATAGGGACTGTTATTTTTTATATTGATAATTTGGGGGAAATTTTAAAATATTTAAAATATATGTTTTTTTGGGGCAAGGTTTTTTTTGATAAGTCTTTGTTATTTATAATGATTGTTATAAGATTTTTTGGAATGTTAATTTTGTTTTTCTTATTAAAATTTTTAATTAAATGGTTAAAAAAAACTAATTTTAAATATGAAAGAATATTTGAATTTTTAAAATATTTAGTTTTTTTAATTTTGTTTTTAATTTCAATTTTTTATTCTTTAACAGTTTAAAAATTTAAAATTAATTTAATTAAAGCGAATTTTAATTTGTATATTGCATAAATAATTTTTAATTAGTGCTAACTAAACAAAATATAATTTTTTGGAGGAAGAATTGAAAAAAATTAATTTAAAAGCGGGGTTTGTTTTTGTTTTTAACATATTGTTGCTTTTTCCATTGTTTTATTTTATAGTTTTTGGGGTTTTACTAGATTGGAGAAATTTAAGAGAATTTAATTTTAAAGATTTTTTAAATGGAGACTACCAAAAAAGTTTTAATGATTATTTTAAAGAACAAATTCCAATTTACAGCAACATTGCAGCTTCAAAGCCAAATTTTAATATTTTAACAGGGCAGACTGTTTTTAATGGAGTTTTTTTGCAAAACGATGAGTTGATTAAAATTAGCAAACTTCCAAATTTTAATATAATAGATTATTTTTGCAATAGTGTTAATTCTTTTTTTAAAAAATTTAATAAACCAGTCTACGTTTTAATTATGCCCACTAAATTTCAGGTTAATTGTAGCTCTTTAAATGCTTCTCCTGAATTTAAAATGGGCAAGGAAATTAAAATGAAGTTAAATCAGAATTTAAATGCTGAAATAATTAAATTGGATGATGGTGTTCTTTTTGAGAAATCTAAAGAAATAAATTCGTTTTACAGAACAAGTAGCAGGTTAAACTCCATGGGGGCATACCTTCTTTACAGCAGAAACATGAAAAAATTAGGGCAAGATGCCATAGATTTACAAAATTTTAATATTTTTCATTTTGTGGATTGTTATTACGGGGAGCTTTATGGCAAAAATTTTTCTAATAGTGTTGTTGCAGATGTTATTGAAATTTTTAAATATGTTGGAAAAAATACAAATGTTAATGTTAGAGAAATTAAAAATAACGCAAAAGATAGAGTAAGGTCTACAATATATGACTTAACTAGAATTAATGATTCAGATAAGAGCAAAATTGTTTTTGGGGAAGATTCTGCTTTAAAAGATGTTGAAACTTCTTTTAAAGAAAAAGAAAAACTTTTAATTTTTGCGGATGATTTTGTAAATAATATGATGCAGTTTTTAGCTTTGCATTATAGTAAAATTACCGTTGTTAATTTAAATGAAATATTTTATTTAAAGCAACAAAATTTAAAAAAAATTAAAAATATTAATGTTAAAGATTACGATAAGGTTTTATTTATTTACAATTTAGAATCTTTAACAGCTTACGAACAATTTTTAAATTTAAATTATTTTAAGTAATTGAAATTATTGTTATTATGGTTGTTACATTTTATAATGATCTTTAATAATATTACTTTATTTGGGAGATAACTTTAAAAGGAAAAGGTGTGTTTATTTGCAAAAAATAATAGGGAAAATTTTAAAGGCTAACGAAGAATTTTTGTTGTTTGAAGAGAATGATTATATTGCTGTGGGTGTTTCTGGTGGGAAAGACAGTTTAATTTTGCTAGAGGGTTTGTGCAGAATACAAAAATTTTTAAATTTAAACATTAAACTTATTGCAATAACAATAGATTTAGGTGTTACTGCTGAAAAAGAAGAGTATTTTAACATAAAAAAAATTTGTGAAAAATTTTCAGTGGAACATGTTGTGGAATATTCTAACGTTTTTGATGTTGTATTTAACAAAAAGAAAGAAAAAAATCCTTGTAGTTTGTGTTCAAAATTAAGAAAAGGAATTTTAAATGGAATAGCAAAAAAAAATGGTTGCAACAAGGTTGCTTTTGGGCATCATTTAGATGATTTTGTGGAAACTTTTATTATGAACCTTTTTTCTGAGGGAAGAATTTCTTGTTTTTCTCCTAGTACTTTTCTTTCACGGCAAAATTTATTTTTAATAAGACCACTTGTTTTTGTGGAAGAAAAGCAAATTAAAAAAACAATAAAAAATTTAGGGTTTAACATAACTAAAAGTTTGTGTCCAAAAGATGGTAACACCTATAGGCAGGTTATTAAAAATTTTTTAGAAGAAAAAGAAAAGGAAGACAAAGGGTTTAAAAAAAGAATTTTTGGAGCACTAAAAAGAAGCAGATTAACTGGTTGGAGTTAGATTAAATTTTTAAAATATATTTATTGACTTTTAATTTTAATTATATTAAAATTAAAGTGGTTGTGTTTTACAATACTTTTACTCATAGATTTATTAATTTTTAAAGATTTAATCTTTTTAAATTTTAAACTTTTTCAAATAACTAAATTAATTATTTAATATATGTTTTTCATATTTAAATTTTTATTTTAATTGTTTTATTTGCTTGCTAATATTTTGTGAAAAAAAGATTTATGGGGATTTTATAACTAAAAAGTGTTGTTGACCACAGTTTTAATAGCAAGTGTGGTGAATTATTTTGAGTGTTTCAGTTGTTATATTGTTAATTATAATATCTGTTGTTGTTTTTGGATTTTTCATTGCTTTTTTTTCTTTTAGATTTGGTGTAACCTATAGAAAAAAAATTGCTGAAGCAGAAATTGGAAATGCAGAAGAACATGCTAAAAAAATAGTTGAAGACGCTGAAAAAGAAGCTTTAGCTAAAAGAAAACAAGCAATAGTTGAAGCAAAAGACGACATACACCAGTTGCGGGAAAATGCGGAGAGAGAAATTAAAGTTAGAAGAGAAGAATTAGGCCTTCAAGAAAAAAGACTTTTGCAAAAAGAAGAATCTTTAGAAAGAAAAATTGAGCAGTGTGAGAAAAAAGAAGAAAATTTAGCAATTAAAACTTCTCAGGCAGACAAAATGCTAGAAGAAGCAGAGCTTATTAAAGCAAATCAGATGAAAATTTTAGAAAAGATTTCAGGAATGACACAAGAACAAGCGCGTTCGCAAATTTTAACAATTTTTGAAAATGAGCTAAACCATGAAAAAGCAGTAAGGATTAAAATATATAAGCAAAAAATTAAAGACGAAGTTGAAAAAAAAGCAAAAAATTTAATGAGTCTTGCTATGGCAAAATATGCTGGAACTTATGTAAACGAGGTTGCTGTGAGCGTTATTCCTTTAAGGTCTGATGAAATGAAGGGAAGAATTATTGGAAGAGAAGGAAGAAATATTAAGTCTTTTGAAAATTTAACAGGGGTGGACATAATAATAGATGACACCCCCCAAGCCATAACAATTTCATGTTTCGACCCAATGCGAAGAGAAATAGCCAAAATTGCTTTAAACAGGTTGATGGATGATGGGCGAATTCACCCTGTTAAAATTGAAGAAGCTGTTGAAAAGGCAAAAGCAGAAGTGGAGCAAATGCTAAAAGCTGAAGGCGAGAAGGCCGTTATGGAAGCTAACGTGCAGGGGGTTCACCCTGAGCTTATTGCAATTTTAGGAAGGCTGAAACTAAGAACAAGCTACGGGCAAAATGTTTTGAGCCATAGTTTAGAAGTTGCAGCAATTGCGGGAGTTATTGCAAGTGAGCTTAATGTGGAAGCCTCTTTAGCAAGAAGAGCAGGGCTTTTGCACGACATAGGCAAAGCTTTGAGCTATGAGGTTGAAGGCTCTCATGTGCAAATTGGGGTGGACATAGCTAAAAAATATAAAGAAAATTTGGATGTTGTGCATGCAATTGAGGCGCACCATGGTGACGTGGAAGCTTTAACAACAATAGCCTGCATTGTTCAGGCAGCAGACGCCATTTCAGCAGCAAGGCCAGGTGCTAGGAGTGAAAATTTAGAAAACTACATTAAAAGGCTAGAAAAACTAGAAGAAATAGCTAACTCTTTTAAAGGGGTTGAGAGCTCTTATGCGTTGCAGGCAGGAAGAGAAATTAGAATTATGGTTAAACCTAAAATTGTTGGGGACGATGAAATGGTTCTTTTAGCTCATGACATTGTAAAACAGGTTGAAAAAACTTTAAGCTACCCTGGCCAAATTAAGGTTAATGTAATTAGGGAAAGCAGAGTTGAAGAATTTGCTAAATAATTAAAATTATTGTTTCAGAAAATTTTCAAATAAAAGCCTCGTAATATTACTAATTTAATTTGGTTTTTAAGCATTAGAAACTGGGGTGTAAATAATTAGTTTGAGTTTTAAATTTAATGGTTTAGAACTAATATTGCAAGAAGGAAAATGGGCTAAGAGATGTGAAATGTAAGATGTTTTAAGGTTTTTTCATAAAGGATGGCCTGATTATTTTAAATAGGTAACCTAAAAATTAATTTTAAAAATGGAATAATTGAAGAAGTTTTTGTTTTAATAATAGGTTATTTTGGTATTATTCATTATGTGATATGTATAGGGTTTGGTTTATAATACAGATTCACATATTAGCAGAAATGAAATTTCAGTAGACCAAAAAGAATATAAAGATGTTGAGAAATATTTTTTAAAAAGAAATTAAAAATTACAAGTCAAGTTCGAAAGAAATTTTAAAATTTAAAGAAAATTACATTAAAAATGTTAATCATCTAATTAAATTTGAGAAAAATTTAATTAAAGAAACAGAAAATTTATTAATTGGAAAAATGAAATCTTTAAACAAAGTTGAAAATTAAGAAAAAAATAAGTAATATTTTTAATACAAATTTTGTTTGTGATGCCGGTTAATGTTGCTATGAGTAAAATTTTAATTATTTAAATAAAATTTTTAACTATTTTAAAATTTAATTTAAATAAATTACAAAGTTTATTTTAGAAAAACTATTATTTATGTTTTGTTATGAATAATAATCTTATTTTTAGTAATGTTGAAACTGTTAAACAAAACTTGCATATTTTAAAAAATTTAAATAATGGGTAATAACCAAAACAATTTCATTTTGTTGGTGTGTATTTTTAAAACAATGGCAGGAGAGACTTTAGCTGAAAAAATTTTGTTTGAAAATTATTGTTGAAATAATTAATAAAAAGTGTGAATTAAAGTAAACAGATTTTTATTATTTTCATTTTGGAATTAATGTTATTTTTTGTTTTTGATGTTTGCTGTTATGTTTCAGTTTGCATAGGTCTTATATGTTTTTTAATTAAATTAAAGAAAACCTTATTTTAAAAAGCATAGAAATTAATGCAGAGCTTAAAAGTTTTTAACAATTAGTATATATTATTTACAAAATATATTTATAAAATTTTTTTAAATTAGTTTAAAATTTAAAACTATACGTTTTAGAAATTTCCAATTTCGGTTTAGGATTTATTTTATTTAGTGGGTTTGGTTAGAATTTTGCTAGAAGCGTTAAGGAAATGTTTTGTTGGAAAATTATTTTAGTAAAATTCTCAAAAATATTATTATTAATTAATATGGAATTAGTTTAAATTTTTTATTATTTTATTTTTTAGATTTTTAGTTTAGTTGTAGGGTTTATTTGTGCGTTTTTAATTTAAGAAAACCTTACTTTAAAAAGCATAGAAATTAATGCAGAATTTGAAAGTTATTTAACCGGTTAGTTGGTTTTTGTAAAATTAATAATTTTAGTTTTTATTTTTAGTAATGTTGAGACTATTAAACAAAACTTGCATATTTTTAAAAAATATATTAAAATTTAAAGGAGTTTTTATGTTGAAAAAAATAGGAGGTTTTTATGCAATATTCGGCTGAAGTTGAAAATATGTGTGTTTTAAAAAAAGGCCCAAACAACGGCCCAGCACCAATACCGCAAGAAGGAAAATGGGTTAAGGCATATGAAATAAAAGATATTTCAGGGCTTTCTCATGGAATTGGTTGGTGTGCTCCTCAACAGGGAACCTGTAAACTCACTTTAAATGTTAAAAATGGAATAATTGAAGAAGCTTTGGTGGAAACAATAGGTTGTTCGGGGATGACTCATTCTGCTGCAATGGCAGGAGAGATTTTGCCAGGAAAAACGTTGTTAGAAGCATTAAACACAGACCTTGTTTGCGATGCAATTAATGTTGCTATGCGTGAAATTTTCAAGCAGTTGGCTTATGGCAGAACGCAAACAGCTTTTTCAGATGGAGGGCTTTTAATTGGAGCAGCATTAGAAGACTTAGGAAAAGGGCTTCGTTCGCAGGTTGGAACAATTTTTTCAACAAAAGCAAAAGGTGTGAGATATTTAGAGATGACCGAAGGCTACATTTTAAGGGTTGGAATTAAAGAAGGACAGCCTATTGGTTATGAATTTGTTCAGGTTGGAAAAATGCTTGAAGACATAAGAAAAGGCAAAGACCCAAAAAAAGCCTATGAAGACAATATTTCAACCTATGGCAGGTTTGAAGAAGCAGAATCTTACATAGACCCGAGAGAAAAATAAGACCTTTAAAATTGCAATAGATAAAAAAATTTTATAAATTAGTTATTTTGAAATAAACCATTTAAAAAGGCATAGAATATATGTAAGATTTATTTTTAAGGATTGGTGTTTTATGTACAACAACGATAACAATAATAATAATAATAATAATAATAACAATAATAATGCTAACAACAGTTATGGTTATAATAATGGTAATAACTATAATAATTATAACAATTATAATAATTACTTTATGCAGGAAAATTTTAGTGACAAAAATTGGTTAATTACGTTATTGTTAGCATGGTTTGCAGGATATTTAGGGCTTCATCATTTTTATGTTGGCAGAACAGCTAAAGGAATTGTTTATATTTTCACAGTAGGTTTGTTTGGAATAGGTTGGCTTATAGATTTAATTTTAATTGTTATGAAAAAGTTTAGAGACAGGCAAGGAAGACTTGTTGTGAACTCTAAATTTTAAAATATAACTATATGTAGAATTAGTGTTTTATGTATATGACAATAATAATTATTATTTAATGCAGAAAAATTTTAGTGATAGAAATTGGTTAATTACACTACTCTTAGCATGGTTTGCAGGATATTTAGGGCTTCATCATTTTTATGTTGGAAGAACAGCTAAAGGTGTTGGTTACATTTTCACAGCAGGTTTGTTTGGAATAGGTTGGCTTATAGATTTAATTTTAATTGTTATGAAAAAGTTTAGAGACAGGCAAGGAAGACTTGTTGTAAATTTTAAATTTTAAAAAAATGGGGGTTTGAAAAAATGGCAGAATTTGAAGGCAAAGAAAGAAGAATGGAAAGAATTAATGAGTGCCTTTTAAAATATGGGTTTAATTCTTTGGAAGAAGCGAATGAATTTTGTTTGAGTAAGGGTGTTAATTGTAAGGAAATTGTTCAAAAGGTGCAGCCAATTGCATTTGAAAACGCTGTGTGGGCATATACATTAGGAACTGCAATTGCTCTTAAAAACAACGTTAAAACTGCAAGTGAGGCTGCAAAATTTATTGGAATTGGGTTGCAAGCTTTTTGCATTTTAGGCTCAGTGGCATACCAGCGAAATGTTGGGCTAGGGCACGGAAACTTAGCAGCAATGCTTTTAAGCGAAGAAACTAAATGTTTTTGCTTTTTAGCAGGACACGAATCTTTTGCTGCTGCTGAAGGAGCAATTGGAATTGCAAGAACAGCAAACAGAGCAAGAAAAGAGCCATTAAGAGTTATTTTAAACGGACTGGGAAAAGACGCAGCATTCATAATTTCTAGAATTAATGGTTTCACACATGTGCAGACTGCTTATGATTATGTTACTGGTGAACTAGAAATTGTTAAAGAAACCAAATTTTCACAAGGAGAAAGAAGCACTGTAAAGTGTTATGGTGCGGATGATGTGCGAGAAGGGGTTGCTATTTTGCAGCACGAAAAAGTGGATGTTTCCATTACTGGAAACTCCACCAACCCAACTCGTTTTCAACACCTAGTTGCGGGGACCTATAAAAAATGGTGTAATGAAAACGGGTTTAAATATTTTTCTGTTGCTTCTGGAGGAGGAACAGGAAGAACATTGCACCCAGACAATGTTGCTGCAGGGCCAGCGTCTTATGGTTTAACAGACTCTATGGGGAGAATGCATGGGGATGCTCAGTTTGCTGGTTCTTCTTCTGTTCCTGCTCATGTTGAGATGATGGGGCTAATTGGAATGGGAAACAACCCCATGGTTGGGGCTAGTGTTGCTTGTGCTGTTGCTGCTTTTGAGTCTTTAAATTAAAAGTTTTATGGTTGTTAAACTTTTTAATTAAATAACCGAGTAAATTGGAAAACCAAAAATCTCATTAAAAACATAACATTTATAAATTTAATTAAACACTTTCTCTTTAGTAAAATTTTAAATTACAGATAAAAATTACTCCATCAAAAATTTTTAGGCATGTTTTTGTTTTAAGTTTAATTTTTTAATAAAAAAAATTAATTTGAGGACTAATTGAGGTATGCATGCTTTTAACTAAAAGGCTAATTTTAAGAAACTGGAAGGAAACAGATGCGATAGATTTATATTTTTTAGCTAGTAATGTTAAAATCTTAAGTTTTGTGGTTTTAAAAGGCATTCTAGTGAAAAAGAAAGTTTATTTGTAATTAAAAATATTTTAAATAAGCCTTGTAATTTTGCTGTTTTAAAAAGAGAAGACGAGACTTTAATTGGATGTGTTAGTTTTAAAGATTTTTCAGAGTCTTTTTTAGCAAAATCTGCAGATGAAGCAGAAGTGGGATATTGGATTGGAGAAAAGTTTTGGATGCGTGGTTATGCTTTAGAAGCTTTAAAAAAATTAATTGAATTTGGATTTTCAAAGTTAAAGTTAAAAAAAATTTGGGCTAGTGTTGCAGCAGAAAACTTTAAAAGTTTTAACTTACTAAAAAAATTGGGGTTTTGTTATTTTAGTTCGCAAGATATTTATTTTAAAGCTATTGATGAAAAAGTTTTTTCTAAAATTTTGTTTTTAAATTGTGAGCGATGGATTTATAGTAATTAAAATTATTAAATAAATATGTTAATCACTCTTTTTGAGTGATTTTTTTGTAAAATTAAACTTTTAAACAAACTAGGAAAAAGGTTGTAAAAAAATAATTTAGAAAAAGATATTGTTATTTACATTTTGTTTTAATAGGGAGATAATATTTTGTTAGTTGATTTTTAAATTTTAAATTCTATTGAGTAGCTAAAATTAGAAAGTTGAATGTTATTTTTTTAAAAGCTAAAGATAGGTAATGTGGAAAAAATTTGTTTTAAAATTAAAAGCATTTGAAGGGGTAACTGTTTGAGTGATTTTTTTAAAATTAAAACATTTAAGTTTATTTAAAATAAGAAGAAAATTAATAGAAGAAATAATAATATTTGAAAAAAGTTAAGTGATAAAAAATTTTAAACAAACTGGAAAAGAGGTTGTACAAAGAGAATTTAGAAAAAAATAATGTTACTTTATATTTTTTATTAAAAAAATAGCAATTTTATGATGCACAAAAAATTTAAAATATATGTGTTATAAAATTCAACTGAAAACTAAAATTAGTTAGATTAGTTTAAAAAAATATTAATTTGAATTTTTTAAAAAAATTTTAAATAATGAGTAATATGGAAGAAATATTATATTATTTTTCTAGATGGAATTTACATTAAAAAGTTATAAATGTGAATTTGAATTAAAACATTTATAACAAAAAGAATTTTTAAGATGTAGAAAACATATTTTGAAAAAATATTTTAAATTATTAATTTTTGAAAACAAAACTTAAAGGTTTAATATTATTTTTTTTAACACAAATTAAGAATTTTTTAAAAGCTAAAGATCTGTAATGTTTAAAAAATTTGTTTTAAAATTTAAAAGTATTTGATGTGGTAACTGTTAAAAGTTTTACTATTATTAGTGATATTTTAAAAAACTTTATGAGAAATTAAAAAGGAAGGTTATTTTTATTTTTAATGGAAATTAAGAATTTTTTAGAAGAGGTTAAAAATAGGGAAGATTTTAGAAGATGGCTTAGTTTAAATTGTGAAAAAGAGGAACAATGTTTTGTTCAAATTAAAATGGGAGAGCCAAAACAAGATGGGAATTTATATTATTTAGACGCAGTGGAAGAAGCACTATGTTTTGGATGGATTGACAGCGTAACTAAAAAAGACGCAGAACAAAGATTGTTGCAGAGATTTTCCAAAAGAAGAAAAAATTCCAATTGGACAGAACTAAACAAACAAAGAGCAAGAAGGCTAATTAAACTAGGGAAAATGAGCGAATTTGGTTTTAAAACATTACCTAATTTAGAAGAAGAATTTAAAATTGAGGAAGGTTTAATTAAAATTTTTGAAAAAGATAAAAAGTTAATGAGCGCTATTAAAAATTTGCCGGAACTATATTTAAAAATTAGGGTAGACAACATTTTAAAGGTTAAAAAAGATGAAAGGTTGTTTAAATTAAGGTTAAATAAATTTATTGTTAACACTAAAAAAGGAAAATTTTATGGGGCCTGGAATGATTACGGCAGGTTAGCTTAAAAAAAAATAAATTGGCAATAATTAACTTAGTTTAAAGTTTTGGAGCATTTTATGAAGTCTAGAAAAAACTTTTTAATTTTAAGTTTAATTATTAGTGTTATTGTTGTTTTGTTGCCTATTTTTAAAGAAACATATTACAATGTTAACAAAATAATGCAGATTTTAAATTATGAAGAAGAAGTTGAAGAATTTGAGTTGTTAAAAGATTATAAGGTTAATTACAACAACTTCAAAGCTTCTTTTTTAGAGCAAACAGGCGGAATTATTGGAACTTTTAAAATTTCAGATTATGATGTTTATGCTCCTGTTTTTTCCAATGAATTTAAAGATTCTGCTCTTTTTGGAGATGTTTTATATAACAATTGCATTGTAATTAAAGCTAATAATAAAAACTATTTTGAGGATTTATTTAATGTTATTGATGAACTTGAAGTTAAAGATGAAATTAATTTAAACATGTTAGGAGAAAACAAAAAATATTCTATTGAAGAAATTAAATTAACTAAAAATTTTGATGAAAATGTTAATTGCAAGAAATTTAATGGTTGCTTAAATTTTTTGGTTAGCATTCCGTTTTGTAATGAATCTAATAAACTTTTAATTAGAGCAAAAGAAGTTGGAATTGAAAAAGTTGAGAATGAAGATTTTTTAGGTTTATTTTTAAAAAATAAATTTTTAGTTGTGCTTTCGGTTTTTATTTTAGCTATTTTGTTATTTTTAATTTTAATCTCAATATTAAAAATTTTAATCAACATAAAAAACAGAAAAAGATTTTATAAAAAAAGATATTTAGTTAATTAATTGAGAATTTTTAAGAAAGATTTTTAAAAAAGTTGTGTTAAATAGGTTAATGAAAATTAAAAGTTTAAATTTATGAAAAGTTTTAATTTTTATTTTATATTAAGTTAAAAAATTTATTTAATAAAATACAGGATTGTTAATTATAACAAAGGTTAAGAAAATTAGAAAATTTAATTTTAAAATTAAATGTATTTTAAAGATTTACTTATAAAAAATTTTAAAAAAATGAAAGAGTTTTCGAAAAAAGAAAACTTTTATTTTAGTTTGATTAAAAGAATGCATTTATAATTAATAAGAAAGAAACTAGAAAAATTAATGTTATTTAGTTTAAAATAATTGATTTTATGGGTTGTCTATTTTAAAAATGATAAAAAATTATTAAGTAAAGATTTTATAAAAAAAGATATTTAGTTAATTAATTAAGAATTTTTAAGAAAGATTTTTAAAAAAGTTGTGTTAAATAGGTTAATGAAAATTAAAAGTTTAAATTTATGAAAAGTTTTAATTTTTATTTTATATTAAGTTAAAAAATTTATTTAATAAAATACAGGATTGTTAATTATAACAAAGGTTAAGAAAATTAGAAAATTTAATTTTAAAATTAAATGTATTTTAAAGATTTACTTATAAAAAATTTTAAAAAAATGAAAGAGTTTTCGAAAAAAGAAAAGGGAAGTTTTATTTTAGTTGGTTTTATGGATATTATTAGGAAATATTTTTAAAAATAATAAAAAAATTTTTAAGAATGTTAATAGATTTTATATTTTGTTAGAAATGAAATCGCGTTAAATGTTGACTATAATTAAAAATTAAATTATAATGTTTTCAGCAACTGGCGGGTGTGGCGGAATTGGCAGACGCGCTGGTCTTAGGAGCCAGTGTTTTTTACGTGGGGGTTCGAGTCCCTTCACCCGCACCATGTAGTAGAAATAAATTTTAAAATTTCCCAAAAAGTAGTTGACAAGCATAAAATAGTTTGATAACATAGATTTTGCAACACGGGAAATGAGAAGTGTTGAAGGAAATTGGACCTTGAAAATTAAACAATATAAGAGAAGAACAAACCCTTGTTAATTTTAAAAGAGAAGTAATTCTGTGGTTAATAAGGCGACGGAGTAGGTTAGTTAAACTAACCGAAGTTTTAATTAAGAGTTTGATCCTGGCTCAGGACGAACGCTGGCGGCACGCCTAACACATGCAAGTCGAACGGTGATTTGGAAGCTTGCTTCTGAATCATAGTGGCGGACGGGTGAGTAACACGTGAGCAACCTGCCTCTGAGAGAGGGATAGC
>CAMZAK010000015.1 GCA_947304245.1 uncultured Clostridia bacterium
AATTTTTAAAATAAAACATATTAAACTTTAAAAAAACACTAGATTAATATTTATTCTTCTGTTTCATTTAAACTTTCTTCTTCATTTTGGTTTGTTTTTTTAATTGCAACAACCTCGTCTTCTCCTTTTAAATTCATAATTCTAACACCAGAACCATAACGAGACATTTTAGAAATCTCAAAAGCAGCAACACGAATTATTATTCCATTTTTAGAAATAACTATTAGGTCTTCGTCTTTTTTAACGATTTCAATTCCAACAACATCTCCTTTTTCTTCAGAAGCCCTATAGTTTAAAATTCCATGCCCACCTCTATTTTGTAACCTGTACTCTGAAATATTTGTTCTTCTGCCTTTTCCTGTGGAAGAAACCGTTAAAATTGTGGAATCTTCTTCAACTTTAACCATTCCAACAACCTCATCATCTCTTTTAAGCCTCATTACAATAACACCGGTTGCAGTTCTAGAAAGCGGCCTAATTTGTTCTTCTTTAACATGAATTGCCATACCCTTTTTCGTTGCAACAATTAATTCATCCTCACCCTTTGTTAAAACAATGTTAACTAAACTGTCCCCTTCTTTTAAAGAAAGTGCAATTAACCCATTTTTGCGAACATTTTTGTAAAAATCTAGCCTTGTCCTTTTAATTATTCCAAACCTTGTTACAAAAACTAAATAATAATCTTTAGTGAAATCTTTTATGCAAAACATGTTTGCTATAATGTCTTGTTCATTTAGGTTTAATAGGTTTACAACGTTAACCCCTTTAGAATTTCTACCACTTTGCGGAATTTCATAACACTTTAAAGAATACATAATACCTTTATTTGTTATTAAAATCAACTTATCGTGCGAGGAGCCAATGAAAAGGTTTTTAACAAAATCTTCATCCCTTCTCTTCATGCCGCTAACTCCACGTCCACCTCTTTTTTGAATTTTAAAGGTGTTTGTGGGCTGTCTTTTAATGTAACCATAATGTGTTAGCGTAATCATGCATTCCTCTTTTGGAATTAGGTCTTCAATTTCAACTTCTCCCGTTACTGCAACAATTTCTGTTCTTCTTTTGTCTCCAAACTTTTCTTTAATTTCACCAAGTTCAGCTACAATAATTTTTTTAACCTCATTTTCATCTGAAAGAATCTTTTCATAATAGTTAATTTTTTCAATTAGCTCTTTCAACTCATCTTCAATTTTTTCTCTTTCCAAACCTGAAAGTTGCCCTAAGCGCATTTTAACAATAGCGTCTGCCTGAATTTCATCTAAATTAAACCTATTAATTAAATTTTGCTTTGCAACCTGAACATTAGCACTTTTTTTAATTATGCTAATTACTTCATCTATGTAGTCTAACGCAATTTTTAAACCTTCTAATATGTGTTCTCTTTCTTTTGCTTTGTTTAAAAAAAACCTCGTTCTTCTAACAATAATTTCTTCCTGATGTTTAATGTAACACAAAAGCATTTCTTTTAATGTTAAAATTTTAGGCACACCGTCAACCAAAGCCAAATTAATTATCCCGAATGTGTCTTGCATTTGTGTATATTTATATAGTTTATTTAAAACAATTTCTGGGTTAGCGTCTCTTTTAAGCTCAATTACAACACGCATTCCATCTCGGCCAGATTCATCTCGAGGTGCCACAATTCCTTCAATAACCTTGTTTTTAACATGATGCGCTATGGTTTCAACCAATCTTGCTTTGTTCACCTGGTATGGCAATTCTGTTATTATTAAACTTTGCTTTCCTTTTTTTTCTTCTTTAATTTCAACACGGCATCTAACAGTAATTTTCCCTTTCCCTGTTTTGTAGGCCGCTTTAATTCCTGCTGTGCCCATAATTATTCCGCCGGTTGGGAAATCTGGCCCTTTAATTTTTTCTAATATTTCCTCAAAGGAAGCATCCTCATTTTCAATTAGTAAAAATATTGCATCAATAACCTCATTTAAATTGTGTGAAGGAATGTTTGTTGCCATTCCAACTGCAATTCCAGAAGACCCATTAACCAAAAGATTTGGAAAACGAGAAGGAAGAATTGTGGGCTCTTTTTTTCTCTCATCAAAATTTGTAACAAAATCTACAGTGTCGTTATTAATATTGGTTAACATTTCCATGGAAATTTTACTCATTCTAGCTTCGGTGTACCTGTAGTGTGCTGCTGGGTCTCCGTCCACTGAGCCGAAGTTTCCATGCCCATCCACTAAAGGATATCTCAACGAAAAATCTTGCGCTAACCTAACTAGAGCATCGTAAATTGAAGTGTCTCCGTGGGGGTGGTAGTCTGACAAAGTTTTTCCTACTGTGTCTGCGCATTTGTGGTGTGGCCTATCGTAATAAAGCCCATTTTCCCACATGGTGTATAAAATTCTTCTGTGAACTGGTTTTAGCCCATCTCTAACATCTGGTAAAGCACGAGAAACAATAACAGACATAGAATAGTCTAAAAAAGACTTCTTCATCTCTTTTTCAATATCAACATCAATTACCCTACCAAGACTAGGGTCAAAATTAACATCTTCAGACATTTTTAACTCCTTAACCACAAAAACTAACAGAAAATTTTAATGTTTTATGTGAAACATTGTAGCTTTTTAGTTTTACCAATCGTATAATTTTAATTCGGTTTATATTTTTAATTTAAAACTAACCTAACATTCTCTCAATAAAATTTTTTCTTAATTCGAATTTAACTTCTTTTTAAATTTTAATAACAATTTAAAAGCCATGGCTAAAATTAACATCTTTAAGCATTTTTAACTTTAAAGCCATAAAAACTAACAGAAAATTTTTAATGTTTTATATGAAACCTTGTAGTTTTTTAATTTAACTAATAGTATATTTTAATTTATTCTATACATCTAAATTTTGAACTAACTTAGCATTCTGTTCTATGAAGTTTTTTCTAGGCTCAACCTTGTCCCCCATTAAAATTGTAAATGTTTCATCTGCCAAAACAGCATCTTCAATGGTTACTTTAATCATAACCCTGTTTTCTGGGTTCATTGTTGTTTCCCATAACTGTTCCGCATCCATTTCTCCTAACCCTTTGTAGCGCTGCATTGTAACTTTAGCGTTTTCATGTTTTTCATAAAGCTGTTTTAAGTAAGCGTCTCTTTCAGCATCTGAATAAACATATTTATGTTTTTTATTATGAGTTATTCGGTATAACGGAGGTTGCGCTAAATAAACATGCCCTGTTGAAATTAAAGGGCGCATAAACCTAAAGAAAAAGGTTAAAAGAAGAGTTCTAATGTGGCTGCCGTCAACATCGGCATCCGCCATAATAACAATTTTGTTATATCTTAATTTTTCTATGTTAAAATCTTGCCCAATTGAAGTCCCTATTGCAGTCACAACAGGCATCAACTTGGTGTTTCCATAAACCTTGTCTAAACGAGATTTCTCCACATTTAACATCTTCCCCCAAAGCGGCAAAATTGCCTGATATTTTCTCTCTCTTCCACTTTTAGCAGAACCACCAGCAGAATCTCCTTCAACAATGTAAAGTTCTGTTAGGGCTGGGTCTCTTTCAGAACAATCTGCTAACTTGCCTGGTAAAGATGCGTTGTCCATTGAAGATTTTCTTCTTGTTAGCTCTCTTGCTTTTTTTGCTTCTTCTCTTGCTTTTTTGGCTACTAAGCATTTTTCCATTATGCTAGCAGCAACCTGAGGGTTTTCTTCTAGAAAATAGGTTAATTTTTCATAAACCAAATTAAAAATCATTTTTTTGCATTCAACATTGCCAAGCCTTGTTTTTGTTTGCCCCTCAAACTCTGTTTCCACTAAACGAACACTAACAATTGCAGTTAGGCCTTCTCTTGTGTCGTCCCCTATTAATTTTTCTCCTTCTTTTAAAAAGTTATTTTTTCTGCCATATTCATTTATTGTTTTAACCAAAGCGGTTTTAAAACCAACTTCATGAGTTCCACCGTCAATTGTATGAATATTGTTAGCAAAAGAAAGAACAATTTCGTTGTAGCTGTCGTTGTAGCAAAAAGCAACTTCACAAAAAGAATTTTCTCTCTCTTCTTTTAAATATATTACATCATGCAGCAGCTGCAAACCTCTTTTTTTGTTTATTTCTTCAACAAAAGAGATTATTCCCCCTTCATAATGCAAAACTTCTTCTTTTGGCTCTTTATTTCTTTCATCCCTTAAAACAATTTTTAAGCCTTTGTTTAAAAAAGCTTGTTCTTTTAATCTTTTTAATAAAACTTCAAAGTCGTAGTTAGTCTCTTTAAAAATTTCTTCGTCTGCTTTAAAACTAACAGTTGTGCCTGTTTTTGTTGTTTGCCCCACAACCTTTAATTCTTCTTTAAATTTTCCTCTTTCAAAATGCTGAAAATGTATGCTCTCACCATCATAAATTGTGAGGTCTAAAAAAGAACTAAGAGCGTTAACAACAGAAGCCCCAACACCATGAAGCCCACCAGAAACCTTGTAGCCGTTTCCTCCAAACTTTCCTCCCGCATGAAGGATTGTGAAAACCACTGTGGCTGCAGAAATTTTTTCTTTTTTATGAATTCCAACAGGAATTCCTCTTCCGTTGTCTTCAACTGTTATTATGTTGTTAGGCTTAATTGTAACCTTAATTTCACTGCAAAACCCCGCTAAAGCTTCATCAATTGAATTGTCCACAATTTCAAACACCAAATGGTGTAGCCCTCTAGAACTTGTGGAACCTATATACATCCCCGGCCTTTTTCTTACTGCTTCCAAACCTTCTAAAACTTCAATGTCTTGCTCATTGTAACCATTATTTAAATCTCCCATTAATTTAGAAAACCTTTCTTTTTTAATTTACCAATAATTTTCCCGCATGAAGAATTGTGAAAACAACTGTTGCTGCAGAAATTTTTTCTTTTTTATGAATTCCAACAGGAATTCCTCTGCCGTTGTCTTTTACTGTTATTACATTGTTAGGCTTAATTGTAACCTTAATTTCACTGCAAAACCCTGCCAAAGCTTCATCAATTGAATTATCCACAATTTCAAACACCAAATGGTGTAGCCTTTTAAAAATAATTAATTATTAATCTTGAATATGTTTTTAAAAATATATATCTATATTATATAATATATTTTATAAAATTTCAAATTTAATTTTTATTGTAAAGTTATTTTAATCTAACTGGCAAGATTAAATATAAAAAAGATTTTTCATTAATAGGCTCAATTTTAATTGGCATAACCGGCCCATTAAAACCAATTAAAATTTTTTCTTCTTTGCAATGTTTTAAAGCGTCCAACATAAATCTGTTGTTGAATGCTATTTTTTCTAAAATTTCTCCTTCTTTTTTAATTTTTAAAACATCTTCAACCTTTCCTAAGCTGCTTTCACACTGTAAACACACTTCATCTTCTAAAATTTTCATAATGACGCTAATTTTTTGTGTTATTAAAACAGAAACTTTCTGCAAACTTTGCTCTAAAGTTTGAGTGTTAACCTTAATTATGGTTTTACAGCTTTTAGGAATGGCGGCTTTGTAGTCTATGAATGTTCCACTTAAAAGTCTTGTAATTAAATAATATCCATTAATTTTAAAAACAGCGTGTTTTTCGTCTGTTTCAATTAAAGTTTCTGCGTCTTCTTCATCTTTTAAAAGTTTTAAAATTTCATTTAAAGCTTTACTAGAAACAACAAAATTGGAATTAACATTAGAATTTTTAATTTTAGAATTACTAATAGCAACTCTATATCCATCAACAGAGACTATTTTTAAAACATCATTTTTAATTTTAAATAAAGATCCACATAAAATTGGGTTTTGAACATTATTAATTGAAACCGCAAAAAGAGTTTTAAAAATTGCTTCTTTTAAAATAACATCTTTTATGGATATTTTGTTTTTTTCTGTTATTTCAGGAAGAGAAGGGTATTCATCAGCATTAATTCCTGAAATTTTATATTCTGTTGTTGTTGTTTTAATTTTAGTTATTAAATTTTCATCTGTTTTAAAATAAATTGTTTTATCATCTAATTTTTTTAATATTTCTACTAATAATTGTGCTTTTAAAATAACTTTCCCTTCTTTAATTTGGTTAACCTTTAAAGTTTTAACAATACCAAGAGAAAGATCATACCCTGTTAACTTTAAATTTCCATCTTTACATTCCAATAAAATTCCTTCTAAAACAGGAATTGTTGAATTTTTTAAATTAATTGCAAAAGAAACGTTGTTTGCAATAGATCTTAATGAATTTAAATCACATGTGAATTCCATAATTTTTCAACCTTTTATTTTTAGTTTTTATTTTTTATATGTAAATAATATTATATTTTTTAGTAGTAATAGTAGAGATTGTTAAAATATAGAAAAAGTCTACAAAAAGCCCATTTTATATATTAAAAATCGCAATTATATTTTGTTGTTTTCGTGTTTAAAAATTGTTTTTATGTTTAAATGTTTTTCTTAAATGTTAATATTGTTGAAAACTTTGTTAATATTGTTGAAAACTATTGTTCAAAACTAGAACAATTCCTAGGTTTAAAAAATTTTCAACTAGCAATTCTTTTAACATTTTAATTAATTTTTGTTTAAAACACCAGATTTTTCTTTTAAATAAGATTAAATTTAATGTAAAACTTTGTTGAAAGTTTAAAGGGTAAAAAAAATAAACACTATCTATCTCGTATATTTTTAATAATGTCTTCTATTATTTCTTTTTGCTTTGGTTCGTTTTGCATTATGCTGTCAACCTGTTTTAGTGAATGCGTTATTGTGGAATGATCTCTATTAGAAAAAGATTTTCCAATTTCTTCGTAGGATGCCTGTGTTATTTCTCTTACTATGTATATTGCAATATGACGTGCTTTTGAAATTTTAGATTGGCGTTTGGTGGATTTTATGTCTTTTTCAGAAATGTTAAAGGTTCTGCTTACTTCTCCAATTATTTTTTCTATTGTTATTGGTGTTGGTTGGTCGTCATTTAAAATGTCTTTAATAATGGAATGTGCCATTGTAACTGTTGGAGGAGAATTTGCTAACAACAAAAATGCTTTAATTTTTTTAACTGCTCCTTCTAGTTGACGGATGTTGTTTTTTAAATTTTTTGCAATATAGCTTACAACATCGTTAGGAATTTTAATGTTTAACATTTCAGATTTTCTTCTAATTATTGCAACCCTTGTTTCATAATCCGAAGGAGCTATGTCTGCTAAAAGTCCCCATTCAAACCTTGTTCTTAATCTGTCTTCTAATGTTTTAATTTCTTTTGGTGGTCTGTCTGAGGTTAAAACAATTTGTTTTCCAATTTGGTGTAAATCGTTGAATGTGTAGAAAAATTCTTCTTGTGTTTGTGTTTTTCCTGCTAGAAATTGGATGTCGTCCATTAATAAATAATCTACTTTTCTATATTTTTCATGAAACTCTCTAGTTCTTTCTTGTTCTATTGCAGAAATAAATTCATTAGTGAAAGATTCTCCATTAATATATAATACATTTAAATTTGGTTTATTTTTCATAACCTCATGACGTATGGCTAAAAGAAGATGCGTTTTGCCCATTCCACTCGGCCCGTAAATGAAAAGTGGGTTGTAAGCTCCTGTTTGGTTTTGTGAAACAGCCTTGCAAGCAGCATAAGCAAATGTGTTGGAACTTCCCACAATGAAGGTTTTAAATGTGTAGGGGTAGTTTTCTAGTTCATTTATGCTGCTTAAATTTATGTTTTCTAAATTTTCAATTTCTTTTTTTTCTTTACTTTTTTTCTTTTCGCCTTCTTCATCTTCTTCAACAACAATGGAAAGTTTAACCTCAAACCCTAAAACATCTTTAAAACTTTTGCAGAGTCTGCGACTATATTTAGACATAACAATATCTTTTTGAAATTCATTGTTTAAAGAAAGCACAATTTCAGAATCTTTTAATTTTATTGGTTTTAATGGTGCAATCCATAAGCTGTAGGCAGTGGGAGAAAGCTCACTTTCAAGCCCTGCTTTCACAATTTCTAGTAAGTCTGAAAACCTGGTCATAACTTTAACACATTCCTTTAATTTAAACAAATTTTATATAACATTAATTATAACATTTTAGAATAAATAATTCAACCAATTTAAATTAATGCAAAAACAATAAAAAATTTTAAATTTAAACCCTAAAAATCTGTTTAAAAAACTCACTTTAAATTTTTTAGTTTCTTGTTTTGAAGAATTAAAATTAAGAGTGCAGTTGTTAAAAACAAAGAACAAACCAAAAGAGTGTTAACTCCAATTGTGTTAGTTAACACTTTTCCAAATAACGCTCCAACAAAAAAAGAGATTATTATTATGAAATATCTAAAACAAACAACAAAATCTTTGCTGCTTTTTTTAGAAATAAAAGAAAATAAATATGAAGAAGCAGAACGCAAGTTTCCGGTGCACATTGTTGTGGAATAAGGGCTTTTGTGTAAACTTTTAAACGCATTTGTTTGCAAAGAACAAATAAAAGAAATAATTACAATAACAGCGGTATTATGAAAATCTTTCGGTATTGTGGCTATGATTGTGAGAAACAATATTTCTATTGTTAGAGTTAAAGAAACATAGTTAAAAATATCTCTATTTTTTAGTTTAATTTTAATAAATTCTGTTAAAATAACACCAATAACAAATGCTGCAATGGAAAGAATGCACTGTGTTGTTTTTGGAGTGTTGTTTGTGTTTAAAAACAACGCCAACAAAACAATATTTCCGGTTTGTGTGTTTGCAAAAACGCCGTTTCTAAATAAAAATGTGTGAGCGTCTAAAATCCCGCCAACAAAACTTAAAATAATCCCTATTCTTAAAGTTTCATGAGAGTTAATTTTTAAATTATTATTCATAAAAGACTCTTTCTTAAACTTTTTTAGTGTCATTATTAATATATTTTTAAATTAAAATTTTTGTTAAAATTTTAAGCAAACATTTCGTTTGTTTTAGAAACATTTGCTTTGTTAAATTAAAAATTAAGCAAACGCTTCTTTAATTATGGAAACATTTGCTTAAGATTATTTTAGCTAAAAATTAAAAAATTATTTACGTAAACCTAATTTTTTAATTAAATCTCTATATTTTTCAATGTCCTTTTTTTTCAAATAATTTAAAAAACTTTTTCTTTTTCCAACCATCATAAGAAGACCACGATAAGAACTCTTGTCTTTTTTATGAATTTTTAGGTGTTCTGTTAAAACGTTAATTCTGTTTGTTAAAAGCGCAATTTGCACATCAACAGAACCAGTGTCCTTCTCATTTTTAGCAAAATTTTTAATAATATCTTGTTTTTTCATTATATTTTCCATGTTTTAAAATCACCTTTTCATTAAAATTCCTAAATTAAAGTAATAAACCTCAAAAAAGGATGAAATAATTTTAACATTAAATTGGTTATTTTGCAAGTATTTTAAAAAAAAATTATCTATAATTTTTATTTATATTGAAATTAAACAACAATTCTTTAATTTTTTTTCTATCTTGGCGTCTAATGGGAATTTTCTCACCTGTTTTCATAATAAAGTTTTGTGAAATAATGCAGTCAACCCAATTCAAATTAACAATAGTGCCTCTTATGCAGCTAATGAAATCTGGTTTGTTTTTGAAAAACTCCATAAAATCTTTGAAAGTTATTCGTGTTGTTAGGGTTTTGTTAGAGCAATGTATTATAACATTATGGCCTTGTTTTTCTGCAAAAATTATTTCATTAACATAAACCAAAACTTTTTGCCAGTTAGTTTTTATAATAATTATTTCACTAGATTTTGAAAATTCATTCAAAATGAAAAAAAGTTCTTCTTCTTTTATAGGTAATAATAAGTAATAAGAAATTTTTAATTTATAGCCTTTAACCGCAAATTTTTCTGTTTCACTACAAAAAACAATTTCGCATTTTGGGTTGTTATTTTTAATTTTCAAGCTAAGATTAATAATATCTGGAAAATTTTTAGAATGCATTAAAAAAACTGCATTAATTTTTTTATTTAAAATATCCTGCAATAAAATGTTTAAATTTTCATAGTAATTAAGGTTTATATTGTAGTTGTTTTTAAAGTTGAATTGGTCAATACTTTCTTTTAACGTTAAAAATTCGAATTTTTCTCCAAAAACAGCAAGATTCATATTAAGGTCCTTTCATTTTCAATTTTATATAATATATTAAAAATACACTAAAATTTAACTTCACTGTGTAAAAAATTGTAGATTTTTTGGTTATTTTTAAAATAAACAAACATTTAAGATCCAAAACAATACATTTTTATCCAATTTTATTGCATAGAGCATGTTCTAGTGGTAAACTATTTTCCAGAACGAAATTAGTACATAAACAGATTGTATTAAATCGTTGGGTTGTAAAAAATATTAATAAATAATATTTATTTGAAAGGGGACTAAATAAAATGAAATTCAAGAAAAATTTGTTGGTTTTGTTATCTTTAATGTCTTTAGCATTAGTAGGAATAACAGGATGTGACAAAAAGAAACAAGAGAGTAGTAAGTCAACAATAACAGAAAGTAAAGCAGATGAAAACAAAAAAGATGAAAACAAAAAGGAAGAAGAGAAAAAAGATAGCGGAAGCGCTGCAAAAACAGGAGCTAAAGTTCTTGATGAAAACGATTCAAAATTAAACAAAGATAATAAAGATAATAAAGATGAAAAAGATAAAGACAAAAAAGGTAATAAGAAAGAAGAAGAAAAAGACAACAAAAAAGAAAACGAAAAGAAAAAGGAAGATAAAAAGAAAAATTAATGTTGATAAATGAAACTGATTGGGATAAAATTTCATTTTAAGGTTAGTTATGTTGGTTGTACGGGATGAAGTTTGTCTTGTACGACTTTTAATTTAAATACATAATTTAGCATTATATTTGTGATGTAATTTATACTATAAATGATATGTATAATATAATCAATGCATTTAATTTTTTTGTTTTAAAATATTTTAAGAATAAATAAATTCAGTGTAAGAACATAACACATTTTAAACAGTAGAAATATTAAAATCAACCGTTTAATTTTTTATTAATCGTTAAGTTAATTTTATTTTTATTCAATTACTAGATTCTTAACAATGATTAGAAAATTTTAAAATTTTAAAATTGTGCTATTTTAAAATTATGGTATTAAAAATATTAGATTTTAAATACAGGTTAATTTTGTAAAGATGGCATAGATTTATAAATGTTTAAATAAAATATATTTATAAATGTTTAAATAAAATTAAATATAAAAATATAATAAAATATAAAAATATAATAAAATATATATAGTATAGAGAGGGTATAAAAATGAAAAAGAAATTTTTTTCAATTTTTGCGTTTGTTGCAATTTTAGTTTTAGCTTTAACAGCATGCGGAAAAAAGAAGCAAGAAAGCAGTTCTTCAAACACAGTAGAATCTAGTAAAGATTCTGACTTAGAAGAAAAAGGTAACAGCAGCTCAGATGCAGATGATGACATTTTTGGAGAAAAGAAAGATGGTAAAGATAAGAAATCAAAAGATAAAAATTCAAAAAAAAGTGAAGATGATGAAGATTTAGATGAATCTAAAAACAAAAAACAAACTACAAAAAAGAAAGCAAAAACCCCACCAGCATCACCAAAGAAAACAAACCCTAATACCGTTGGAATTTCACATGATAAGATTAATAAACTCAAAGAATTTAAATTAGATGGTTTGAAAAAGGAAGAAGCAGAAAAACTTCTTAAAGATTTAGAAAGTAAAGTAAATGAAGCTAAGAAAAATCAAAATGTAAAACCAGAAGAAAAGCCATCACCAAACAGCAATAATCAAACCCCACCGCAACAATCAGCACCAAGTCCAGCAAACACCTCTAAACCAGCATAAGGTTTGGTTTTATAGTTTAAAATAATTAGAGAATTATATGGTTTTTTGCCGTATGGTTCTCTTTTTTTGTTGTTTAAATTTAGGGTTTAATTTAATAAATCAAAAATATCTTGCAGTTGTAGAAAAATTTGATACAATATTTTATGTATGTTAACATAGCTTAAAAAATGTAAAACCAGAAGAAAAGCCATCACCAAACAGCAATAATCAAACCCCACCGCAACAATCAGCACCAAGTCCAGCAAACACCTCTAAACCAGCATAAGGTTTGGTTTTATAGTTTAAAATAATTAGAGAATTATATGGTTTTTTGCCGTATGGTTCTCTTTTTTTGTTGTTTAAATTTAGGGTTTAATTTAATAAATCAAAAATATCTTGCAGTTGTAGAAAAATTTGATACAATATTTTATGTATGTTAACATAGCTTAAAAGAGGTTAAATTAGAGATGATTTTTAATTTTAAGAATAGAAATTTTTTAAAAGGCAACCCAGTTCGTATGGTTTGTTTTAGTTTTATTGCAATAATTTTAATTGGAGCATTTTTGTTGTTTTTGCCAATTTCCTATAATGCAAATCATAGCACTTCTTTTATGGATTGTTTGTTTACTTCAACTTCAGCAACATGTGTTACCGGGTTTTCAGCAAAAGACACCTTCACACATTGGAGTTTGTTTGGAAAATTAGTAATTTTAATATTAATTCAAGTAGGAGGACTTGGCTTAATAACCTTTTCAACCATATTTTTAATATTTTTTAATAATAAACTAAGTTTAAAAAATTTAAAGCTTGCTTCCAGTCAAATTAATGTTAACAATCTTGCAGATGTTAAAACAATATTTAAAACAATATTGTTAATAACATTAAGTTGTGAGTTAATTGGAGCATTGCTTCTTTCTTTTTCATATTGCAAGAAATTTGGTGTATATGGCTATTTTATGGCTGTTTTTTCTTCGATTGCAGCATATTGTAATGCAGGGCTAGATTTAAATGGAGTTTTTTATAAAAATTGCAGTTTTGTTCCTTTTCAAAAAGATTATTTAGTTATGTTCACAATTAGCGCCTTAACCTTCATAGGAGGAATAGGTTTTGTTACAATTAATGAGATAATTAATTTAAAAGCTAGAAAAATTAAGTTAAAATTTCTTTCGGTTCATTCAAAAATTGTTCTTTTTGGTTCGTTTTTTTTGCTTATTATTGGAACACTGGGTTTTTTAGTTTTAGAGTTTAACGAAACATTAAAAGAATTATCTTTCTTAGAAAAAATTTCAAATTCAATTTTTAATTCAACAGCAGCAAGAACTTCAGGTTTTGTTAGCGTAGATTTTTCTAAAATTAGTAGTTTAACTAAAATGTTTTTGTCCATTTTAATGTTCATTGGAGCTAACCCTACAGGAACATCTGGAGGAATTAAAATTAATACAATAATTATTTTAATTTCAACAATATTTTGTGTTGTTAAAAATGAAGAAGAAACCGTAATTTTTGGCCATAGGGTTAAAAAAACAATAGTTTATAAGGCAATGGCACTTTTTTTTCTTTCTTTATTTATAATTTTTATTGCAATCTTAATAATATGGAATTTTAATTTTGAAATAGGGCTTAACAACATTGTTTTTTCTGTTGTTTCTGCGTTTTCAACAACTGGTTTTCAGGTTATTAATTCAAAATTTTTTTCTTATTTTTCTAAAGCGGTGCTAATTTTTTTAATGTATGTTGGCAGAGTGGGGCCAATTTCTTTTGCTTTAATGTTTAAGGTTAATAAAAAAAATAAAAGACAAATTTTAATGCCAGATTCTAACCTGTTTATTTGATTTAAAATAAAAAATAAAGAAAAGTTGTTGACATAAAATAAAAGTTAAAGTATAATATTAAATTATGCTAGAATTTGGAGTTTTGTGGTTATGTTTTTAGTTTAAGCTTAATTAAAAAGGGTGATTAAGCTGGTGTTTTTTTGTTTATTTTTTAAAATAAGGGGAGTTTGTTTATGGCAAAATTAAAACCCATAAAGTTTGGAAAAACAACTAGAATGAGTTTCTCTAAAATAGATGAAGTAATTGAAATGCCAAATTTAATAGAAATACAGAAAAATTCTTACAATTGGTTTATTAAAAAAGGACTTAAAGAGGTCTTTGATGACGCGGCATATGTTTTAGACAATTCAGGTGATTTGGTTTTAGAGTTCATAAACTATCGCTTCGACGATGAACCACGCTATAGCATAATGGAATGCAAAGAAAGAGATGCAAGCTATGCTGTTCCTTTAAGAGTTATGGCAAGGCTTAAAAATTTAAGCACAGGGGAAATTAAAGAACAAGAAATTTTTATGGGAGAATTTCCATTAATGACTCCAAGTGGAACATTCATAATACGCGGTGCTGAGCGTGTTGTTGTTTCTCAGCTTGTTCGTTCTCCAGGGGTTTATTACGGTAGTGAATATGACAAATCTGGAAAGAAGAAGTTTTCAAGCACCATGATTCCCAACAGAGGAACATGGCTAGAATTCGAAACAGATTCTAACGATATATTTTACGTTAGAATAGACAAAAACAAAAAAATCCCCATAACATTGTTTATTAGAGCAATTTTAAAACTTAAAGATGTTGCTCAAGAAGGGGAAGATTTATTTACAGATTTTGAAGGCAACGATGAAGAAATTTATGAGATATTTGGAAAAGACAAGAGGATTTATAAAACATTAACAAGTAAAGATGCAACCAAAACAGGAACAGAAGCAATTTTAGAGCTTTACAAAAAATTAAGGCCAGGAGAGCCAGCAAACCTTGCAACAGCTTCTTCTTACATTAAAAATTTGTTTTTTGATGAAGGAAGGTATGACCTTTCAAAGGTTGGAAGATATAAATATAATAAAAAACTTTCAATTTTCCCGAGAATTGTTGGGCAAAGAGCATATGAAAATGTTATTAATAAAGAAACAGGAGAGGTTTTAGCAGAAAAGGGAGAAATTTTAACAGAAGAAAAAGCAAAATTAATAGAAAAACAAGGTGTGGATTCTGTTTACATTGAGGTTGAAGGAGAACCGGTTAAGGTTATTTCAAACTCCATGGTTAACATAAAAGATTTTGTGAGTTTTGATGTTGAAAAATATGGCATAAAAGAAAAGGTTAGGTATGATGTTTTAAAAGCTTTAATGGAGCAGTTTAAAGGCAAAGAATTAGAAGAAGCAATTGTTGAAAATTTAGACAGTTTAATTCCAAGATGCATTTTAAAAGAAGACATTTTTGCCGCCATAAACTATTTAAACTGTTTAGCAAATGGAATAGGAATAATAGAAGACATAGACCATCTACAAAACAGAAGAGTTAGGTGTGTTGGAGAGCTATTGCAAAACCAGTTTAGAATTGGAATAGCTAGAATGAAAAGAGTAATTAAAGAAAGAATGAGCCTTCAAGCAAACGACCTAGAAGTGTTAACCCCTCAAGCATTGGTTAACATAAGGCCAATTACTGCAGTAATTGGAGAGTTTTTTGGTTCTTCTCCTCTTTCGCAGTTTATGGATCAAACAAACCCTTTAGCAGAGCTTACACACAAAAGGCGTCTTTCCACATTGGGGCCAGGTGGGCTTTCAAGAGACAGAGCAGGTTTTGAAGTAAGAGACGTGCATTACACTCACTATGGCAGAATGTGCCCCATAGAAACCCCAGAAGGGCCAAATATTGGGCTAATTTCCTACCTCGCACTTTTTGCTAAGTTAAATGAATATGGCTTTATAATGACGCCATACAGAAAAGTGGACAAAAAAATAGGAAGAGTTACAAATGAAGTTGAATATATGACTGCAGATGTTGAAGATAAATATATTACTGCGCAGGCAAATGAACCTTTAACAGAAAACAATGAGTTTAAAAATAAAAGAGTTCATGCAAGGAAGTTAGATCAAATTCTAGAAGTTGAAAAAGAAGAAGTAGACTACATGGACGTTTCTCCTAAAATGGTTGTTTCTGTTGCAACAGCTATGATTCCTTTTTTGGAGAATGATGACGCTAACAGAGCTTCTAAAGGAGCTAACATGCAACGTCAAGCTGTTCCTTTACTTGTTTCAGAAGCTCCAATTGTTGGAACGGGAATTGAATATAAGGCTGCAATAGATTCTGGTGCAATTGTTCGTAGTGAAGTTAAAGGAAAAGTAACAAGGCTTGCAAGTAATGAAATTGTTATAACAGATGAAAAAGGAACAGAGCATAAATATCAACTAATTAAATTTGCGCGTTCAAACCAAAGCACATGCATAAATCAGCGTCCTATTGTTTCAATTGGAGAAGAAATTGAAGAAGGCCAAGTTATTGCAGATGGCCCGGCAACTTCAAAAGGAGAGATTAGTTTAGGAAGAAATATTTTAGTTTGTTTTATGCCATGGGAAGGCTACAACTATGAGGATGCCATTTTAATTAGTGAAAGATTAGTTAGAGATGATGTTTACACATCAATTCACATTGAAGAATATGAGTCTGAGGCAAGAGACACAAAACTAGGGCCTGAAGAAATAACTAGAGAAATCCCTAACGTTGGGGAAGATTCTTTAAAAAACTTAGATGAAAACGGAATAATTAGAGTGGGAGCAAAGGTTAAAGCGGGAGACATTTTAGTTGGAAAAACAACACCAAAAGGAGAAACAGAGCTCACTTCTGAAGAAAAGTTATTAAGAGCAATTTTTGGAGAAAAAGCAAGAGAAGTAAGAGATACATCTTTAAGGGTTCCTCATGGGGAATATGGCATTGTTAAAGATGTTAAGGTTTTCACAAAAAAGAATTGTGATGAACTTTCACCAGGAGTTAACATAGTTGTTAGATGTTATATAGCGCAAAAAAGAAAAATTAGTGTTGGAGATAAAATGGCAGGAAGGCATGGAAACAAAGGGGTTGTTTCGCGCATTTTGCCGGAGGAAGACATGCCATTTTTGCCGGATGGCACACCAATAGACATTGTTTTAAGTTCTTTAGGGGTTCCAAGCCGAATGAACATAGGGCAGGTTTTGGAGGTTCATCTTGGGATGGCGGCTAAAAAACTAAATTGGAAGGTTGCAACCCCTGTTTTTGATGGAGCAACAGAAAAAGAAGTTGGAGAGCTTTTAAAAGAAGCTGGTTTACGAGAAGATGGAAAAACAATTCTTTACGATGGAAGAACAGGAGAGCCATTCGACAAGCCAGTTACAGTAGGTTACATGTACTTTTTAAAGCTGCATCATCTAGTGGATGACAAAATTCATGCACGTTCCACAGGGCCATATTCTTTAGTAACGCAGCAGCCGTTGGGAGGAAAAGCTCAATTTGGAGGGCAGCGTTTTGGAGAAATGGAGGTTTGGGCATTAGAAGCCTATGGAGCTGCGCACACCTTGCAGGAAATTTTAACTGTAAAGTCTGATGATATTTCAGGAAGAGTTAAAACATATGAAGCAATTGTTAAAGGAAAAAACATTCCAAAACCAGGAGCACCAGAAGCATTTCACGTTTTAATTAAAGAATTGCAATCTTTGGCACTGAACATTAATGTTTTTGATGATGATGGCAACAGAGTAGACTTAAAGAAATCTTTAAGATATGACACTTCAATTGGGCTAGAAGTTGTGGAAGAAGAAAAAAAACAAGAATCAGAAAAAGATGAAGTTGAAAATGACAGTATTTTTGTTGAAAAGATGCGTTAATTTTGGTTTAAGAAGCAGATTTTTCGTTGAGGTTAAAGAGCAGAAAAAGAGGGTTTGTTTTGTGAAAGAATTTTTGGCCCCATTAAAGATTGGGGGTTTGATTTTGGAAAATAAAAGCATTTGGGTTGTAAGGGTAAAATTTGCAAAATAAAAATTTCAGCATAATTTTTGTGTTTATTTAATTAAAATTTTAGAAGTTATAAAAATAAAGTTTTAAAAGAAGGGGAAACAAAATATGGATTTTGACTCTTTTAGTTCAATTAAAATAGATTTGAGTTCACCTAATCAAATTAGAAAATGGTCTTGTGGTGAGGTTAAAAAGCCTGAAACAATTAACTATAGAACACTAAAACCCGAAAAAGAGGGTTTGTTTTGTGAAAGAATTTTTGGGCCCATTAAGGATTGGGAATGTAATTGTGGAAAATATAAACGTTTAAGATATAAGGGCAAAATTTGTGAAAGATGCGGTGTTGAAGTAACAAATTCTAATGTTCGCCGTGAAAGAATGGGGCACATAGAGCTCGCAGCGCCGGTTTCACATATATGGTATTTTAAAGGGATTCCTTCTAGAATTGGTTTACTGTTAGACATTTCACCTAAAAGGCTGGAAGAGGTTTTGTATTTTGTTAAATATATTGTAACAGACCCAGGAGAAACGGAGTTAGAATTAGGTCAAATTCTAACAGAAAAAGAATATGCAGACATGTATGAACGTTATGAGGAAGATTTTACAGCTAAAATGGGGGCTGAAGCAGTTAAAGAACTTTTGCAAAAGATTAATTTAAAAGAACTTTATGAAGATTTGAAAAAGAATGTGCAAAATTTTACAGGCCAAAAAAAGGTTAAAGCAATTAGAAGATTTGACATTGTAAAAGCTTTTTTAAAAAGTGGAAACAAACCAGAATGGATGATTTTAGATGTAATTCCTGTAATCCCGCCAGATTTACGCCCTATGGTTCAGTTAGACGCAGGAAGATTTGCCACCTCAGATTTAAATGACCTTTACAGAAGAGTTATTAACAGAAACAACAGGTTAAAAAGATTGTTAGAACTAAAAGCGCCAGACATAATAGTTAGAAATGAAAAAAGAATGCTCCAAGAGGCAGTGGACGCATTAATAGACAATGGCAGAAGAGGAAGAGCAGTTACAGGGCCTAACAACAGGCCTTTAAAGTCTTTGTCAGACATGTTAAAAGGAAAGCAGGGAAGGTTTCGCCAAAATCTTTTAGGAAAACGTGTAGATTATTCAGGCCGTTCTGTTATTGTGGTTGGTCCAGAACTTAAGATGTATCAGTGCGGGTTGCCAAAAGAGATGGCACTAGAACTTTTTAAGCCGTTTGTTATGAAAAAATTGGTTGAAAAAGGCATAGTTTCTAACATAAAAAGTGCTAGAAAAATGATTGAAAGAGGAAACATAAAAGTTTGGGATTGTTTAGAAACAGTAATTAAAGGCAGAACTGTTCTTTTAAACAGAGCTCCAACGTTACACAGATTAGGAATTCAAGCATTTGAGCCGGTTTTGGTTGAAGGAAAAGCGCTAAAACTTCACCCATTGGTTTGCACAGGTTACAACGCAGACTTTGATGGAGACCAAATGGCTGTGCATCTTCCACTTTCAATTGAAGCTCAAACAGAGGCAAGGTTTTTAATGCTTGCAGCAAACAATCTTTTAAAACCTTCGGATGGAAAACCAATTGCAGTTCCAACTAACGATATGGTTTTGGGCTCTTATTATTTAACAATAGAAAGAGAAGGTGAAAAAGGAGAAGGCAAAGTTTTTAAAGATTTTGATGAAGCAATAATGGCTTACAATGAAGGCTACATTACACTGCACGCTAAAATTAAGGTTAGAGTGGAAAAAGAAATTGAAGGGAAAAAAGAAAGAAGATTAATTAACACAACAGCAGGAAGAATTATTTTTAATAGGGTTATACCGCAAGATTTGGGTTACGTGGACAGGTCTGGTGCAGACACGCTTTCTCTTTTTAAGTTGGAGATAGATTTTAAAGTTGGAAAAAAGCAGCTAGAACAAATTGTTTCAAAATGCATAGAACGTCACGGTGTTGAAAAAACTTCTAAAGTTTTAGATAAAATTAAAGAATTAGGGTTTAAATATTCCACAAAAGGAGCGGTAACGGTTGGAATTGGGGATGCCGTAATTCCTAAAGAGAAAGAGCAATATTTAGCTGAAGCAGATGAAAAAATTTCTGCAATCGTGAAACAGTTTAAAAGAGGCTTAATTTCAGATGAAGAAAGATATGAAAAGGTTATTAGCATTTGGAACACAACAACAGATAAGGTTTCAGATGCATTAACAAAAGCACTAGACAAAGACAACCCAATTTTTATGATGGCAGATTCTGGTGCTCGTGGTTCTTTAAACCAAATTCGTCAGTTAGCCGGAATGAGAGGGCTAATTGCAAACACTTCTGGTGCTACAATAGAAATCCCAATTAAAGCAAGCTACAGGGAAGGTTTAAATGTTTTGGAATATTTTATTTCTTCTAGAGGAGCAAGAAAAGGTTTAACAGACACAGCTTTAAGAACAGCAGACTCAGGTTATTTAACAAGAAGACTAGTTGACGTTGCTCAAGAAGTTATTGTTTTAGAAGACGACTGCAAAACAGAAAACGGAATTGAAGTGAGTGAAATTAAAGACGGAAACGAGGTTTTTGAAACTTTAAAAGAAAGGTTAACTGGAAGATATTCTTGTGAAGACATTAAAGACCCAAAAACAGGTGAAATTTTAGTTCACAAAGAAAAGATGATGGATTTAGCAGATGCTCAAAGGGTTGTGGACGCGGGCATTAAAACCGTTAAAATTCGTTCCATTTTAACATGCGAGGCAGAGTTGGGAGTTTGTTCTAAATGTTATGGAGCAAACCTTGCAAGAAACGATGTCGTTGCAATTGGGGAAGCGGTTGGAACAATAGCAGCGCAGTCCATTGGTGAGCCAGGAACACAGCTTACAATGAAAACCTTCCACACCGGAGGAATAGCCTCTTCGGAAGACATAACACAGGGTTTGCCTAGAGTTGAGGAATTGTTTGAATGCAGAAAACCAAAATATTGTTCCATAATAAGTGAAATAGATGGCAAAATTTACATTGAAAATGTAAAGCATATTAGGCACATAACAGTGAAAAATTTAGAAACAGGAGAAGAAAAGGAATATTTAATTCCGTTTGGGTTTAGAATTAAAGTTAAAGAGGGGCAACAAATTAAAGCAGGAGACCCACTAACAGAAGGGCCAACAAACCCTTACGATGTTTTAGCAATTAAAGGTGAGCAGGCTGTTCAGAATTATTTAATTTTTGAGGTGCAAAAAACCTATAGGTTGCAAGGGGTGGACATTAACGATAAGCACATTGAGGTAATAATACGGCAGATGATGAGAAAGGTTAGAATAACAAACCCGGGAATTAGTGATTATGTTGGTGGCGCATGTGTGGACAAAATACAGCTTAAAAAAATTATTAAAAACTTAAAAAGCAAGGGAGCAAAGCAAGAAGAGCTGCCAACATGGGAGCCGGTTTTATTAGGAATAACCAAAGCATCTTTAGCAACAGATAGCTTTTTGTCTGCTGCTTCTTTCCAGGAAACAACAAGAGTTTTAGCAGATGCTGCGGTAAACGGTAAGGTGGACCCATTAATTGGACTTAAAGAAAACGTAATAATAGGAAAATTAATTCCTGCAGGAACAGGGCTTTTAAAATATCAGAAGGTTCAGGTTAAAAAAGCAGAGTAAAAACAAAACAAATATTTATTAAGCTAAAAATTAATTAGCTTGACAAACAAAATGAATTAGTGTTATAATTTCTGGCGTATTATTTTTGTTAAATTTTTACCTTATTTAAAAAATAATGATTTTAATTGTTTTAATAAAATTAAATTAAAGAGGTGTAGGAATGCCAACGTTTAATCAGTTAGTTAGAAAAGGAAGAAAAAGAAAGGTTTACAAGTCTAAGTCTCCAGCTTTGAGAAGTTCTTATAACGCACTAAAAAAAGAAGAGGTTGAGAGTAAATCTCCACAAAAAAGAGGGGTTTGCACTGTGGTTAGAACAAGCACACCAAAAAAACCAAACTCAGCACTTAGAAAAATTGCAAGGGTTAAGCTTTCAAACGGGCTAGAAGTTACGTCATACATCCCAGGTGAGGGGCACAACTTGCAGGAGCACAGTGTTGTTTTAATTAGAGGTGGACGTGTTAAAGACTTGCCAGGTACGAGATATCACATAATACGTGGAACGTTAGATGCACAAGGAGTTGCAAACAGAAAACAGGCTAGATCTAAGTATGGAACAAAGAATGACAAGAAAACTTCAAAATAAAAACTAATTAAAATCATTTTATGAGTTGTTTATTTTGTAATTGTTGTTTAGTTAATTAATTTTGTTATGTTTTAAATTATATTGAGAAAAAATTAGGAGGAAAAAAGGTGCCGAGAAAAGGTAGTGTTGCAAAAAGAGAGGTTTTAGCAGACCCGTTATATAATTCCGAGATGGTTACTCGTTTAATTAACAATGTTATGTTAGATGGGAAAAAAGGTGTTGCACAAAAAATTGTTTACGAAGCATTTAACATAGTTAAAGAGAAAAAACAAAAAGAAGCTTTAGAAGTTTTTGAGGAAGCAATGGAAAATGTTATGCCTGTTTTAGAGGTTAAAGCAAGAAGAGTTGGGGCAAGTGTTTACCAGGTTCCTATGGAGGTCCGTGAAGAGAGAAGGCAAACTTTGGGTTTGAGATGGCTTGTTTTGTTTGCAAGAAAGCGTTCGGAAAAAACAATGAGAGAAAGGTTAGCAGCAGAAATTTTAGATGCATCAAACAATTTGGGTGGAGCTTGCAAAAAAAGAGAAGAAGTGCACAAAGCAGCAGAGGCAAACAAAGCGTTTGCGCACTATAGATGGTGAAATTAGTGGAAATTTTTGTGTTGTTTTAAGCAGAATTAAAAAATTTATTTTAATATTTAAATTAAGTGTTTAATTTAAATATTTAAGAAAATAAACTTAGTTGTATGGTGATTTTTTATAAATTAAAATAAAATTAAGAAAATAGGATATATAGACAAAGGTTAATTATAGCAAGATTAAAAATTTTAGTAGCAGTTTTAAAAAATATTTTGTTAAAAATTAAAACTAGAGCAGAAGTTAATTGATTAAAAGTTAATTTAAATTTAGTAAAAGTAAAATTTAGTTTTGTGATTATTATATTTTAGTTAAAAATTTTAGCATGGTTTTTAAGCAGTTGGGGTAGTATTTTTAAAATTAAAAGTTAAATTAAAAACAACAGGAGGAAGAAATGAGTAAGAGAGGGCCAAAGGACGTTAGTTTAAAAAACACAAGAAACATTGGCATAATGGCTCACATAGATGCTGGAAAAACAACAACAACAGAAAGAATATTGTACTACACAGGAATAAACCGCAAAATGGGGGAAACTCATGATGGTGCGGCAACAATGGACTGGATGGAGCAGGAGCAAGAAAGAGGAATAACAATAACATCGGCAGCAACAACATGTTATTGGAGTCATAGTGAATTTATTGGTGACAATGCTCAAATGGAGAAAAACAAGCATAGGATTAATATAATAGATACTCCAGGGCATGTGGACTTCACGGTTGAAGTTGAAAGGTCTTTAAGGGTTTTAGATGGTTCTGTAACCGTTTTTTGTGCAAAAGGAGGAGTTGAGCCGCAGTCTGAAACTGTTTGGCATCAGGCAGACAACTACAAGGTTCCTAGAATGGCATATGTAAACAAAATGGACATTATGGGGGCAGATTTTTACAATGTTTTAAAGATGATGAAGGAAAGATTAAACACAAATGCTGTTGCAATTCAGCTCCCAATAGGCAAAGAGGACGAATTTACAGGAATAATAGATTTGGTTAAAATGAAAGCAATAATTTATGAAGACGACCTAGGAAAAAGCATGAAAACCGAAGAAATCCCTGCTGAAATGAAAGATCTTGCAGATGAATATAGAGCAAAACTTTTAGAAGCAGTAGCAGAAACAGATGAAGAAATAATGGAAAAATATTTAGAAAACGGGGATTTAACAGAAGAAGAAATTAAAAAAGGATTGCGAAAAGGAACAATAACAAATGAACTTGTTCCGGTAACATGTGGCACATCTTACAAAAACAAAGGTGTTCAGTTTTTGTTAGACGCCATAGTGGACTTCATGCCTTCCCCGTTAGACATTCCTGCAATTAAAGGGGTTAACCCAAAAACAGAAAAAGAAGAAACAAGGCCAGCTTCAGATGATGAACCTTTTTCGGCTCTAGCATTTAAAATAGCAACAGACCCTTTTGTTGGAAAGCTTTGTTTTTTTAGGGTTTATTCTGGTTCTGTGGAAGCAGGAACAACGGTTTACAACGCAACTAAGAGGAATAATGAAAGAATAGGGCGAATTCTTCAAATGCACTCAAACAACAGAAAAGACATAGAAGTTGTGCACGCAGGAGACATAGCAGCTGCAGTGGGCTTAAAAAACACCACAACAGGGGACACGTTATGTGATGTTTCGCACCCTATTATTTTAGAATCTATGGAATTTCCAGAGCCTGTAATTAGTTTAGCAATTGAGCCTAAAACAAAGGCAGGGTCTGAGAAAATGGGAATAGCTCTTGGAAAACTAGCAGAAGAAGACCCAACATTTAAAACCTACACAAACCCAGAAACAGGGCAAACAATAATTGCTGGAATGGGAGAACTTCATTTAGAAATTATTGTGGACAGGCTCTTAAGAGAATTTAAGGTTGAAGCAGACGTTGGAGCTCCTCAGGTTTCCTACAAAGAAACAATTAAAAAAGCTGTTGATGTAGACCATAAATACGCAAGGCAGTCTGGTGGACATGGGCAATATGGGCATGTTAAAATTCATGTTGAGCCTAACGAATCTGGAAAAGGTTATGAATTTATTAATAAAATTGTTGGGGGAGCAATTCCAAAGGAATATATTCCAGCAGTTGACGCCGGAATTCAAGGCGCAATGAAAGCGGGAGTTTTAGCGGGCTACCAGGTTGTGGACGTTAAGGTTACGCTTTATGATGGGTCATACCACGATGTGGACTCTTCAGAGTTAGCGTTTAAAATTGCGGGTTCGCAGGCGTTTAAAGAAGCAATGAAAAAAGCAAACCCTGTAATTTTAGAGCCAATAATGAAGGTTGTTGTTATTGTGCCTGAAGAATATATGGGAGATGTTATTGGAGACTTAAACTCAAGACGTGGTCAAATGGAAGGTATGGAGTCTAGGAATTCAATGCAGGAGATTAATGCTAAGGTTCCTCTTTCTGAAATGTTTGGTTATTCTAACGATTTGCGTTCAAAAACGCAAGGAAGAGGTCAGTTTTCAATGGAACCTAGCTGCTATATAGAGATCCCCAAATCTATTGCTGAAAAAATAATAGGGGAAAGAGCAAAAAATTAAAATAAAAACTTGCATAAAAAAATTTGTGTGTTAAAATTAAGAAAAAAGATTTAAAGAATTTAAAAAAATTCAGGAGGGTTTAAATAAATGGCAAAGGAAAGTTTTAATAGAGACAAGGCTCACGTTAACATTGGAACAATAGGACACGTAGACCACGGAAAAACAACGTTAACTGCAGCAATAACAAAATATTTAAGTTTACTAGGAAAAGCTAAGTTTGAAGATTATGCAAACATAGACAAAGCACCAGAAGAAAGAGAAAGAGGAATTACAATAAACACAGCTCACGTTGAGTATGAAACAGAGAAAAGGCATTATGCTCACGTAGACTGCCCAGGGCACGCCGACTACGTTAAAAACATGATTACAGGGGCAGCACAAATGGACGGAGCAATTTTGGTTGTTTCTGCTGCTGATGGGCCTATGCCACAAACAAGAGAGCACATTTTGCTTTCAAGGCAGGTTGGTGTTAAATATATTGTTGTTTTCTTAAACAAAGTAGACCAGGTGGACGACGCTGAACTTCTAGACTTAGTTGAAATGGAAGTTAGAGAGCTTTTGAGTGAATATGGTTTTAATGGAGATGAAATCCCAATTGTTAAAGGTTCTGCTTTAAAAGCTTTAGAGGCTGGAGATGACGCTAATGCACCAGAATATGAACCAATTAAAAAATTAATGGAAGAGGTAGACAACTACATTCCAGATCCACAAAGAGAAGTAGACGGGCCTTTCTTAATGCCAATTGAAGATGTTATGACAATTTCAGGACGTGGAACGGTTGTAACAGGCCGTGTAGAAAGAGGAAAGCTTAACTTAAACGAAGAGGTTGAAATAATTGGTTTGAGTAAAGAAAGACCAAAAACAGTTGTAACCGGAATAGAGATGTTTAGAAAAACAATGGACTACACTCAAGCAGGGGACAACTCAGGTTTGTTGTTAAGAGGTGTAGACAGGGAAGATGTTCAGCGTGGACAGGTTTTGTGTAAACCAGGAAGCATAAACCCTCACATGAAGTTTAGCGCACAGGTTTATATATTAAAAAAAGAAGAGGGAGGAAGGCACACCCCATTCTTTAAAAACTACAGACCACAGTTTTATTTTAGAACAACAGACGTAACCGGAGTAATAGATTTACCCGAAGGCGTTGAAATGTGTATGCCAGGAGACAATGTAGACATGAACATTGAACTAATTAGCCCAATAGCAATTGAAAAGGGACTACGTTTTTCTGTTCGTGAAGGAGGAAGAACAGTGGGTTCTGGAGTTGTAACAGAAATTTTAGAATAAATTAAAAGCTCATCTATTAAGTTAGGTGGGTTTTTTATTATAAAATATTTTTAGTTGTTTTATTTAAAGAGAAGTTGGAGTAAAATTAAAAGCTCATCTATTAAGTTAGGTGGGTTTTTTAATATAAAATATTTTTAGTTGTTTTAGTTAAAAAAAGTTGGAGTAAAATTAAAAGCTCATCTATTATGTTAGGTGGGTTTTTTTATTATAAAATATATTTTTTACTTATATTTTATTTAAAAAGAAGTTGGAGTAAAATTAAAAGCTCATCTATTAAGTTAGATGGGTTTTTTAATA
>CAMZAK010000016.1 GCA_947304245.1 uncultured Clostridia bacterium
TATCAACGATATAGTCTTGTAATGTAGATATCGTTTTTTTATCACCAAATCGAACTTTGGCTTTATTATTTTGGCGTGTTCTTTCATCTGATTTTTTAATTTTTCATATGAGTTTAAAAATAAACAATGTTGAAGCTGATTCATTAAGTTAAAACAAATCATATGTTTAGACAAAATTTCTTTTATGTTTTCAATATTTTTTTTAGAAGCAGCAATTGCACTAATTCCACTTCCAGGAAAGGTTATTTTTGAAGTTGATGTGAATTCAATAACCATATCTTCACTAGAGTGTTTCTCACATTCTGTGAAAATGTTTAAAAGTTTTTCGTCTTCTTCACAAAAACCGTGAACAGCATAGGCATTATCCCAAAAAATCCTAAAATCTTTTGCTTTTGGTTTTAATTTTGCAAAACTTTTAACAATTTCGTCTTTGTAGGTTATTCCAGTAGGGTTAGAATATTTAGGAACACACCAAATTCCTTTAATTAATTCATCTTCTTCAACTAAACTTTTAATTTTTTCCATGTCAGGGCCGTCTTCATTAATGTTTATGTTAATCATCTTTATTCCTAGTAGCTCACATATTGTAAAATGCCTATCGTAACCTGGACAAGGGCACAAAAATTTAACCTCTTTTAATTTGTTCCAAGGAGTGTTGTTTAAAATTCCAAACTGCATTGCAAAACTAATGTATGTGTACATCATCTGCAAACTAGAATTCCCGGTAACTATTATGTTTTCTATTGGAACATCTAAAATGTTCTTAAAAATTTCTTTAGCTTTTAAAATACCATCTAAATTTCCATAGTTTCTTGGGTCTTCATCATCTTTAAATTTTTCAAAATCTACACCTTCAAAGCTTTTTAACATTTTTAAAGAAAGATTTAATTGTTGTTTTGAAGGTTTTCCTCTTGCCATGTTTAAATTTAAATTTAAAAGTTTAATTTTTTCATATTCTTTTTTTAATTTTTCATATTCGTTTTTCATTTCATTTTTATTCAAATTTAAATAATTCACAGTGTTTGCTCCTTAAAGTTTTATTATAACATTATATTATGTTTTTCATCTTTTGTAAATTGGTTTAATTAACTTTAAAAAGAATGTATATTAAATTTAATTTTTACAAAACTAAATATAATTAAACTTTTAAGTGGGTGAACTTAATTGAAAAAAAACAAAAAAAGTTATCTTAAAAAATCAGAAAAACAGAGTAATGATGAAGAAAAAGAACATGAAGAAAGTTTTTGCATTTTTAATAACGTTAACCAAGAAAAAATGCAACAAATAATTCAGATGGGGTCTATTACAACTAATGGGAAACACAAAATTCATTGCATGACAATTATAGGTCAAATTGAGGGGCACTATATTTTACCAAAAGACGTAAAAGCAACGAAATATGAACATATTATTCCAGCGTTAGTTGCAATAGAACAATCTAAAAAAATTAAAGGTTTATTGGTTATTTTAAACACAGTAGGAGGGGACATTGAAGCAGGGCTTGCAATAGCAGAATTAATAGCAGGGCTTAAAAAACCTACAGTTTCTATTGTTCTAGGAGGAGGGCATTCCATTGGTGTTCCTTTGGCTGTTTCCGGTAAAATTTCTTTTATTGTTCCTTCTGCAACAATGACAATTCACCCTGTTAGAATTAGCGGAACTGTTTTAGGTGTTCCACAAGCTTTTTCTTATTTTAAAAAAGTTCAAAATAGAATTGTTAAATTTGTTGTTAAAAACTCTAAAATAAAAAAAGATGTGTTTTTAAAATATATGATGGAAACAGATGAACTCGCAACAGATGTTGGCAGTGTAATTGATGGAACTGATGCCGTCAAAATTGGTTTAATAGACAAAGTAGGCAGCATTCATGACGCAATAGCTGCTCTTTATGAAATGATTGAAAAAAAAGAAAAGAATTAATAAAATATTTCAACATAAAAATTCATAATTTAAAAATTAAGTTTATTTAAAATCTCTATTTTTAATTTACTATAAATTTTTAAATTTTTTGCAGAAGTAATTAAACAAAAACAAATTAAAATTAAATTAATTAAAACTAAAATAAATAAAATGGTTTTTCTTTTTATTTTAAATGTTAAAACTTTTTTAAATAAACTAAATTTTAAAATATAATCTCTACTTCTTTCAAAAAAAGTAATCGCTCTTTTATTTTTAGTTTTTTTAATACTTAAAATAAAATCTTTATTATTAATATAATTTTTCCTAACATTTTCGTTAATTAATAAAAAAATTAAACTTGTTAAAATGGTTGGAAAAATAATATATGTAAAAATATTTAAATTAAAATTAATCTTAGTTAAAATATCTTTTACTGAAAATATGTTGAATAATACTTTATTAAAATTTAAATTAGGACAGTTTTCTATAACATATATTGAAAAGTAAAATATTAAAAATATTAAGTTTACACTTAAAAACCAAACTATTTTTAGTAAGGATTTAAAAATTATTTTTAAAGAAACTGTTATCATTAAAATTATGATTTTAATATTAAAACCCATAGAAATAAAATCCCTTCAATTCAATGTATTAAATTTGCAAGCAGATTTTAATTATTGTATAATTTGAGTGTTAAAAAAGAATTTGGAGGAAATATGCCAAAAACTAAAAATGTTAAAAAAAATAAATCTAACGCAAAAAATAGCATTAAAAACAATGTTGAGGCTAATAATCAGTTTAAATATATAATTCTTTTTGCTTTTGGTTTACTTTTGTTTTTTATTGTTTTAATTAAAGGGGAAAGTTTGTGGCAATTTTTACACAACACAGTTTTTGGTTTATTTGGGTTTTTATCTTTTTTCTTAGGGATTTCAACAATGTTTGTTTCAATTTTACTTTCTTCCATGGTTATTAAAAAAAATGCTAAACCTAAAATTAAACAATTTTTAGCATTATTTATATTTTTATGCGCACAAATTCAAACATATTCTTTTGAAGAAGAGGCAGGAGTTAACTTAGTTTCTTCCATTACCAAATCTTTTAAATATGGTTATTTAGAATATTCTGGTGGAGGGGCATGTGGAGAAATTATTAGCTTAATTTTAAGAAGATTTCTTGGGAAAAACGCTGCAATAGTTTTCATTTGGATTGTTGTTTTTGTTTTATTTTTAATTTTAACTGGAACAACAGTTTTTGGCTTTTTTAAAATTTTATGTAAACCAGTAAAAAAGGTTGAAAATAAAATAAAAAATCTTAAGGTTTCTGGTAGATTTAACATAGATGTCCCCTTAAAAGAAGCAGATTTTTCACAAGAAAAAGAAAATGAACAATATGAAAACATAGATATTTCCGATAATTTAGAATTTTTTAAAAAGAAAAACAATTCTGAAAATTTTGAAACACCCATTAAAAGCACTGAAGAAAAAAAAAAATATTTAGAAGAATTTAATAAAAAAAATTATGATGAAAATTTTAAAGAAATTAAAAATATTGAATTTAATGGCTACAAGTTCCCTCCTTTAGGGCTTTTAAATGAGGCACACAATTCTATTAATTCAGATGTTTCTTCAGAATTAAGAGCAAACGCTGCAAGACTTGTTGAAACTTTGCAAAGTTTTGGAGTAGAGACCAGAATTACAGATATTTGCCGTGGACCTGCTGTTACGAGGTATGAACTTCAACCTTCAGCTGGAGTTAAAATTAGTAAAATTACAAATCTTTCTGATGACATTTCTTTAAATTTAGCTTCTGGAGGAGTTAGAATTGAGGCTCCTGTTCCTAATAAAGCTGTTGTGGGAATTGAAGTCCCTAACAAAAAAAAAGAAGTTGTTTTTTTAAAGGAGGTTATTTCTAGTAAGGAGTTTAAAAATTCTAAGAGTAAACTAACTTTTGCATTAGGAAAAGATATTGCTGGAAATGTTAAAGTTGCAGATATTTCTAAAATGCCGCATACTTTAATTGCTGGTGCTACTGGTTCTGGTAAATCTGTTTGTGTTAATTCTTTAATTGTTTCACTACTTTACAAGAGTTCGCCCAACGACGTTAAGTTAGTTATGATAGACCCTAAAGTTGTGGAACTTGGAGTTTACAATGGCATTCCACATCTTTTAGTGCCTGTGGTAACAGACCCAAAAAAAGCAGCAGGAACTCTTAGTTGGGCGGTTTCAGAAATGATGAAAAGATATAAACTATTTGCAGAAACAGGAGTTAGAGAAATTAAAACTTTTAACATGGTTGCCCAATCTGGAAGAAAAAACGATGAAGGTGAAAATTACGAAAAACTACCGCAAATTGTTATAATAATAGATGAATTAGCAGATCTTATGATGGCGGCTTTATCTCGTGATGTTGAAAATTCAATTTGCAGATTAGCACAAATGGCACGTGCTGCGGGGATGCATCTTGTTATTGCAACACAAAGGCCTTCTGTTGACGTAATAACAGGGCTTATTAAGGCTAACATTCCTAGTAGAATAGCCTTTACTGTTTCTTCTCAGGTGGACTCTAGAACTATTTTAGATGTTGCGGGAGCAGAAAAACTTTTAGGTAAAGGAGATATGCTATACCACCCAATGGAAGAACAAAAACCCATTAGAGTTCAGGGTTGTTTTTTAACAGATAAGGAAATTGAAGAAATTGTTAATTTTCTAAAACAAGAAGAAACAAACACTTACAATGAAGAAATAATTGAAGAAATTGAAAAATATTCGGTTAAAAAAGACAAATCCTCAAAAGACTACGATGAAAATTTTGATGACAAAGACCCAATGCTTTTTAAAGCTATGGAAATTGTGGTTGAAACCGGGCAAGCTTCCACTTCTTATTTACAAAGGAAGCTAAAATTAGGCTATTCTAGAGCAGCAAGAATTATGGATGAACTGGAAGCTTTAAAGGTTGTTGGGCCACAAACAAAAGGCAAACCAAGAGAAATTTTAATGACAAAAGAAGAATTTTTGCAGATGAACCTAAATAGAGGTTGAAAAATTGGTTAATTTATATGTTTAAAAAAGTTATAATTAAAAAATTTAATTTTTAATAACATATTTAAATTTAATTTATTAAAAATAAAATAAATAAACGCTTGAAATATTATATATGCAATTGTTAAAATAACCTGTATAACATAAAAAAATTTTGTAGATGAAGTTGAACAAAAGATGAAGAGTTTGGTGAATTTGTATGTTTAAAAAAAATTCTAATTTAAAGTATTTATTGTTTTTTTTCGTAATATCTATAATTTTCGCAATATTTTGGCATATTTCTAAAAATTTATTTAAAAGAGAAGAAAATTTTAATTATGTTGAAGATGCTAAAGCAACTGTGCATTTCATTGATGTGGGGCAGGGAGATTGTGAACTAATAATTTGTGATGGACATAGCATTTTAATAGATGCAGGAGAAAAAATTAAAGGAACCACCGTTATTAAATATTTAAAAAACTGTGGTGTTAAAAAATTAGATTATGTAATAGCATCTCATGCTCACACAGACCATTTTGGAGGATTATTAAATGTTTTAGATTACTTTGAAGTGGAAAAAATTATTATGCCAAAAATTTCTAAAGATTTAACTCCAACAAATTTAACATATAAAAATTTTCTAGAAAAAATTAAAAATAAAAAAATTCCTGTTTTAAAGGCTAAAATGGGAGATTCTTACAGTTTAGGTGAAGGAAAATTAAAAATTATTGGCCCTATTAAAGAAAATTATGAAAAAATAAATAACACTTCTGTTGGTGCTTTGTTTAGTTATGATGGAGTTTCTTTTTTGTTTTGTGGAGATATGGAAAAAGAAGCAGAGCAAGATATTTTAAAAAGTGGGCAAAATATTAAGGCAGATATTTTTAAGTTAAACCATCACGGTAGTAAAACTTCTAACACAAATAAATTCATTGAAGCTGTTAAACCAAGGTTTTGTGTTTTAGAAGTTGGGAAATATAATTCCTATGGGCATCCTCACAAAAAAGTTTTAAATATTTTAAAAGACAATGGTGTAAAAAAATTGTTCAGAACAGACAAAAACGGGAATATTATGTTTTATGTGGAAAACAGCAAATTATATCATAAAGTGGACAAGGAGGGAAGAAGTTGAAATTAAAATATGTTTCTGTGGACAGGTTAGAAGGAGAATTTGCAATATGCATTGATGACGATGAAAAAACACATAAAATTAATATTAAAAAACTGCCAAAAGGAGTGAAAGAGGGAGATGTTTTAAAGGTTTTAAAAAATGGTTACGAGTTAGACGAAAAAGAGACAAAAAAAAGAAGAGAGGAAATTTTCTCTCTTCAAGAAGAAATTTTTGGTGATGATTAAATTTTAAATTCTTTAATTAATGTGCCTTTTTAATTCTAAATTACTAAGAATATTTTAGATTTTAAAAATTCATCATACTTTTTTTGGTCTTTTTCATGTTGTTCTTTTTCAACTAATGTTACAGATTCAACTGCTTTTTTAAAGTCTTTAAATTCTATTTTATTAATCTCTTCAACAGCTTTATTTAAATCTTGTTTAAATTTTTCTATGTCTTTTAATAATGGGGTTATGTAAGCATCTTTTAAATCTTGAACAAATTCTTTGTCTACTAAAATATCTTTATAATTAAATTCAACTTGACCATATTTTTCATAAAATTCTCTCTTAAGTTTTAGTTTTTCTAGGTAATCCTCAAATTTTTCATGGAACATAGGTGTGGATGAATGATGTTCAACTTCTTTGAAAAGGTCTCTTCTTGTTGTTGTTTTAGTGATTGAGAACCCATTTTTTTCATCTAATTCATTTGCATTATTTAATCCTTTTTTTAAGTAGCTGTTCATTGCACTAACAATTTCATTTACTATACTTTTACCGCTTTTAAAGTGCTCTTTCCACCCTTTAAAATATTCAATTTTCTTATTTTTTAATTCTTCAAATTTTTTTTCTGTTATTTTTAAGTTTTCTTTAAAAAGTTTAATTAAGTTTTCTTTAAAAAGTTTAAAATTCTTATATATATGATTTAAAACACCGTTTCTTGAATTATCTGATGGTGTTTTTCCCATTACAGCATATCTGTCGTAAAAAGTTGTAGGGTCACTATTGTAGTAATTTATTCCATTTTCCACTACAACATTTAAATTTATTTTATCAACTAAAAATTCTTTTACTAAATATCCTAAAAATATGTTATTATTAAAATCTGCTAGTTTTATTGGGTAAAATGTTTCTTTAAAAAAATCTTCTTCATTTTCTAGTTGTTCTTTTGTTAATTTATTTAATTTTTCATATTCATAAACTTTAATGTAAGGGTTATTAAAATTATTATTAAGTTCTTTAATTTTAGCTAATGCGTTTTTAATGTCTTTTACAGTTGCACTTTTAATTTCGTTTTTATCTGTTAAATTAAAAAATGCTTTATGTATTGGGTTTGAAGTTTCATAAAAACTTTCCTTTAACAAATCATTCATATTCCTATTACTATCTAACAAAACACTAGAATTCAAACCAATGCTTCTTTTATTTTCAGGAGCATTTTTATTAGAATAATTATATTTATAAAAAATTGTAGAGTTTAGTTTTATGTCTTCTTCTGTTAATTTTTCAACTTTAGAACTAATAAAATCAAATATTTTTTTATAATTTTCTTTTAGTGCTTTTTCTGTAAAAAGATTTGGGTTGTTTCCTTTTAAATATATTAAACTTCCAAGATTTATTATTTCACATCCTTCATAACCTAAATTTTTTACAAAATCATAAATTTCTTTTTCAATGCTGGTTTTATTTAAAAAATTTAAATTCATTGTTTTTAAATAATAATGCTCTAAATAGTTTTTTAAATATTTTTCTTCATTTTTTTCATTAAGACTTTCATTTTCTATTTCTGCTGTATATTTTATGTCTTTCATGCTAATTCCATTTTTTTCAAAAACTTGTGTTTTATAATAATGATCATCACACAAAGAAACATTTACTCTTTCGTAAGGTTTTTGTTTTTTATGAGTAATTTTTTTAATTTCAATAGGTTTATATTTAAAATATTTCAAATAATTTTTTTCTAGTTTTTCTAAAAATTCTCGCATTTGTTTATAAAACTCAAGGTTAGAAGGGTTAAAACGTATATTTTTTATTATTAAAAGATTTGAAGGATGTTTATATTTTTTTAAAAAATTTATAACATCTGAAATTGTAGCTTTTTCCATTTCTTCTGGAATTCCACCAGAATTATATCTTAAATTAAATTTGTCATAACTTACATCGTTTCTTTTATCTCTTAAATAATTTTTAGTTATTTCAATTATTGCTCTTCTTTTTTCTTTTTCAAAATCTTTTTCAGAAATATCGTTATTTAAAAGCATTTTAAAAACTAATTTTTCTAATTCTTCTTTGCTATTAGAAAAATCTGGTCTGTGTTCAATACGTAATCCATAGTCATCTGTTCTTAAACAAAACTCAGAATCTTTAAATTTTTCTTTTATTTCTTTGTTAAATTTGAGTGGAAGTAAACAATGTTCTGCAAGGTGTGCAATTCCTTTGTTGTTTTGTTCTGTTGCTCTAAAAAAGTAATTATCAAAAATATTTGAGTGCGAACAAAAGTTTTCATTGTTAACTAATAAGAAAACAACTTTAGCTCCAGTTGCTTTGTGTGTGTAAACAACAATTGGAACTCCATTTTTATAGTAAATTTCTACATCATAATTTTCAGTTTCACAATATTGTTCTTTAAAATCTTTAAAAACTTCAAGGTTTCTTTCGTAAAGTTTTTTATCTTCTTCATCTGAAATTTTATTATTATTTAACCTATCTTCAATAAATTTTTTATTATCTTCTTTAATTTCTTCATTTGACCTTTTAAATTCAATGCCGCCTTTAAATTGTTTTTGTAGTTTTGGCATTGCAAAAATTAAACTGCTGCTATTAGTTGAAAAAATTAAAGCTGAAGTTAAAAAAGCTAACATTTTAAAAATTCTGTTGTTTTTCATTTTAATCTCTCCTCATATTTTTCAAAATCAAACTAATTCATATTAAATAATACAACAAATTTCTACTTTCAACAAGGTAAAAAAATTGAAATTTAAGCCATTTTATAGGAAAAAACTTAATTTTTCTGCTAAAATTCAAGTATATCTATTATATATATATATATATATTGTCAATATTTTTTTACAAATTTTAACTTAAAATGCTCATTTTTGTAAAATAATATTTGCTAAATTTTTATGGACAAAAAAATTAGCAAATACTGCGAATTGCAATAAATGCTAACCTTATTATTTAATTTTTTCGATTTAAATCTGATTAATAATCCAGTTTTCTTCTCCTATTGTTTTTATTAGTTCTAGTTGTGTTTTTGTCCAATTTAAGTCTTCTTGTTCGTCTTTGTAATATTCAACTAAAAAGTCATAAACCATAAATTCTTCTTTAGCTTTATTAATTAATTCTTTTAAAAGAATTAAACCGTTTTTTGAAATTTCATATTCATTTTTTAACAAATCTATTGGGTTTTCAAAAACTTTAATTTTTATTTCACCGTTAAAATTGCAATTCCCATCTAAATTTATTATGTGTTTAATTGTTTGTTGTAAATATTCACTTTCTTCTTTTAAGTGGTTTGAATTTTTTTCTGCTAACTTTAAAAATCCTTTAGCTTTTAAAATTTCTATTTGAATTTGGCGGTTAAATGTTTGATTATGTAACCCCGTTGCTATTTCTTTTAAACCGTTAATTAACTCTTCGTTTTTCATTAAAAACCTCCCATTAAACTAAAAATTTAATTTTATTAAATAACTAAAAATACCTTACAAAAAAATCTGCAAGATATTTTCTAATAAAGTTTGGTGAGTCACCTGGGATTCGAACCCAGGACCTTCCGATTAAAAGCCGGGCGCTCTGCCAACTGAGCTAGTGACTCAAAAACTAAAATATTTCATAACAGCTGTTAATATAACATTTTTAGTTAATAATGTCAACAGTTTAAAAAAATTTTTTTAAAATTTAGACTAATTTTAAAAATAGTTCACTTTAAAATCTTTAAATTTTATTATATAATAACCTAGTAGCAATGCTGAAAATTAAAGGAAAGGAGGGCCAATTATTAAAAATTTAGGTTTGGTTAAAGAAAAAATTAAAAGGTTAACAGATGAAATAAATCGTCATAACGACCTGTATTACAACAAAGATAGCCCCATTATTTCAGATTTTGATTATGACGTTCTTTTAAAACAATTAATTAAACTAGAAGAAAAATACCCCGAATTAAGGCTTGAAAATTCGCCAACAAAATTAATTGGTGGGGTGCCTTCTTCTAGTTTTGAAAAAATTAACCATAAAGTTTTTATGGGAAGTTTGCAAAATGCATATTCTTACGCAGAACTTTTAAAATTTGAAGAAAAAATTAAAGAAAAAAATTTAGAAACATCTTACATAGTAGAACCTAAAGTGGACGGGCTCTCTGTTTCTTTAGAATATGAAGACGGAAAATTTGTTAGAGGTTCCACAAGAGGAGACGGCTTTGTTGGAGAAGACGTAACCGAAAACTTAAAAACAATTAACAACATTCCAAAAAATCTAACAAAAAATGTGGAATATTTAGAAGTTAGAGCAGAAATTTACATGCCACAAAAAGAGTTTAATAAATTAGTCTTAAACCAAAAGAATTCTGGTGAAGTTCCTTTTAAAAACCCTAGAAATGCTGCTGCGGGCTCTTTAAGGCAAAAAAACGCTTTCATTACTTCAACTAGAGGTTTAAAGGCTGTTTGTTTTAACATTCAGCAGATTAGAGGCCATAGCTTAAAAACACATAAAGACTCCATAGATTTTTTAACAGATCTTGGGTTTTACACAATTTTGCAGTCTACAATTTATGAAAAAATTAAAGATTGTTTTGAAAAAATAGAAGAAATAAAAGATGAAAAAAAATATTATGATTTCGAGATAGACGGCGCTGTAATTAAACTTAATTCTTTAAAAAGCAGGGAAATTTTAGGCTCTACTGCAAAAAACCCACGTTGGGCAATTGCGTTTAAATATCCTCCAGAGCAGCAAACAACAATAATAAAAGACATAGAAATTAAAATTGGCAGAACAGGAGTTTTAACTCCAATTGCAATTTTAAACCCGGTTAACATTTCAGGCACAACAGTTAAAAAAGCAACACTGCACAATCAAGAATTCATAGACAAAAACGACATTAGAATTAAAGATTTAATTTCCATTAAAAAAGCAGGAGAAATTATTCCAGAAGTTGTGAAATCTTTAAAACATGAAGAAAACAGCGTTACCTATAAAATCCCTAACATTTGCCCTGCTTGCGGTAACAATGTTGTTAGGGTGAAATCTTTCATTCGCTGTGTTAACCCTTCTTGCCCAGCAACAATTTTACAAAACATTGTTCATTTTGTTTCTAAAAATGCAATGAACATAACAGGTTTAGGGGAACAAACAATTAAAACTTTAATTGAAAAAAATTTAATAAAAGATATTTCAGATTTATATTTTTTAAAAAGAGAAGATGTTTTAAATTTGGAAAAGTTTCAAGAAAAATCTACTAACAATCTTTTAAATTCAATAGAAAATTCTAAGAAAAACCCACCATGGCGTTTGCTTTTTGGCTTAGGAATTAACGAAGTGGGGCAAAAAACTGCAAAATTAATTTGCGAAGAATATGGAAGCATTTTAAACATAATGGATGCTAAAACAGAAGATTTATTAAAAATTAAAGATGTGGGCGAGGTAACAGCATTAAACATTACAAGATATTTTTCATCTCATAAAACTAAAAGTTTAATAATAAAATTAAAAGAGTTAAATTTAAATTTAACTAATAGCCATGAAAAAACAGCAAAATCTAGAATTTTAGAAGGAAAATATTTTGTAATTACAGGAAAATTTGAAGATATGCCTAGAGAAAAAATTAAAAGTTTAATTGAAGAAAACTCAGGAGAAGTTTTGAATTCTGTTTCTAAAAAAACAACATATTTAATAGCAGGAGAAAAAGCTGGATCTAAACTAGAAAAAGCTAAAAAACTAAACATTAAAATTTTAAACAAAGAAAAATTTTTAAAATTATTAAGTTAAAGGAGAAAGTTTATGAACAATTTTAAACTCAAACATGTTATTTTAAGTGCTTTAATAGGAGCGCTATATGTTGCAGTTACAATTTCTTTTGCAGAAATTTCATATGGGCAAATACAGTTTAGAATTAGCGAAGTTTTAACGGTGTTGCCTCTTTTTAGCATAGCAGCAATTCCTGGTGTAACTTTAGGTTGCTTAATTTCCAACATATATGGTGTTCTTTATGGGAATACCATGGTGCCGGATGTTTTTTTTGGAACAATAGCAACATTAATTGCAGGAATTACAACATATTTTATAGGTAAAACTAAAAAGAAAAAGATTAAAATGATGTTTGGACCTATGCCTGCAGTAATTGCTAATGCAATAATAGTGGGAATTGAGTTAACACTTTTTTATGAAGGAACTTTGTTTTTAAACATGCTTTTTGTTGGAGTAGGAGAAATTGTTGTTTGCTATGGTTTAGGCGTGCCTTTAATTGCTGCACTTCACAAAAACAATATATATAAAAAAATTTTTAATTAAAATTTAAAAAATAGAGTTAAGGTTAAAATTAATACATACTTATGAAATAGTGTATTATATAATTTTTTATAAATTTTTTTGTTTTTGGTATTTATGTTTTTAAACTCTTGAAATATTAAATATTTTATTTTATAATTATAAAAAAATAATATTTAAAATAAAGTTTAGAATTATGAATTGAAGATATTTTAATTTGTGGTTCTAAATGTGAGCATTTGGGCTCTGTGCGAGCAAAACTTGTGAACCATGTCAGGCAGGGAACTGAGCAGCATTAAGCAATAATTTTGTTGCGCCGCAGAATCACCTAAGTGTTCACATTTAGAATCATTAATTAATGTTAGTGGCATATTTTGGAGTTTTAAGATGCATATTGCTTTATATAGAAAATTTAGACCAAAACAGTTTAAAGATGTTATTTCTCAAAACAATATAACAACAACATTAAAAAACGAAGTTAAATTAAAAAAAATTGCTCATGCTTACATTTTTTCTGGGCCTAAAGGAACAGGCAAAACAAGTTGTGCTAAAATTTTTTCAAAGGCCATTAATTGTAAAAATCCTCAAGACGGGGAGCCTTGCCTTGAATGCAACGTTTGCAAAGGTTTAGAAGATGAAGCTTTGTTAGATGTAACCGAACTAGACGCAGCGAGCAACAATGGAGTTAATGACATTCGTTTTCTAAAAGACGAAGCAAATTTTGTTCCTAGTTATTGTAAATTTAGAGTTTACATTTTAGATGAAGTTCACATGCTTTCTTCTAGTGCTTTTAATGCTCTTTTAAAAATAATGGAATCTCCTCCAAAACATTTAATTTTCATTTTAGCAACAACAGATGTTTACAAAATTCCGAGCACTGTTTTGTCTAGATGCCAAAGATTTGACTTTAACAGAATTAATTTAAAAGACATGGAAGCAAAAATAGGAGAAATTGCTGGTGAAGAAAAAATTAAAATCACAAAAGAAGCAGTTAAAAAAATTGTTTCAATTTCGCAAGGTTCTATGAGAGATGCTCTTTCTATTTTAGAAAAATGTTCAATTGGTTTTGAAAAAATAGGAATGAAAGAGTTAAACGACGTTTTAAGCATTGTTGACGAAGGTTATGTTTTAAGTTTGCATAAAGCAATAAAAGAGTTGAATTATTCTAACATAATTAAAATAATAAATAAAATATATTGGGAAGGAAAAAATTTAGAAAATTTAGTTTTAGAGCTAATTAATTTTTACCGTGAAATGCTTTATTATGTTAACTTGAAAGAAGAAGCAAAAAACCTATTAGAATATTGCAGTTATTTAGATTTTTTTAAAGAAAATGAAAATGAATGTTTTAATTTTAAAGAAATTAATTTAGTGTTAGAAAATTTTTTAAAACTTTATGAAAAAATTAAATATTCTTCGAATCAGAAATTTTTACTTGAAATTTTCACATTAAAAGTTTGTGATAATTTTAGTAAAATAAATTATGAAAATATTGGAAATAATATTGAAAAAATTAAAAATAACTGTAAAATTAAAATTAAAGATAAAGAAAAAGATAAAGAAAAAAATATATTTAATAGGTTTATTGATATTGCTAAAAACAACAATATTGAAATTGAAGATGAATAATTTTAAATTTAAATTGTTGTTAAATATAAATAATAATTTATAAAAATTAAAGGAGAATTTAATAATGAAATCTAAAAGATTAGACAATGTAAATGGTGGACAAAATAATTTAACTAAAAAATTACAAAAAGTTCAGGGGAGGTTAGATGAAGCTTCTAAAGAAATTAGCGAGATGACATTTATAGGAATTGCAGGAGGTGGTGCTGTTGAAGTTATGGTGAAAGGAGATAAAACTCCAGTTAAAATTAAAATTAAAGAAGAGTCTAAAAAAGACTTAACTAAAGATACAGATATGTTACTAGACTTAATCATTGCAGCATTCAACGATTCTCTACAAAAAATTGATGATTACACCGATCAAGAAATTGCAAAAATAACAAAAGGCTTGCCTTTTCCTGGGTTGAATTAATAGATGCGTGAAATAAGTAATTTAGAAAAATTAGCTAATTTTTTTTCTAATATGCCTGGAATAGGCATTAAAACAGCATATAAACTTGCTTTTCATATTTTAAAATTAAATGAAAAAGAAGTTACTGATTTTACAGATGCAATTTTAAATACTCATAAAAACACAAAAAAATGTTTAATTTGCCAAAATTACACCGAAAACAAAATATGCTCTATTTGTTCAGATGAAAAAAGAGATAAAAGTGTTATATGTGTTGTTGAAAGCTCTAAAGATGTCATTAGTTTTGAAAGAACTAACGCTTTTTTTGGTAGATATCATGTTTTGCATGGTTTAATTTCACCGTTTAATGGAATTGGCCCAAAACAATTGAGCATAAAAGAACTTGTTTTAAACATTAAAAATAATAGTGAAATTAAAGAAGTTATTTTAGCAACAAGCCCAACAGACGAAGGAGAAACAACGGCTATGTTTATTGCAAAAGTTTTAAAACCATTTAATGTTAAAATTTCAAGGCTAGCGTATGGAATATCTGTTGGAAGTGAAATTCAGTATGCAGATAGCATGACAATTTTAAAAGCTATTGAAAATAGGAATGAAATATGAAAAAAAATTCGAATAATTCTAATAGAACTATTGCAACCAACAGAAAAGCTAATTTTAATTATGAAATATTAAACACCTATGAAGCAGGAATTGTTCTTAAAGGAACAGAAGTTAAATCTTTAAGAAAAGCTAATGTTAATTTAAAAGATAGTTATTGCGTTATACAAAAAAAAGAAATTTTCGTTTTTAACATGCATATTGCACCATATGAACACGGTAATATTTTTAATAAAGACCCATTAAGGCAACGTAAGCTTTTAATGCACAAAAAAGAAATTTTAAAGCTTTATGATAATGTTAAACAAAAAGGCTTTTCTTTAATTCCGCTTTCTTTATATTTTAACGGTTGCTATGTTAAAGTTAAAGTTGGGTTGTGCAAAGGAAAAAAAGTTTACGATAAAAGAGAAACAATTGCAAAAAGAGAAATTAATAGGAAAATTGAAAGAAATTTAAAGCAAAATTATAAATTTAAATAAGGGGGCGTAAAGGTTTCGACGGGAATTGTAAAGCAAAATAAGCGAGCAAAGTTTAGAATTTCTTTTCAAAAAATCAATTAAATTTTAAATGCAAAAGCAAAAATAGTTGGTGGAGACTCACCAAAAAACAAAAAAAGCAAAAAAATTGGAATTGTTAAACATTCTAATTTAAAACTTTTAGAAGCAGCTTAAAATAACGCTGCTGGCTTTATTTTAACTTTTATTGCGGTTATTTTAAAGTTTTAATTTAGCAATAATATTGCACTAACCCTGCTCGGGTTTTTGTGAGAAATTAAGAGCTACCTTGCATTTTAATTTGCTTTTTGTTTATTTGTAAGGGAAATAATAACAAAAAGCTACGCTCGTAGAAGGTTTTGCGTAGCCTTTCTCGGACAGGGGTTCAATTCCCCTCGCCTCCACCAATTAATTTGAATTTAATTTTTTACTTTTTTCAAAAAATTAATGTTTTTATCGTAACTATTAAATAAAGTTTTAATAAAATTAAAACTAGCTAAATCTCTTAATCTTCCATTCACTAACACTTTCTTTTTTATTAAATTAAAATAACTTAATATTTTACTATGATTTTTTCCCGTAAAATAAAGAATTATTAAAATAAAAAATAATTCTAGACTGTTAAGTTTAGAATAAATTTTTCTTTTGCTAAAACCTATTATTTTATTCAAAAAATTTTTAGTTATTTAATAAACAGTTTTAAAATGAAAAGGCTAAAAAAGATGCGTTCTACCAAGAACTTTTGAAACATGCATTAAAATCCCACTTTTAATTAAACTTAAATTAAAGTAAAGATAAATTTCAATCTAAAGTTTTTTAATTTAAATAAATAAGTAATTTTTTTAGTAACTAATTAATCATTATCTTCAATATCTTCAATTTCTATTGGAACTTTTTTATCTATTCTTTGTTCTACAGAAACTTCCGAAAACAATTTAACACAATTTTCTTCATTTTCAAAAATATATCTCCTATTTAATATTGGATTACCTAATAATTCTTTCATTTCCCAATCTTTTTGATTTTTAACGAGAACCCTTTTAATTTCTTGAAAATCTTCTTTTAAATTTATGTTTTCATAAACATCATAAATTGTTGTTTTAATTAAAATAGGAATTCTTATTCCTAAAAATTCTAATGGTTTTATAACTTCAGAATTTTTAATGAGATTATCTTTCTTATTAATTTTTAATGGAATTTTCAATCCAAATATGTTTAGTTGTAAATCTTTCTTTTGAAATCCTGTTTTTTGTTTTATTGGACTATTTTTTTTAATGGAATTTTCATTATAATGTTTAACGCTAGCCAAAATTTTAGCATCGGCAGCAGTGTAAATAACCCCTTCCATTTCTTTTGTTTCTTGAATACCACTAACTAAAATTTGCCCTTTTTTAACGATATCTCCAACATCAACTAAAGGCATTCCACTGTATGCTTCAACATAAACTATTTCACCATCAAAATCTGAAATAACGTTACATGGCCCTTTCCATTCAATAATATTCGGTTTTTGTTTAGATTCACTAATTTCAATTATATATTTACCAGCAACTCTATTTATGCTAATCCACGAAATTTCTGGGAATTCATCTTTAATTTTATATTCTAATTCATTTTCATTAACATTAAAAACAAAAGAACCGAAATGCAAACCATTTTTATCACAAATATTAAAAATTTGTTCATCTGTTACTTTAGCATTCCCAGAAATTACAACATCCCAAACAAAAAAACTAGAAATAAACATAATTAAAAAAAATAAAATTAAACCTATTAAAAGACCAGAACGTAATTTGTATTTTTTTAAAAAATTTAAAAAACCAGCTTTTTTATGTAAAGTTAAAGCACAACCAAATTTTACGGCATTTTTTTCTAAAAATTCATAATCTTTAGTTAAACATTTAGAAATAATGCTTTTATTATTTTTTCTAACCATCCAAATATATTTTTTAAACTTAGTTAAAAAATAACCAGAATCACCTTCAATTTTAAATTCATTCCAACCCAAAAACCATCTCAAAATTCCGATCATGTTTACCTCCTGCCGTTTTCAAACTCAACTTTTTTAATATCTCCTCTTAAAATTATTTCATCTTCAGACATTTCACTCAAAACCAAATTAGAACCCAAAACTTTAAGTTGTTTTTCTGTGTTAGAAACAACAAGCATGCTATCATCATAAACTAAAATTTTTTTACAACCACTAATGTTAGCCTGAAATGCACCATAAATTGTAATAGTAATATCTTTAATTAAAAGATCTGGAGAAAAATTAAGTATTTTAGAAATGTTTCTTTTAATTTTTTCAATCTTTGAAGACAACCTTTAAACCTCCTTTTAACATTAAAATAATTCTATTTTAAAAATTACTTTAATTTAACAATAATTTATATTAGAAAACTTAAAAGCATATACATATATAAATTTTTATATGAACAATTCGGAGGTTTAATTTAATGTTAAAATTAAAAAAACTAAAATATCTTATAAGTTTAGTTGCTTTGTTTGTTATAATATATACATTAACATCTTCAAAAATTCTTTCAAAAGCTTTAATAGAAGGGTTGAAAATTTGCACAAATATTTTAATTCCCTCAATGTTTGTTTTTTTAATAATCTCTGAATTTTTTTACAAAACAAGAGCTTTAAATTTAATTTTAAAACCATTTAATTTTTTATGTGAAAAATTTTTTAAAATAGATAGAAATTTAGGCCCAGTAATTTTTTATAGTTTAATTTGTGGATATCCTTCTGGAGCTAACTTAATTGCAAATCTTTTAAAAGAAAATGTAATATCTAAAGAAACTGCTAATAGGATGCTATATTTTTGTATTAATTCTGGTCCTGCTTTTTTAATTGGTGGCATTTCCATTCCTCTTTCAAATAACATAACTTTTGGTTTAATCCTTTTCATTTCACAAACCATTTCTTTTTTTGTTATTGGAATTTTAACCTCATTTGGAGCAAAATTAGAAAAAGTAAATGTAAAACAAAAAACATTCACAATTTCTTCAGCGTTGGTTTCTTCTGTTAAAAATTCTGTTAGAAATATGGCAATCATCTGTGGGTTTACTTTGTTTTTTTCTGCCATTATTAGCTTAATTTTTAGCTTAGATTTTTTAAATATTAACTATAATTTTTATTTAAAACCAATAGTTGCCGGATTTTTTGAAATAACAAATGGAGTTATGCAAACAATGCAAATAAATAACATAAACATATTTTTATTAATAACATTTCTTACTTCTTTTGGAGGGTTATGCGTTCATTTTCAAATTTTTACAATAATGTCTCAGATTAAAATTTCTATTAAAAAATTTTATTTATGGCGAATTTTATATTGCTTAATTAATTTAACTGCTGCAACTTTTCTTTTCAGTAAATTAACAATTCCAATTTCAACATTTTTAATTAAAGATACAAAAAACAAAGTTATAATTCATAGCCCCATAATTTCAATATGTTTAATTGTTTTATCTATTTCCTTATTGTGTTGCGAGAAAAAAATTATTATAATTAGAAGAAAATTAAAACATAAACTTTAAAAGGAGAAAATATGAAAAATTATTTTAAAAAAGATATTCCACCTTCTTGTGAGTATTGTGAAATTGGAAAACAAATTTCAAATGATACTGTAATCTGCATTAAATTTGGAGTTACTAATTTTAAAAATCATTGTAAAAAATTTAAATATAATCCACTTAAAAGGAAACCAAAAACTCCAAAAAAAACTTTAGCTTTACAAAAAAAAGACTTTTCATTTTAAATTATTTTAAAAGGTTGAAATAATATGAAATATGAAATTAACCCAAAAAAAATCAATAATCTTACTGCTCTTCCAAATGAAATTAAAGAATATTTAAGAGAAGTAAGTGGTGATAATTTTAAAGTGTTATTTTTAATTTTCAGTGAAAAAAATTTTTTAAGCTGTTTTGAAATTGCAACAAAGTTAGATATAACGGTTTCACAGGTTGAAGATGCAATAAGATTCTGGAAATTTAAAGGGATTTTAAAAATCCCTGAAGAAGAAAAAGCAATAATTAAAATAGAAAAACCTTCAATTGAACAAATAACAACTAAAGAATTGATAGAAGCAAAAAATGAAAACAAATTGGTAACAATGCTATTTAAAGAAGCAGAAATGTTGTTTAAAAAACCTTTGCGACCAATTGAAAGGAGAACATTGCTTTACATTTATGAGTTCTATAAATTAGATGTTGACATAATTTTAATGGTTTTAGATTTCTGCATTAGAAATAAAAAATCTTTAAAACAAATTCTTCTAATTTGTGAAAAAATGGCTGATGAAGATTTAACATCTCATGAAGAAGCTGAAAATTATATTAAAAAATTAACAGAAAACTTAAACATAGAAAAACAGGTAAAGCATAGCTTTGGAATTTATGAAAGAAAACTTTCAACAAACGAAAAAAAATATATTAATAAATGGACAGAAAAATATGGTTTTAAAATTAATATGATAAAACTAGCGTTTAACATTTGTGTGGACAGAACAGGGAAACTTTCTTTTCAATATATTGAAAAAATATTGCAAAATTGGAAAAAAAGCAATATTAAAACACCAAAAGAAATTGAACAACTAAACCTAAAAAAATCCAAATCCAATGAAAAAAATAATAAAAAAACTTCATACAATTTAGACGAAATTCTTTCAAAAAATCCGTTATATATTCCAGAATAATTCTTAAAATAAATAGAGGTGTTTAAATGCTTACTAAAAAGCAGATATATTTAAAAGCATACAAAGAACTAGAAAAAAGAAGACTTAATAGAAAAATTTTGCAAGAAGAAAATTTGAAAATTGCGTGTGAACTGTGCCCAGAAATTGAATTTTTAACCAAACAAATTAATTTAACTTCAATTAAACTCGCAAAATTAATTTATGAAAAAAATTCAAACCCCAAACCAATATTAGAAAAAATTAAATTAGAAAATCTGAAAGTTCAAAATAAAATTATGGTATTATTAAAAAAAGCAAACCTGCCTGCAAATTTTTTAGAACCAACACCATACTGCAAAAAATGTGATGATTACGGGATTTTTAAAAATGAAAGATGTTCTTGTTTGGTTAAACTAATTAATTCAATAACCTCAAAGCAACTTTTAAAAAACTCAAACCTTCCTAAAGTTAGTTTTGAAGATTTTAATTTAAATTATTATTCAAACAGTTTAGAAGAAAATGAAAAAGTTTCTTCTTTTATTCATATGTCTGCTGTTTTTAGAGAATGCAAAAAATATGCTGAAAATTTTAATACTTCTTCTGGTGGACTTTTAATGCACGGGCTAACAGGGCTTGGTAAAACTCATCTTTCTTTAGCAATTGCATTTAGTGTTATTAATAAAGGCTTTACTGCACTTTATGAAACAGCATCTCAAATAACCAGAAATTTTATAAATAATAGATTTTTGGGGAAAGAAGAAAATTCATACATTAACCTAATAAATGACGCAGATCTTTTAATTATAGATGACCTTGGTTGTGAATTTCAGTCTCAGTTTAACAAATCTGCAATTTTTGAAGTTATTAATTTAAGAACATCTTTTAACCGTCCCATAATAATAAACACAAACCTAAAACCAGAAGAATTGGAAAAAGTTTATGGCGCTAGAATTATTTCTAGAATTGTTTCCACACTAACAATTCTTTCTTTTACTGGAAAAGACAATAGACAAAAAATTAAATTAAAAACTCCAGTTTAAAAATTTTATTTTTTTTGTTATAATTAAAAAATATAAGTTTTTAAATTTTAAAATAATAAAAAGAAAGAGTAAAAATATGGAAGAATTAATAGATTTATCTAATTTTAAATTTGTTAAAGATTTATTTGGAGATTATGATGAAAATATTAATTTTTTAAAGGAAGAATGTTTTGTAGATGTTGTTATAAGACAAGACAAATTAAAAATTATTGGAGAAGAAAAAAATGTTTTTATTGCAAAAAAAGTTATTGAATTTATTTTAAAAAATTTAAAAGAAGGGGAAGAAATAACCAAAAAAAATATTGAATTTATTTTAGATTGTTTTAAAAATGGAAAAACTAACCTAATTTCAAATTCTTTTAAAGAACAAATATGCATAAACTTTAAAAAAAAGCCTATTTTTACTAAAACAAACACTCAAAAAATCTATTGTGAAATGATTGAAAAAAACACAATAACATTTGGAGTAGGTGTTGCAGGAACAGGTAAAACATATATTGCAGTTGCAAAGGCTGTTGCTGCATTTAAATTAAAAATAATTGAAAAAATTGTTTTAACAAGACCAGTAGTTGAAGCAGGGGAGAGATTAGGTTTTTTGCCAGGAGACTTTCAAAGTAAAATAGACCCCTACCTAAGACCACTTTATGATATAATGGAAGAAATAATTGGAGTGGAAAGTTTAAACAAATTTTTAGAAAGAAAAAAAATTGAAATTGTTCCTTTAGCCTACATGAGAGGAAGAACTTTAAGTAATAGTTTCATAATTTTAGACGAAGCACAAAACACAACCACAACTCAAATGAAAATGTTTTTAACGAGACTTGGAAATGGTTCTAAAATGGTTATTACGGGAGACATAACCCAGGTGGATTTGAATTATGAAGTTGGATCTGGCTTGAAAGATGCCATTAAAATTTTAAACAATGTTAAAGATGTTGCTATTGTAAATTTTAAAAAAAACGACATTGTAAGACACGAACTAGTTCAAAAAATTATTGAAGCTTATGGAACCAAAAAATAATTAGGGGGAGATTTTGAAAAATATTGATATTTTTTTAAAGAATAAACAAAAAAAAATTAAAATTAACTACAAATTAAAAGAAATAATATTTTATGCTGTTAGGTTGGTTTTATATTTAGAAAAATTTAAAAATTCTGCAGAAGTTAGCATTCTTTTAACCGATGATGAATCTATTAAAAATTTAAATTCAAAATATAGAAAAAAAAATATTGCAACAGATGTTTTGTCTTTCCCTACTTTTAAAGATGGAAGATATTTTAAATATGATGAAAAAATTGTTTTAGGAGATATTGCAATTTCTTTTGAAAAAGCAAATGAACAATTTAAAAAATATTTTAGTTCCTGTGTTGAAGAGGAAATTGCAAGACTTGTAATTCACGCAATGCTTCATCTGCTCGGATATGATCATGAAAACGGAGAAAAAGAAGAGAAAATAATGAAAAAAAAAGAAAAAATTTTAAATAATATTATTAAACAAAAATTTAAATTTGAAAGAGTTAACCATTATGAAAGTTAATAAAGAATTTAGAGAATTAAAAAAAAGTTTTTTAAATGCTTTTAGAGGGCTTTCTTATTGCATTAGAAATGAAAGAAATATAAGAATCCATCTAACAACAGCTGTTTTAATTTTCACATTCGCTTTCTTTTTTAAACTTTCCAATTTAGAATATGCCATTTTAACTATTTCTGTTGGGCTGGTTATATTTTGTGAAATAATTAATACTTCAATTGAAGCTTTGGTTAATTTAAGTTCTCCTTCATATGACAGTTTAGCTAGAATTGCAAAAGATGTTGCTGCTGGTGGAGTTTTTCTTTCTTCTTTAGTTGCAATTTTTGTTGGAATATTTTTATTTGCCAAAAAAGAAAAGTTGTTAAATACAATGCATTTAATTTTTAACAATTGGTTTGTTTTACTAATTTTTATATTTATTATTATATTTGGATTTTTCTTCATATTTAAAAGTTTTAAACTTAAAATTTCTGACAGAGTTGGTCATATTGAAGAAGTTAAGATTTATAAACCAAAAAAAAATAAATATTTTGAAAATTAAAAAATTATAGGGTGAAATTAATTTGAACTTTAAAGTTAAAGCAGTTGTTTTAAAAGAAAAGAAATATTTAGAAAACCAAAAATATTTAAAAATTTTAACCGCTAAAAATGGCATTTTAAATGTTAAACTGCATTTACACGGGCAGATTACTAAAAATATTTTTTCTAATATTTCTATTGCAGGTTTTTATGAATTTAATTTGTTTAACGGCAAATTTGGAATTGTTGTGGACTGTGTTGAAGAAATAGAAACATTTTTTGGTTTGAGATATAATCCAGAAAAATTTGTTTTGTCTCAATACTTTTGTGAGCTTAGTTACATTTTAAATTCATCTTGTGAAAAAACTTCGAAACAATTAAGGCTTCTTTTAAATTCAGTTTGGATTTTAAATGAGAAGGAGAAATTTTCATGTGACTTTGTTAAAAGTGTTTTTGAGTTAAAGTTGTTGTCTTATTCTGGTTATATGCCTAATTTGGTTTGTTGTAATTTTTGTTGTAATTATGAAAAAAAAGATATGTTTTTTGACATTTTTCAAGGATTTTTAATTTGTAAAGATTGCTTAAAAAATGTTAATAATAAAAAATATATTGTTAAATTAACAAAAGCAGTTTTATATGCCATGAGATTTATAATTTATAAAGACAATAAAGACATATTTAAATTTAAACTAGAAAAGAAACACTTAAAGATTTTTTGTAATATTATTGAAAACATTGTTTTAATGCTTATTGAAAAAAGGCCTTTAACTTTAAAAATATATAAACAATTTAGAGAAGAAATTAATTTAAATTAAAAAGTGAGTTAAAAAAGGAGTTTTAAAAGTTTGTTCAATTTTTTTAAAAAGGCATCTTCAATTTTAGAGTTTAATAAAATTTTAAAAAAACTTAATGATTATGTTTCATGTGAGGAAACAAAAAATTTAATTAATAATATTGTTCCATCTTTAAATTTAGATGAAGTTAAAAAAATGTGCAACGAAACAGACGAAGCTTTAATTGTTAGCTTAAGGTTTAACAAACCAGAATTTTTAAACTTTTCTAACCCCAAAAGCAGTCTAAAAAGTGCAAAATTAGGAATAACTATGAATTCTGCTGCAATTTTTAATGTTGGGATTATTTTAAAAGAGGCTTCAATTTTAAAAAAATTTTATAAAAAAAATTTTGAACATATCAATCATTTAAAAAAATATTTTGAAAATTTATTCGAAAACAAAGAACTAGAAAACTTAATTTTTAAATGTTTAATTTCCAAAGATGAGGTTAGTGATGACGCTAGCATTGAACTAAAAAAAATTAGAAGTAAAATTAAAAACCAAAAAAGCAAAATTAAAAATACTTTAGATGAGTTTTTAAAAGGGGAGTTTAAAAAATATTTACAAGAAAACACAGCAACAATAAGGCATACTAGGCACGTTTTAGCAGTTAAAGCAGAGCACCTAAAACAAATTCCTGGTTTAGTGCAAGATGTTTCTTCTAGTGGTTCTACTGTTTTTGTGGAACCTTCTTCTGTTGTTGCAATAGAAAACGAATTAAAAAAATTTTACAATGAAGAAAAAATTGAAATAGCTAAAATTTTAAAAAAACTAACACAAAAAATATCTGAAAATGCTGCAGAATTAATTAAAAATTATGATGAAACTTTAAATTTAGATTTAATTTTTGCAAAAGCTAACCTTGCAAATTTTATGGATGCAGTAAAGCCAAATTTAGTTAACAATGGAGAAATTTCTTTAAAAAAAGCAAGGCATCCTTTAATTAATAAAGATGTTGTTGTGCCTGTGGACATTGAATTTGGTGGGGAATTTAAAAATTTAATAATTTCTGGGCCAAACACGGGAGGCAAAACAGTTGTTTTAAAAACAGTGGGGCTTTTAACCTATATGGCCATGTGCGGATTTTTAATTCCTGCTTTTGAAGAGAGCCAAGTTTCAATTTTTAATAACATTTTAATTTCCATTGGAGATGAGCAAAGCATTGAAAATTCTCTATCAACATTTTCTGCTCATATGAAAAATGTTGTTGAAATTTTAAATGTTGTTAACGAAAAAAGTTTGGTTTTAATAGATGAACTCGCGTCGGGAACAGACCCAGAACAAGGTGCTGCTTTAGCTGTTGCAATTGTTGAGAAAATTTGTTTTAAAAAAGCAACATTACTTGCAACAACGCATTATAGTGAATTAAAAACATTTGCATTTAAAAATGAATATGTTAAAAATGCATCTTTTGAGTTCGATTTAAAAAATTTAAAACCAACCTACAAGCTTTTAATGGGGTTTGCTGGGCAGTCTAACGCATTTGAAATTTCCAAAAAAATTGGAATTGAAGAAAAAATTTTAAATAGAGCTAAAAATTTCATGCTTAAAAAAACTTTATATTTAAACAATATGCTAGATGAGCTTAAAAATTATAAAAAAGAATATGAAAAAAGATTTAACATTCAAAAACAAAAATTTTTAAAACTAAAACTTTTAAAAGAAGAAATTTTAAAAGAAAGAAAAGATGCTGAAAAAAAAATTAAAACTGCACAGCAAAAGGCAAATTTAATTGTAGATGAAACTAGAATTTCTGCAAACAACATTTTAAATGAGCTAAAGGAAATTAAAAGCAATATTAATAAAAAAGACGTTTCAGAATTAATTACAAAAACTAGGTCTTTGTTAAAAAAATCTGTTTATGGATTATATGATAAAGTTAATTCTGAAAAATTAGAAAACGTTAAAGAAGAAGTT
>CAMZAK010000017.1 GCA_947304245.1 uncultured Clostridia bacterium
AGACTTCATAAAACTTTCTAATTTCATTTTTAAAACTAAAAAGAGTTAACAAAAAGTTTTTTGTATGCTATAATTTTTAAAAGTTATTTTTAGTTTTAAAAGAGGTGAATTTGTTGAAAGATGTTGTGGAATTAGAAAAAGAAAAGATGTTGCCTATTGAGGAAGTGGCAAAAAAGATTGGGCTAAAAAGAGAAGACCTAGAGTTTTACGGAAAGTTTAAGGCAAAAATAGGGCAGGATGTTTACAATAAGCTAAAAGAAAAAAAAGACGGAAAGCTAATTTTGGTTACTGCAATTAACCCCACACCAGCAGGAGAAGGCAAAACAACGGTTAGCATTGGGCTTTCGCAAGCCATGTTTAAAATTGGGAAAAAAGCAATTCTTGCTTTAAGAGAGCCTTCATTAGGGCCGGTTTTTGGAATAAAAGGAGGAGCAACAGGAGGAGGAATGGCAAGCATTGTTCCTGCAAACGACATAAATTTGCATTTCACAGGAGATTTGCACGCAATAACTTCAGCAAACAACCTTCTTTGTGCCTTGGTGGACGCGCATATTCATAATGGAAACGAGTTAAACATAAACCCAAAAAGAGTTGTTTTTAAAAGATGTTTAGATGTAAACGACAGAGCTCTTAGAAACATTGCAATTGGGCTTGGTGGGCCTTTAGATGGCGTTATGCGCCAAGATGGGTTTAACATAACTGCAGCGTCAGAAATTATGGCCATAACCTGTTTAGCAGAAGACATTGAAGACTTAAAAAAAAGGTTTGGCAACATTCTAGTTGGGTATTCTTATTCTAAAAAGCCTGTTTACGCTAAAGATTTAAACGCTCAAGGAGCTATGGCGGCTTTAATGAAAGACGCATTAAACCCAAATTTGGTGCAAACCTTAGAAAACACTCCAGCTTTGGTGCATGGGGGCCCTTTTGCTAACATTGCGCATGGTTGCAACTCTGTTAAAGCAACAAAACTTGCTTTAAAGTTGGGAGATTATTGCATAACAGAAGCAGGGTTTGGCTCAGACCTCGGAGCGGAGAAGTTTTTTAACATTAAATGTAGATATGCTAATTTAAAGCCTAACTGTGTTGTTTTGGTTGCAACCGTTAGGGCTTTAAAATATAACGGCGGAGTTTTAAAAGAAGAGCTAAAAGAAGAAAATTTAAACGCTTTAGAAAAAGGAATTTGTAATTTAAAAAAGCACATTGAAAATGTAAAGCGCCAGTGCGGCAATTTGGTTGTTGCTTTAAACAAATTCCCAACAGACACAGATGCAGAAATTGAGTTTGTTAAACGGTTTTGCAAAGAGGAAGAAACAAATTGTTTTGTTGTGGATGTTTTTGAAAAGGGCGGAGATGGCGCCATTGAGCTTGCTGAAAATGTTGTTGAAGTTTGCAATAACCCTGTTAATTTTAAGTTGCTTTATGAAGATGAGCTATCTTTAAAAGAAAAGATTGAAAAAATTGCAACTTTGGTTTATGGTGCTAAAAATGTTGAGTTTGAAGACAAAGCCAAAAAAGAACTTTTAGAATATGAAAAACTAGGATTTTTCAACCTTCCCGTTTGCATTGCAAAAACACAATATTCTTTTTCAACAGACCCAAAAAAATTAGGCAGGCCAGAAGGGTTCACAGTTTTGGTTAAAAATTTGCAGTTGTCTGCTGGCGCTGGTTTTGTTGTTGTAATAACAAATAATATCATGACAATGCCTGGGCTTTCCAAAACGCCTGCTGCTAATTTAATTGATGTGGTTGATGGAGAAATTAGAGGTATTTTTTAAATGATTATTAAAAGTTTGCCCTTTAAAACTTTAACAAATTCCTTAGAAGAAACTGAAAATGTTGCTTTAAATTTTGGTGGGCTGGTTAACTTTTTCAACAGACCAAAAAAATTAGGCAGGCCAGAAGGGTTCACAGTTTTGGTTAAAAGTTTGCAGTTGTCTGCTGGCGCGGGTTTTGTTGTTGTAATAACAAATAACATCATGACAATGCCTGGCCTTTCCAAAACGCCTGCTGCTAATTTAATTGATGTGGTTGATGGAGAAATTAGAGGTATTTTTTAAATGATTATTAAAAGTTTGCCCTTTAAAACTTTAACAAATTCCTTAGAAGAAACTGAGGATGTTGCTTTAAATTTTGGTAGGTTTGTTAAACCTTTTAGTTTGATTGCGCTTTTTGGTGAGATGGGAGCTGGCAAAACTGCTTTTACTAGAGGGTTTGCTTCCTGGTTTGGTTTAGAGCAGGAGGTTTTTAGCCCAACATTTTCAATAGTTAATGAATATTTATACTCAGAGGAGAAAAAAATTGTTCATTGCGATATGTATAGGATTAAAACAGAGCAAGATTTATACACAACAGGGTTTTTAGACTATTTAAAAGATGAAAACGCCATTGTTTTGGTGGAGTGGAGTGAAAACATTTTAAATTTTCTACCGGAACAGTTTTATAGGGTTGAAATTAAAGTTTTAAACGAAACCAAAAGAGAGATTAAAATTAGTGAGGAGAAAAAATGAAGGTTTTGGCAATTGAAACAAGTTCTTTTGTTGCTTCTTGTGCTGTTTGTGAAGATGAAAAAGTTTTAGCGAAGTTTAATGTTTCAACCGGGCTTTTTCATTCAGAAACCTTAATGGTTTTGGTTGATGAATTGTTTAAAATTTCTAAAATTAAGCTAGAAGAAATTAACGCTGTTGCTGTGTCTGTTGGGCCGGGTTCTTTTACTGGGCTTAGAATTGGTGTTGCTGCTGCTAAAGGAATTGCAATGGGCTTAAATTTGCCTTGTGTTGGTGTAGAAACTTTAAAGGGGCTTTGTTATAACTTAATTTTTTTTAATGGGACTGTTTTTAGCTGTATGGATGCAAGAAACAATTTCATTTATTTTGCAGAATTTAAAATTTTAAACGGCGTTATAACAAAAACAATAGAAGATTGTTTTATTAAAATTGAAGAATTAAAAGAAATTTTAAAAGAAAAAACAGGAAAGGTTTTTTTAGTGGGAGATTTTCCAATTAAAGTTTTTGAAGAAATTAAGAGTTATTATGAAAATTTAAGTTTAGCGCCACAGGCTTTGCGGCTGCCCGACGCTGCTAGCATTGGCTTTTTAGCAATGGAAAAATTAAAGCTTAATGAAAGTTTAGAAAAAGACGTTGTGCCTAAATATGTTAAACTGTCTCAACCGGAAGAAAAAAGTATTATTAAAAATAATAAGAAAGAAGAGGGAAAATGATTTATATTGGAAGTGACCATGCAGGGTTTTTATTAAAAGAAAAGATTAAAATTTTTTTAAAACAACAAAATGAGGAAGTTAAAGACTTTGGTTGTTTTAGTGAAGAATCTTGCGATTACCCAGATATTGCAAAAGCTGTTTGTTTAAATTTAAAAGAAGGACAAGACAAAGCAATTTTAGTTTGCGGGACGGGTGTTGGAATGGCCATTGTTGCAAACAAGTTTTCACATGTGAGAGCTGTGTGCGCTAGTGAACACTATTCTGTTAAGTTTTCTAGGCTGCACAATAATTCCAATGTTTTGTGCATTGGAGCTAGAGTTGTTGGAGAAGGAGTTGCATTAGAACTAATAGATGTTTTTTTAAAAACAAACTTTGAAAGAGGCAGGCATGAAAAAAGAGTTGAGAAAATTAAAATTTAAAGATGATATAAATAAGCGTTATGAACATAGAAGTTATAACAAAATAAAAATGGTTTTTTACAACTTAATTGTTTTAACTGTTTTTAGATGCATTAATGCATAATTTAAAGTTTGAGTAATATTTTATCATAGAACTAATTAGATGTTTTTTTAAAACAAACTTTGAAAGAGGCAGGCATGAAAAAAGAGTTGAGAAAATTAAAATTTAAAGATAATTTAAATAAGCGTTATGAACATAGAAGTTATAACAAAATAAAAATGGCTTTGTTGCAATTTAATTTGTTTTAACTGTTTTTAGATGCATTAATGCAGAATTTAAAGTTTGAGTAATGTTTTATGCATAGAACTAATAGATGTTTTTTTAAAACAAACTTTGAAAGAGGCAGGCAGGAGAAAAGGGTTTAATTTAGTTTTTGTTGGTGTGGAAACTAAAGTTTGTTTTATTACAATTTATTTTAACGGGATTGTTTATAGCTGCATGAATGCTAGAAATTTTTATTTTGCAGAATTTAAAGTTTTAAACGGTGTTATAACAAAAACCATAGAAGATTGTTTTATTAAAACTAAGTGCAGCGCCACAGGCTTTGCGGCTTTTCGGCGCTGTTAGCATTGGTTTTTTAGCAATGGAAAAATTAAAGCTGAAGGAAAGTTTAGAAAAAGACTTAGTGCTTAAATATGTTAAATTTTCTTAGTTGGAAGAAAAAAGTATTATGAAAAATAATGAGAAATATGTTTTTTAAAAATTTCTAATAATGTTTTGGTGTCTTTTAGGGCCAACACCAATCATTTTAATTTTACAGCTTATTAATTCTTCAATTTTTAAAATATATTTTTTGCAGTTTATTGGCAATTCTTCAACTGTTTTGCAGTTTTCAATATTTTCTTCAAAGCCGGGCATTTCTTCATAAATTGGGGTTATTTCTTTTAATTTTTCCATTGAAGGTGGAAAATTTTTAATTATTTCACCTGTTTTTGTTTTGTAGGCTGTGCAAATTTTTAATGTTTTAATTCCGCTTAAAACGTCTAGTTTGTTTAAAACTAAATATGAAAATCCGTTAATTTTTCTGCTATGGTTTAAAATTACGGTGTCTAGCCAGCCTATTCTTCTTTTTCTTTTTGTGTTTGTTCCGAATTCTGCTCCTTTTTTTTGTATGTAATCTCCTGTTTCATTTAAAATCTCTGTTGGAAACGGGCCCTCTCCAACTCTTGTTGTGTATGCTTTAGCTATGCCTATTATTTCATCAATAAATTTTGGGCTAAACCCAGCACCTGTGCAAACTCCTCCAGCAATTGGGCTAGAAGAGGTAACGAAAGGGTATGTTCCGTAGTTTATGTCTAGCATTGTTCCTTGGGCAGATTCAAACAAAATGTTTTTGCCTTTTTCGTAGGCCTCATAAAGAAGTTCAGAAACATTAAAAACATATTTTTTTAGTTCATTAGCGTAAGAAGAATATTTTTCAATTATGTTTTTAATTTGCAGTGCGGGTTTACCATATATTTTAGTTAATATTGTGTTATTAAATTCACCTAAAAATTCAGCTTTTTCTTTAAATTTTTTGGGGTTAATTAGTTCTTCTAGACGGATTCCTGTTCTTTTAATTTTGTCTGCGTAACAGGGGCCTATTCCTTTTTTTGTTGTGCCTATTTTTTCATTACTTTTAAATTCTTCTTCTGCTTGGTCTAGTGCAATGTGCCATGGCATTATTATGTGTGCACGCGAATCTATTTTTAAGTTATCTTCTATTTTAATGTTTTGGCTTTCTAGTTCTTTAATTTCTTCTAAAACAGATTCTGGGTTTAAAACAACACCAGAACCAATATAACAGCAAACTTTTGGGTATAATATTCCAGAAGGGATGGATTTTAATTTAAAAGTTTTTTCTTTTTGTTTAATTGTGTGCCCGGCATTGTTTCCACCTTGAGAGCGAACAACAACATCAGAATTTTCAGCGAGAATGTCCACCACTTTTCCTTTTCCTTCGTCTCCCCATTGAGCTCCAACAACAACTTTACTAGGCATAAACTAAAAAACCACCTTAAACTTTATTTTAAAAAACCGAATATTAGTTTAGCACACATTAAACTTTAACGCAACTTAATTTGGTTTAGTTAAAAAATTAAAAGATTTATCTTAGCTTTTGAATAAAACTAACCTTAAAAATCAAACTAGTAAAAAGAGGGCAGAATGAAAAAAGAAAAAAAACAAAAAAATGAATTGAGTTCTTTTAATTTAATGTAAAACAAAATTAAACTCATAATAATTAATTTCACAAAGTGCAGTGAACTAAAAAATTAGTGGGTTATTTTAGCTTTTGAATAAAACTAACTTTAAAAATTAAACTAAGTAAAAAGAGGGCAGAATGAAAAAAGAGAAAAAACAAAAAAATGAATTGAGTTCTTTTAATTTAATGTAAAACAAAATTAAACTCATAATAATTAATTTCACAAAGTGCAGTGAACTAAAAAATTAGTGGGTTATTTTAGCTTTTGAATAAAACTAACTTTAAAAATTAAACTAAGTAAAAAGAGGGCAGAATGAAAAAAGAGAAAAAACAAAAAAATGAATTGAGTTCTTTTAATTTAATGTAAAACAAAATTAAACTCATAATAATTAATTTCACAAAGTGCAGTGAACTAAAAAATTAGTGGGTTATTTTAGCTTTTGAATAAAACTAACTTTAAAAATTAAACTAAGTAAAAAGAGGGCAGAATGAAAAAAGAAGAATATTTAAAATATGTTGAAGAAACAACAAAAAGAGCAGATGTAAAAAAAACATTTTTGTTTAGTTTTCTGTTTGGTGGTTTAATTTGCGCATTAGGAGAAGCTTTAAGGCTTTTCTTTTTAAATTTTTCCTTGAATGAGAAAGATGCGAGTGCTTGTGTTAGCTGTTTTTTAATTATTTTAACTGCAATTTTAACAGGACTCGGGCTTTTTCACAAAATTGCAAAGATTGCTGGAGCAGGAACATTTGTTCCAATTACCGGGTTTGCTAATTCTGTTATTTCTTCGGCTCTAGAATTTAAAACAGAAGGGTTTATTTTAGGTGTTGGAGCTAAAATTTTCGTAATTGCAGGGCCTGTTATTGTTTACGGAACAGCGGCTTCCATAATTTGTGGACTAGTTTTTTATTTTATAACGTTGCTTGGAGGAACTATATGAAAATTAAAAGAGGGGTTTTTCATTTTAAAACTCCTATTTGTGTTTCGGGCTATTCTGCTGTTGTTGGAGAAATGGAAGGAGAAGGCCCGTTAAAAGATGAGTTTGATAGGGTTTTAAAAGGAGATATGTTTGGTGAAAAGTCTTTTGAAAAAGCAGAGAGCAAGATGCAGCAAATTGCAGTTATTAAGGCAATGCAAAAGGCAAACATAACAGCAGACGAGGTGGATTTAATTTTTGCAGGAGACTTATTAAACCAATGCATTGGAACAAGTTACGGCTTAAGAGAACTTAAAATTCCCTTTGTTGGGCTTTATGGGGCGTGTTCCACAATGGCGGAATCCATTTTAGTTGCTGCCATTTTTTTAGAATCTTCTCATGTTAAAAAAACTGTTTCTGTTACTTCTTCACATTTTTGCGCAGCAGAAAGGCAGTTTCGTTTTCCTTTAGAATATGGCGGGCAAAGAGCGCTAACATCTCAATGGACAGCAACGGCAGCAGGAGCAGTTGTTTTAGAAGAAGGAGAAAAAACTAAAATTTTTGTTAAGGCTGGTTGTGTTGGAAAAATAATAGATTTTGGAGTTAAAGACATAAACAACATGGGAGCAGCAATGGCACCTGCAGCAGCAGACACAATTTTAAGATTTTTTAAAGAAACAAGCACAACCCCAAAAGACTTCGATTTAATTTTAACAGGAGACCTAGGAGAGGTTGGTAGCAAAGCTTTAAACAAAATTATGCAGGAGGAAGGTTTTAATTTAAAAGAAAAGCATAATGATTGCGGTTTAATGCTGTTTGACTTAAAAGAGCAAGATGTTCATTCTGGTGCATCTGGGCCTGGTTGTTCTGCTAGTGTTTTGTGTTCTCACATTTTAAAGAAAATGCATTTTGGAGAACTAAAAAATGTTTTATTTATTGCAACAGGAGCTTTAATGTCCACCACATCAAACCAACAAGGAGAGTCTATTCCGGCTGTTGCTCATCTTGTTCATTTGAAAGGGGAAGTTTAAATGGAGTTTTTGGTTTCTTTAATTAAGGCTTTTGTTGTTGGAGGCTTAATTTGTTTAATAGGGCAGATTATTTTAAATAAAACTTCTTTTCCGCCTGCTAAAATTTTAGTTGGTTTTGTTGTTGCGGGTGTAATTCTAGGAGCAGTTGGGGTTTATAGGCCTCTTTTAAAATTTTGCGGAGCAGGAGCAGCGGTGCCTCTAACTGGCTTTGGGAACCTTTTAAGTGAAGGGGTTAAAGAAGCTGTTAAAAAAGAAGGGTTTTTAGGAATTTTTAAAGGAGGCTTTTCTGCTTGCGCGGTGGGGATTAGTGTAACCATAGTTTTTGGGCTAATTATTGCTTTAATTTTTAAACCAAAGCGCAAATGAAATTTATTTATTAATTAATTTTAATATGTTTTTAACGCAAACTTCTGGAGTTTCGTTGTTTAAAACAACAAAATCTGCAAATTTTAAATATCTTTTTTCTCTTTCTTTAAAAAGAATTTCTAACTCTTCTTGGGATTTGTTTTCAAGGAGAGGTCTTTTTTTGTTGATGCTTCTTTTTAGGCATGTTTTTAAATCTGCTTTTAAAAAAACTATTGTTCCTAGTTTTTTAGCAATCTTTATGTTTTTGTTGCGTAAAAAAAACCCGCCACCTGTTGCAACAATTAGGCTTTTTTCTTTTTTTAATTTTTTTAAAATTTTTGTTTCTTGTTCTCTAAAAAAATGTTCACCAATTTTTAAAAATATTGTGTGAATTTTTAAATTTGTTAAATTTTCAATTTCTTTGTCTGTGTCCACTAGTTTAAAATTTAAGTAGCTGCTTAAAGTTTTAGCAATGGTGGATTTTCCAGCTGCCATAAAACCTGTTAGAAAAATTTTATTTAACATTTTAACTTTTCCTTAATTTCTAGCAATCTTTATGTTTTTGTTGCGTAAAAAAAACCCGCCACCTGTTGCAACAATTAGGTTTTTTTCTTTTTTTAGTTTTTTTAAAATTTTTGTTTCCTGTTCCCTAAAAAAATGTTCGCCAATTTTTAAAAATATTGTGTGAATTTTTAAATTGGTTAATTTTTCAATTTCTTTTTAGCTTTTCCTTAATTTTTAAAGCTAACTTTAAAGTTTCTGTTTCTTTAAAACTAGAATTTGTGAAAATTTCAAATGCTTTAATGGCCTGAAAAATTAGCATCATAAACCCATTTATTGTTTTGGCACCATCTTTTTTAGCTTTTTTTAAAAATAGTGTTTCTTTGGGGTTATAGATTAGGTCTATTGCGGTTTCGCATCCAAAAAATTCGTTTAGTAAAGTTTCTTTAGTGTTTGGGCTCATTCCAATTGGAGTTGCGTTAACTATTATGCCATATTTTTCTTTTGGGATGTTTTGTAAATCTACAATTTTAACATTTTCATTAAAATTTTCAGAAAACAAGCTGTTTAAAGTTTTAGTTGCTTTTTTAAATGAAGCTCTTCTTATTGCAACGGTTAGGTTAGCTTTTTTTAAAATTGCCTCTGCTGCCACAATTTTTCCCGCGCCGCCGAGGCCTAAAAGCAAAATGTTTCCTTTAAAATTAACATTAAAAAATTTTAAACTTTGAAGGAATCCAAAATAATCTGTGTTGTAACACTTATAGGAACCTTCCTGTTTTAAAACCGTGTTTGTTGTTTTAAAAAAAGAAGAGGTTTCATCTGCATTATTAATTAAAGAAAACATGTAGTTTTTGTATGGCATTGTAACGTTAAAACCGTCAAGATTTGGGTGGCTTTTAATGAAAATATTAATTTTTTCTGGAGGAGTTTCTAGTAGAAGATATTTATAATTTTTATTATAAAGTTTAAAAATAATATTGTAAATTAAAGCAGAAAAGCTGTGAGAAAGAGGAAAACCCAAAAGGCCAAAGGTTTTTTCATTCATTATTGCTAACCCTAGAAAAAAAGTTTAGCGTTTTGGTTAAAGATTCTTTATTAGAAACATTTAAAACATTTTTGTTTTCCAATGTTTTGTTAACAAAACTAGAAAGTGTTGTTCCTTGCCCTAATTCTAAAAATGTTGAAACGTTTTCTTGGTTTAAATTTTGTAGGGTTTGTTTAAATAAAACTGGAGATGTTATGTGCTTTACTAAAAGCTCTTTAAAATTTTCTGTTTTTTCTATTATTTTTGCTGTGATGTTGCTAAAAATTTTGGTTTTTGGTTTCTTGAAATTAAAAGTTTCTATGCTTTTTTTAAAAACCAATGCAGCGTTTAACATTAACTCCGAGTGAAAAGCATGGGGAACATTTAAAATAACGCACCTTTTTGCAATTTGTTGTAATTTTTCACAAACTTCTTTTATTGCGCTTAGTTCTCCTGAAATAACCGTTTGAGTTGGGGTGTTGTGGTTTGCGCAAACGACGTAGGAAGAAGCGTTTTTGCATGCCTTTTCAATTTCCTCTAAAGGAGCGTTAATTATGGCGCACATTCCGCATTCTTTTTCTTGTTTTGTGTTTTCAAAAGCTTCAACTCTTAATTTAACAATTTTAAAGGTTTCTTCTAAGCTTAAAACTTCGGCGGCATACAATGAAGAATATTGCCCTAAAGAATGCCCTGCTAAAAATTCTGGAAAAATTCCGTTTTCTTTAACAATTTCAAAAGCAGCAATGCTTGTTGCAACTATTGCAGCATTAGAAATTTTGGGGTTGTTTAATTCTTCTTGAGAAGCCTCTGTGCATTTTTTTAAAAGGTTAAAATTAAAAATTTCACTTGCAGTTTCAAAAACATCTTTTGTTTTTTTAAAGTTTAAGGCTAAATCTTGCCCCATGCCAACCTTTTGGCTACCCTGGCCAGGAAACAAAAAACAAATTCCATTCATAAGCTCACTCCAAATTCAAACTAAATTTTATGTAAAAGTAATAAAAAACATTTATTTTAGTTATTATAAAATTTAATGTTTTCAAAATCAACAAGTAAAATATAAATTTTGAAGTTTTTAATTTTTGTGCTTTTTTAAAGTTTAAGGCTAAATCTTGCCCCATGCCAACCTTTTGGCAACTCTCCCAGGAAACAAAAAACAAATTTTATGTAAAAACAATTGACAAAATTTTTTTGTAAAATTATTATGGTTTTGAAAAATTTTATTATAATTAATGCATACATATCATAAGTTTTAAAATATTTAAAATTAACATATAAAATTATTAGTAAACTATTTAGGTTTAATGTGGAGGAAAAAACAATTGGGAATTAAAATTAAAGGGGCAGGAGCATATCTACCAGAAAAAATTGCAACAAACGAAGATTTTGAAAAAATTGTGGACACTTCAAATGAATGGATTTTAAAAAGAACTGGCATAAAACAAAGGCATATTTCTCAAGGAGAATTCACCTTTAGCATGGGTTTAAAAGCGGCAAAACAGGCTTTGAAAAATGCTAATGTTACAGCGCAGCAGTTAGACCTCATAATTGTAACCACGGTTACAGCAGACTTTTACTTTCCTTCAATGTCTAATGTAATTCAGGGCAAGTTGGGCGCTGAAAACGCAATAGGAATAGACATTTCCTGTGCTTGTGCGGGCTTTGTTTATGCTTTAGATATGGCGCAAAGATATATAGATTTTGGAGATGGCATTAATACGGTTTTAATTGTTTCAGCTGAAAACATGACAAAAACAGTAAACTACAAAGACAGAAGCACATGTGTTCTTTTTGGCGATGGGGCCGGGGCTGTTGTTGTTGAAAAAGGAGAAAACAAAGCATATTCACATTTAGGAGTGGACGGTACGCAGGCAGAGTTAATTTATGCTCATTTGTTTGCTCCAAATAACTGTTTCACAGAAAAAGAAGAAGCTTTAAAAAACTCTAAGGTTTTTCCTAACGAAACGGGAAGGTTTATGTTCATGGACGGCCCAGTTGTTTACTCTTTAGCTGTTAAAATTATGGCTAGTTCTTTAAAAAAAGCCTGCGAGAAGGCAAAAATTTCTCCTAATGAGCTAGATTTAATAATACCTCATCAGGCTAACATTAGAATTATTGAAACTGCAATTAAAAAATTAGGAGTGCAAAAAGAGAAGGTTTATGTTAATATAGAAAAAACAGGAAATATTTCTTCTGCTTGCATTCCGGTTTGTTTGGCACAAATTTTAAAAGAAGGAAAAATTAAAGAAAACCAAAAAATTGGACTAGTAGGCTTCGGAGCAGGCATGATTTATGGAGCAACAGTTTTTACATTTTAATTTATTTAAATTAGGAGAAAGCAATGAAGTTTAAAAAAATTAATTTTAATTTAAGATGAAAATTTAAAGTTTGTTTTTAAAACATATTAAAATTTTTAATTTATTTAAATTAGGAGAAAGCAATGGAGTTTAAAAAAACAGCATTAATAACAGGGGCATCCAGAGGAATTGGAGCAGCAATTGCAAAAAGGCTAGCTAAAGATGGGTTTAATGTTTTAATTAACTGCAGTAGTGAAAAAAGTTTAAATGAATATGGTAAAGTTTTGCAAAAAATTTGTGAAGAAGAAGGAGTTAGGGCTGAAGTTTTTGCTTGCGATGTTTCAAAATATGAGGAATGTGAAGAAATGTTTAGGTTCACTAAAGAAAAATTTGGCAGGGTAGATTGTTTAATTAACAATGCCGGAATAACTAAAGACACATTACTTGCCAGAATGGAGCCCGAAGATTTTGAAGCTGTTTCTAATGTTAATTTTAAAGGAGTTTTTAACACAACAAAGCTTGCAAGCGCAATAATGGCAAGGCAAAAAAGTGGCAGAATAGTTAACATTTCTTCTGTTGTGGGGTTAAAAGGCAATGTTGGGCAATTTAACTATTGTGCAACAAAAGCAGGAGTAATTGGAATGACCAAAGCAGCAGCAAAAGAGCTAGGAAGAAGAAACGTTTTAGTTAACGCAGTGGCGCCTGGCTTTATTACAACAGAGATGACAGAAAAAATTGATGAAGGCTTTAAAGAAAAAGTTAAAGAAAGCATTGTTTTAAAAAGGTTTGGTAAAGCAGAAGAGGTTGCTGGTGTTGTGAGCTTTCTTTGCAGTGAAGACGCAAGCTACATAACAGGACAAATTTTTGTTGTGGACGGGCTACTTTTAATTTAAAATTTTAAGAGAGGTTTAAAAATGAAAAGAAGAGTTGTTGTAACAGGAATTGGAATTAAAAGCTGTATTGGGAATACGCTTAATGAATTTTTTTCTAGTTTAAAAAATGGAAAAAACGGAATAAGGCCAATAGAATTTATAGATGTTGAAAACATGAACGTTAAAGTTGCGGCTTACGACTACGAATTTAACCCTGAAGACTACTTTGAAAAAAAAGAACTAAGAAAAATGGACAGGTTTTGCCAGTTTGCTGTTGCGGCAACTAAAGACGCTTTAAACAACGAAGAGAATAAAAATCTATTAAATTACTATAATTCTTATGATGTTGGAGTTATTTTTAGTAGCGGAATTGGAGGTATGCAAACAATTGAAAAAGAACATGAAAAGCTACTAAAAAAAGGGCCAGATTCTGTTTCTGTTTTTTTAATTCCTATGATGATCACAAACATGGCGGCGGGCTTAATTTCCATTAATACCGGCTTTAAAGGAGAGAATTTTAGCATTTCAACCGCCTGCTCTTCTTCAACTCATGCAATTGGGGAAGCTTTTAGGAAAATTAGAGATGGCTATTTAAAAGCGTGTTTAACAGGTGGCGCAGAAGCAGGAATTAGTGAATTCACCTTAGCAGGGTTTAACAATATGCGTGCTCTAACAACGGTTAAAGACCCAAACAAAGCTTCTATTCCGTTTAATTTAAACCGTAGCGGGTTTGTTATGGGGGAAGGAGCTGGAGCAATTCTTTTAGAAGAGCTTTCTTTAGCAAAAAAAAGAGGTGCAAAGATTTATGGAGAAATTGTGGGCTACGGCACAACCTGTGATTCTTTTCACATTACAAAGCCAGACTTAGAAGCAAAACCACAAGCACAGGCCATAATGAACGCTTTAAAAGACGCTGAAATTTCTAGTTCTAGTGTTAACCATGTTAATGCTCACGGAACTTCAACTAAAATTAACGACGCTGTGGAAACCAAAGCTTTAAAGTTGGTTTTTAAAGAAAAAGCTAAAGATCTTTTAATTTCTTCCACAAAGTCTATGACGGGGCACATGTTAGGAGCGGCAGGCGCTGCAGAAGCCATTGCAACAATTTTGAGTTTAAAAGAGGGAATTTCTTTTCCAACAATTGGGCTAGATGAAAAAGACCCAGAATGCGATTTGTTTTACACCCCAAATGTTTTTGTTAAAAAAGATTTAAAATATGCAATTTCTTCTTCGTTTGGCTTTGGTGGGCATAATGCGGTTTTGTGTTTTAAAAAATATGAAGATTAATATGTAAAAGGCGCAGGTTTAAATAATTGAAATGATGAGAAGGTTTATGTTAAAATATAGAGTGAATTAAAAAAGAGAAATAGGGCTTGTTTGGCAGAATAAAGTTAGGACGTTTTAGGAGCTATGTTTAAAAGAAGGTGAGGTAAAAAGTGGAGGAATTTGAATTTAGCTTAAGTTTTGTTGAAAAGCTAATAGATTTAGCAAAGAAAAAAGATGTTGCAAAATTGAGCGTTTCCTGCAAAGACTTTAATGTTTTGGTGGACTTAAAACAGCCTGTTTTTGCTTCTGGTTTTGCTAATATGCCTAGCTTAAAAAAAGAAGAGATAGTTCAAACAGAACAAGAAGAAGAAGAAATGGTGGGGAAGGTTGTTACTTCGCCAATTGTGGGGACTTTTTACATTAAACCATCGCCAGATAAGCCAGATTTTGTTAAAGTAGGGGACCGCGTAAAAAAAGGAGATGTTCTTTTCATAATAGAGTCTATGAAGTTGATGAATGAAATTAAGAGTGAATTTGATGGTGTTGTTAAAGAAATTTTGGTGAGTTCTGGAGAAGGTGTGGAATATGAACAGCCAATTATGATTTTAGAATAAAAACAAAATTAAAAGAGTTAATTAATCTTGAAAAGAATTAAAAAATTAATGTATAATGAAAATAATTCCGCATAGAGAATCTTTTTTGTTTTTGGATGAGGTTGTTAGCTTAAACGAAGGAAAAGATGTTGTTAAAAAAAGAGTTGGAGAAGATGAGTTTTGGGTTAAGGGGCATTTTCCTAATTTTGCTGTTTGCCCTGGAGTTTTGGCACTAGAAATGTTGGCGCAAGCGGGAGCAATTTACATTCTTTATTTAAGAAAACGAAGGCAAGATTGCATTGTTTGGAGGGGTTAAATGAGTGGTGGATTTGGAATAGAAAAAATAAAAAAAATAATTCCACATAGAGAACCTTTTTTGTTTTTAGATGAGATTGTTAGTTTAAACGAAGGAAAAGATGTTGTTGCAAAAAAAATAGTTGGAGAAGATGAATTTTGGGTTAAGGGGCATTTTCCTAATTTTGCTGTTTGCCCTGGAGTTTTGGCACTAGAAATGTTGGCGCAAGCGGGAGCAATTTACATTCTTTATTTAAGAAAACGAAGGCAAGATTGCATTGTTTGGAGGGGTTAAATGAGTGGTGGATTTGGAATAGAAAAAATAAAAAAAATAATTCCACATAGAGAACCTTTTTTGTTTTTAGATGAGATTGTTAGTTTAAACGAAGGAAAAGATGTTGTTGCAAAAAAAATAGTTGGAGAAGATGAATTTTGGGTTAAGGGGCATTTTCCTAATTTTGCTGTTTGCCCTGGAGTTTTGGCACTAGAAATGTTGGCGCAAGCGGGAGCAATTTGTATTCTTTCTTTAAAGGAAAACGAGGGCAAGATTGCATTGTTTGGAGGAATTAAAAAAGCACGGTTTAAAAAGCAGATCTTGCCTGGAGACGAGGTAATTTTAAAATTAAAGATAGTTAAAAATTTTGGTAGTGTTGGAATAGGCAAAGGGCAAGCTTTTGTTAAAGATGAGCTAGCAGTTTCAGCAGAATTAACTTTTGCGCTTAAAGATTAAATAAATGTGAGGGAAAATGTTTTGTTTAGTAAAATTTTAATTGCAAACAGAGGAGAAATAGCTGTTAGAGTAATTCATGCTTGCAGGGAACTTGGAATTGCAACTGTTGCGGTTTATTCTAAAGAAGACAGAGAATCTTTACATGTGCAGTTGGCAGATGAGGCTGTTTGCATTGGGCCAAAAGAGCCTAAAGAAAGCTATTTAAACATAAAATCTATTTTGGCAGCATGTGAACTCACAAAAGCAGAAGCTATTCATCCGGGATGTGGGTTTTTGGCGGAAAACTCTAAGTTTGCTAAAATGAGTGAACTTTGCGGGTTAAAATTTATTGGCCCTAGCGTTAAAGCAATTAAGTTTTTAGGGGACAAAATAAAAGCAAAACAGCTTGTTAAACAAATTGGAGTGCCTGTTGTTTTGGGCTCTGAAGGGGCTATTAAAACCAAAAAAGAAGCAAAAAAGGTTGCATCTGAAATTGGGTTTCCTGTAATAATTAAAGCAAAGGCTGGAGGAGGAGGCAAAGGAATTAGAATTGTAAACAACAAAGAAGAATTAGACTCGGCCTTTTCTTTAGCCCAGTCTGAAGCAGGGGCTTATTTTGGAGACGATGAAATTTACATTGAAAAATACATTAAAAACCCAAGGCATGTTGAAGTGCAAATTTTAGGAGATGAATTTTTAAATGTTTTGCATTTAGGGGAAAGAGATTGTTCTGTTCAAAGGAGAAACCAAAAACTAATTGAAGAAACCCCAAGTCCTGCTGTTGATGAAAATTTAAGAAGAAAATTGGGAACTGCAGCAGTGAAAATTGCAAGAGCTTGTGGTTATTACGGTGCAGGCACGGTGGAATTTTTATTAGATGAAAAGAAAAATTTTTATTTTATGGAGGTTAACACTAGAGTTCAGGTTGAACACGGAATAACAGAATTGGTTAGTGGAATAGACATTGTAAAATCTCAAATTAGAATTGCGAGTGGAGAAAAATTAAAAACAAAGCAGAAAGATTTAAACTTTAAAGGGCATAGCATTGAGTGCAGAATTAACGCTGAAATTCCAGAAAAAAACTTTTTGCCTTCTCCTGGAGTAATAAGAGATGTTTACATTCCAACAGGCAACGGTGTTAGGGTGGACCATGCAATTTACTCTGGCTACTCTGTTTTGCCTTATTATGATAATATGATTGCAAAGGTTATGGTTTATGACGCAACAAGAAAAGAGGCCATTGCTAAAATGGAGAGTTCTTTGGCAGAATTCATAGTTTCCGGAATAAACACAAACATAGACTTTCAGCTTAAAATTTTAAGAAACAAAGACTTTTTAAATGGGAATGTGGACATAGGCTTTTTAGAAAGATTGGGCTATTAATTTTTTTAAGTTGCTTAAAACAAGTAAAGTTGTTAAAATGAAAAGATGTTATAAACTATTGCTAAAATGGAGAGTTTTTAAGAGAATTCAAGTTTTTGGAATAGAATAAAAGAACATAAACTTTCAGCTTAAAATTTTAAGAAACGAAGACTTTTTAAATGAGAATGTGGGTTATTAAGATGGCAAAAAGTGTAACCTTAAAATTAAAAGTGTTTTAATGATTTAATAATTAAATTTTAAGAAACATAAACTTTTAAAAATGTTAGAGCGTTTAATGTGGAGGGGAAGATGAAAGATCTTTTTAAGGTTGTTAAGAGAAGAATTGAAAATAATAATAAAAAAGGAGCAGTTGGGAAAAAAGCAAACATTCCGCATAATTTGCTGTTTAAGTGCTCTCGCTGCCAAACTTCAATTTTCATGGAAGAATTTGAGGCTGCAGGGAATGTGTGCACAAAATGCAACTATCATGCAAGAATTGGAGCTTTAAAAAGGCTTAAAATGACGGCAGACGAAGGCAGCTTTGAAGAATATGATGAAAATCTAACAACCAAAAACCCAATAGATTTCCCGGGATATGAAGAAAAAATTAAAAAGTTTCAAAATTCAACAAAGTTAAAAGAAGCAATAATAACAGGAGAGTGCACAATTAGAGGAGAAAAAACAGTTATTGGAATAATGGATTCTTTTTTTATGATGGGCTCTATGGGTTCTGTTGTTGGAGAAAAAATAGTAAGAGCATTTGAAAGAGCAACAGAAAAAAAATTGCCGGTTATTTTGTTTACGGCAAGTGGTGGTGCTAGAATGCAGGAAGGGATTTTTTCTCTAATGCAGATGGTTAAAACTTCTGCTGCTGTTTCTAAACATTCTAAAGAGGGGCTTTTTTACTGTGCCGTGTTAACAGACCCAACAACAGGAGGAGTTACAGCGTCTTTTGCATCTTTAGCAGACGTCACATTAGCAGAACCTAAGGTTTTGGTGGGGTTTGCAGGAAGAAGAGTAATTGAAAGCACAATTTTAAAAAGACTGCCAGATGAATTTCAGTCTGCAGAGTTTTTGCAGGAACATGGCTTTGTAGACATGATTGTTAACAGAAAAAATTTAAGGCATGTTTTAAACCAGCTTTTAATTTTTCACAAACAAGGAGAAATAGAAAAATGGAAAAAGAGCTAACCGCATGGGAAAGGTTAAAAATTGTGCACAACCCTAAAAGACCTAATGCATATGACTTAATAAATGGCGTTTTTGAAAATTATTATGAATTTCAGGGAGATGGCTATTTTGGGGAAGACAAAGCAATTACAGCAGGAATTGCTAGTTTTCAAAAGCTTCCCGTTACTGTTATTGCAAATTTAAAAGGCAAAAACCTAGAAGAAAACAAGCTTTTTAATTTTTCCATGGCGCACCCTGAAGGTTACCGCAAAGCATTAAGGCTTTCTAAACAAGCAGAAAAGTTTAAAAGGCCAATTATTTGTTTCATAGACATAACAGGAGCTTTTTGTGGAGTTGACGCCGAAAAAAGAGGACAAGGGCAAGCCATTGCAAAAAACATTATGGAATTTATGAATTTAAAAACACCAATAATTTCAATAATAACCGGAGAAGGAGGAAGCGGAGGAGCGCTAGGCCTTGGTGTTTGCGATGAACTCGCTATGTTTGAAAACGCTGTTTATTCTGTAATTTCTCCGAGAGGGGCAGCAAGCATTCTTTGGAAAGACCCAAAAAAAGAAGAAGAAGCAGCAAACACAATGAAGGTTACTGCAAAAGACATGCTAAACTTTAAAGTTGCAGATTTCATAATTAAAGAGCCGGCAAAAGGGGCAGACAAAGACCATGTTTTAATGTGTGAAAATGTGGTGGACTATTTAATTGGAGCACTAAAGAGAAATTTACAAAAAAATGTTGCAATGCTACTTGAAAGCAGATATAATAAATTTAGGAAAATTGGAATTTTTGGAGAATAATTTTAATGTTTGTTTAGTAAAATTAAATGTTAGTTTAAATTTGGAGGTTTTTTATGGAAAAGGAAGAAATTTTTAGCAAGGTTGTGGATGTTTTAGTGGAACAGCTAGGTGTTGAAAAGGAAAAGGTTAAAAAAGATTCTGAAATAATGACAGATTTAGGAGCCGATTCTTTAGATGTTGTGGATGTTGTGCAGGTTTTGGAAGAAGAATTTAATGTTAAAGTCCCCAACACAGATATTGAAAAATTAAAAACCGTAGAAGACATAACAAACTACATAGCAGATAAGCAATAATTTTAAAAATTGTTGGCAATGCACTTTTTTTGTGTGTTGCTATTATTTTTAATTTTAGGGGGAAAGTTTAATAATGAATTGGATGGGGCTTAACGAATTAAAAGAGGTTTTTTTAAATTTTTTTGTTAACAAAGGGCATAAAAATTTAAAAAGTTTTTCTTTAGTTCCTGAAGAAGACTTTAGCCTGCTTTTCATTAATTCTGGAATGGCTCCTATGAAGAAATGGTTTTTAAATTTTGAAACACCTCCAAGCAAAAGAGTTGTTACAGCGCAAAGATGCATTAGAACAGCAGACATAGAAAGAGTTGGCAAAACAGACAGACACGGAACATTTTTTGAAATGCTCGGTAATTTTTCTTTTGGAGATTATTTTAAAAAAGAAGCAATTTTTTGGGCATGGGAATTTGTAACAAAAGTTTTAAAAATTCCTAAAAAGAAGTTATATGTTACCGTTTATGAAAAAGATTTTGAAACCTTTAAAATTTGGGAGGATGAGGTTAAGGTTTTAAATTCTCATATTGTAACACTCGGCAAAGAAGACAATTTTTGGGAAATTGGAGTTGGGCCATGCGGGCCATGTTCGGAAATATATTACGACCGCGGAGAAAAATATGGCTGTGGGAAAAAGAGCTGTGCTCCTGGTTGTGACTGCGATAGGTTCATTGAATTTTGGAACCTTGTTTTTTCACAGTATGAAAAAAAAGAAGACGGGAGCTATGTGGAGTTAAAGCAAAAAAACATAGACACAGGAATGGGGCTTGAGCGTTTAGCAACAATAATGCAAAATGTTAACAACATTTTTGAAGTGGACACCATAAGAAAAATTTTAGAAAAGGTTTGTTTTTTAGCAGATTGTGAATATGGTAAAGATTACGAAAAAGATGTTTTAATTAGAATTATAACAGACCACATAAGAAGCATTGTTTTTTTAATTGCTGATGGGGTTTTGCCCTCCAATGAAGAAAGAGGATATGTTTTAAGAAAACTAATTAGAAGGGCACATGTTAGTGGAGTAAAATTAAACATAAAATCTGCTTTTTTAAAAGAGTTGGTGGAGCTGGTTGCACAGGAAAATTATGCTGTTACTAATAATTTGAAATATATTAAAAACATTATTAGAAACGAAGAAGAAGCTTTTGAAAACATTTTAAAAAATAGCGAGGCTAAGGCTTTAAAGTTATTTGAAAAATTAAAAAGAGAGAGCACAAAAAAATATGAAGAAATTGAAGACTATTTTAACGATTTAAAAAATTGTTTTAAGCGTTTTAGAGATGGTGTTGAAATTTTTTTTAATGAATTGCAGCAGCATATTAAAAATTCTAATTTTGATGGTTTTAATGTTAAAAAATTAATTTTTAGTGAAATTGAAAAAGATTTTGTTAAAATAAGTGAAATTAAAAATTTAATATGTTTTGAAAAAGAAGTTAGTTCCATTAAGCTACTTTTTGCATTGGTTGATGAATTTAAAAATTTTGAAACTTTAAGAGAAGAAGATTTTAATCTTTTTATTGAAAAATATTCAGAATTAATTAAAGAAATTTTTCAATATTTTGAAGATTTATTATTAAAAAAAAGAGATGAGGGTTTAATTAAAAAAACGGTTAAAATTTTAGGTTTTGAAGATAATTTTAAAGCTGGAGGAAACTTAAAGGTTCCTGCTGACGAAGCATTTAAGCTTTGCGATACTTTTGGGCTCCCTTTTGAAGTTTTAAAAGATATGGCGGTTGAAAATGGGTTTTATGTGGATGAAGAAGGCTTTTCAAAGCTAATGCAACAGCAAAAAGAAAAAGCTAAAAAGACCACAAGTTTTAAAAACAACGCTTGGAAAGAAAAATTTAGCTCTTATTTTAAACTGCCAGCAACAGAATTTGTTGGCTATGATGTTTTAGAATGCGAAGTTGAAATTTTAGCGGTAGTGGAAGATTATTTTGAAGACATAGGTGAAAATGAAGTTGCTTTAATTTTCAACAAAACTCCTATTTATGCTGTGGGAGGTGGGCAGATTGCAGATTCGGGAGAGATATTTTTAAAAGGAACTGAAAAATGTATTGGAGTTATTGTTAATTGTGAAAAGTTAGAATCAGGGCAATATGTTCATAGGGTTAAATTTTTTGAAAAACCAAAACACTTAAAGGTTGGGGAAGTTTTAACCGTTAAGGTTGATGAAATTAAAAGAGGAAAAATTTCTAAAAATCACACCGCAGCGCATATTTTGCAAAAAGCTTTAATTTTGGAGTTGGGAGATCATTTACGCCAGGCAGGGCAGCTTATTGATGAAAAGCGTATTAGGTTTGATTTTACGCATTCCAAACCACTTAGTGAAGAAGAATTAAAAAATATTAGTGATGTTATTAATTACATTATTTTAAAAGGTGTTCCTGTTGTTGTAAGAGAAATGGAACTTAAAAAAGCGCAAGAAGAAGGAGCAATTGCATTATTTAACGAGAAGTATGGCAGTGTTGTTAGAGTTGTTGAAGTTTTAAAATTTTCTAAAGAGCTTTGTGGAGGAACACATGTTAAAAACACTAGGGAGATTGGTGCTTTTAAAATTATGTCTGAAACTTCTGTTGCTGCTGGAGTTAGAAGAATTGAAGCAATAACGGGGTTTGAAGTTTTAAAGTATGCTGAAAAATTAGAAAAAATTTTAAATTCTGGTTGTAAAGCTTTAGCTGTTAAAAATTACGATGAATTAGAAGAAAAAGTTAAAAATTTGGCTTTAAACTTTAAAAAAGCAGAAAGAGATTTAAGCGACTGCAAAATTAAACTTTGTAAAAATGAATTTTTGGTTAGATGCAAAGAAAAAGTTAAAAAAGTTGGAGAATTTTATGCTGTTATTTTTAAAGAGAAAGATTTAAACAATAAAGAATTTAGAATTTTTGCCGATTTTGTTAAAAACATTAAAGAAAGAATTGTTGTGTTAATTTTTGCAGAAATTGAAAAAAGGTTTAGTTTTTTGGTTATATCTTCAAATGAAGCAGTTAAGTGTGGAGCAGAAGCAGACTTTATTGTTAAAAGGCTGGCAGAAGTTGTAAACAAAAAAGGAGGTGGAAAAAAAGACTTTGCAATGGCAGGGTTGGAGAATTTTAATTGTAGTGAAAAGTTAAAAGAAGAATTTTCTAAAATTTTAGAAGAATTGAAAAATTAGAAAAAATTTTAAATTCTAGTTGTAAAGCTTTAACCGTTAAAAATTAGACGAATTAGAAGAAAAAGTTAAAAATTTGGCTTTAAACTTTAAAAAAGCAGAAAGAGAGTTAAGTGACTGCAAAATTAAACTTTGTAAGAATGAATTTTTGGTTAGATGCAAAGAAAAAGTTAAAAAAGTTGGAGAATTTTAATTGTAGTGAAAAGTTAAAAGAAGAATTTTCTAAAATTTTAGAAGAATTGAAAAATTAGAAAAAATTTTAAATTCTAGTTGTAAAGCTTTAACCGTTAAAAATTAGACGAATTAGAAGAAAAAGTTAAAAAAGTGGAGAATTTTATTATAATTTAATTAAAAATAGTAAAATTGGAGGTGAAATTTAATGGGGTGTGTTTTTTGTGATATTGTTAATAATAAAATAAAAAGCGAAAAAATTTATGAAGATGAGGATGTTTTAGCTTTTAAAGATGTAGAGCCACAAGCACCGGTACATTTTCTCGTTATCCCTAAAAAACATATTAAAAGTTTAAATGAAGTTAAAGAAGAAGATTTTAAGCTTATTGGGAAGATTTTTAGTGCTATACAAAAAATAATTAAAGACTTAAACATTAAAAAAGGTTTTAGAGTTATTAATAATTGTGGAGAAGATGGCGGACAAACAGTTGAACATATTCATTTTCACATATTAGCAAAAAGAAAAATGAGTTGGCCACCAGGATAAATTAAAAAATTTAATTGACAACTAAATGTTAGAAATGTTATAATTCAACTTAATGTTTAATTTTTAACTGTTTAGTTAGGAGTGAAAATGTAAAATGGCAGAAAAAACAAATAAACAGGATGATGTTAAAAAAGAAAAAACAAAAAAAACTGCAACTGTTAAAAAAACAACTGCGGCAAAAACGGCAAAAGCAACAAAAAAACCTGTAACCTCTAAAGTAACTAAAAAGGTTGAGGCAACAAAGGCATCTAAAAAAGTGGCAGAAAAACCTAAAAAAGAAGAAACTGCTAAAAAGGTTGCACAAACTAAAACCGAAAAAGAAACTAAAACAGCAAAAACTAAAGATGCTTCTAAGGTTAGCAACAAAGAGGTTAAAAAAACAAATAAAAAAACTTCTAGTTTGCAAACTGTTAATTTAAAAGAGAAAAAACCTAGTGTTAGGAAGGTTGATGCTGTTGTTAAAAACAACATAACAACATTTTTAAAGCAAAAAGATGTGGTGAAAAAATGGTTTGTTTTAGATGCAGCTGGCAAGCCTTTGGGTAGGGTTGCAGCGTTTGCAGCTTCAATTCTTCGAGGGAAACACAAGGTTGATTTTACTCCTAATGTGGATTGTGGAGATTGTGTTATTGTTGTTAACTGTAAAGATGTTGTTTTAACAGGAAGAAAGTTAGAGCAAAAGGTTAAATATCGTCATAGTGGTTGGATTGGAGGCCTAAAACAGGTTAGATATAACGATTTAATGAAAACAAAGCCACAATTAGCCATGGAATTAGCAATTAAGGGAATGCTACCGCACAACAAATTGGGAGCTAAAATGGCAAAACATCTTAAGGTTTATAAAGATGAAAATCATGAACATGAGGCACAAAAACCAGAATTACTAGAATTAAGTTTATAGGAGGAAGTTAAAAAAAGCTTATGAATTATAATACTAAAACTTTTTATTATGGAACTGGAAGGCGGAAAAAATCTGTTGCTAGGGTTAGGTTATATCCCGGAAGCGGAAAGATTACCGTTAACAATAAAGGAATAGATGAATATTTTGGCTTAGAAACCTTAAAGGTTGTTGTAAGGCAGCCATTAAATTTAACAGAAACAACTAAAAGGTTTGATATTGTTTGCAATGTTGATGGTGGAGGTGTTTCTGGGCAAGCGGGAGCAATAAGGCAT
>CAMZAK010000018.1 GCA_947304245.1 uncultured Clostridia bacterium
TAAAAGTAGGGGACTTTGTTTTAATTAAAGATTTAGAAAAAAAAGCAGAGGTTTTGGAAGAAGAAGACAAAAATGGAAAAATTTTAGTTTTAGTTGGAAACATTAAAACTAGAATAGAAACTAAAAGATTAAAATTCTTAGAAGAAAAACCAAAACAAAAACAGATTGTTAATGTAGGCAAAAAATTAAAAGGTAAGAGAAATAGAAATATTTCAACAGAAGTAGACTTAAGAGGGCTTAACTCTCAAGAAGCAATTTTAACTCTAGACAAATTCATTGACGAAGCTATTTTAAACAATTTAGGAATAATTAGAATAATCCATGGAAAAGGAACTGGAATTTTAAAAAAAGCCATAACAAAACATTTAAATTCTCACCCTAATGTTTTGTCTAAAAGACTAGGAGTTTACGGAGAAGGAGAAGATGGAGTTACAATAGTGGAATTAAAATAAAATAATAGAGCCCGTAATTTTAAACAGACTCTATTATTTTTAATTATATTATATTTAAAAACTGCGCTTACTCCACAATCATATTTTTTTTAATTTCTTGTAGAAGGGTTAACTGGTCAGCAAACTCTTTATTATCATCCACATTTTTAATTATTACTTTATATCTCATAAAATGCACGGTATATGTATGTAAATCTTGCAAATCACTTTTAAATTTATCGAATTGTTCGGTATTTTTAAATTCTTTAGGTAAAACTCTTTTAAGATATTTATACATATTATAAAGCTGTACATATCTTTCTGATACTGCTTTTAAATTATTAAGATCGCTTATTCCAAAAATTTTTTCAAATATGCCACTGGTTTTTTGCATCAGTTTTTCATCATAATCATTTTTACGTTTCTCTTTATTATCACGTTTACTAATTGTTTTAGCAATTTCAACAGGGATAAATTCAAGGAAATCTATTACTCTTTTTGCCGTGTTACGTTCCCCCATACTAATAAAATCTATATCAATTTTTTCGTTTCGGCCTATATCAATATTCCTAATCATTTCCAAATATTCTGAATTTTTAAATAAATAATTTAAGACATTTAAAATTTTTTTCGAGTAATGAGATTGTAAATATTTCGCTCTTCTAACAAGATTTATAGTCTCTTCATCATAACCACCATTATTGAGAGTATTAATTAATTGCATCTTTTTTTGCTTTGGCACATTTACAATCTTTGTTTCTTCTACGTTTTGTACTTCAAATACACGCTCAAAATAACATAAAAATTCAGTAGCTTTTTTATATAAATAAACATACCATTCTAAACGTGTTCTAGGCTGATAATCTATTTTTATTCCAAGATCTCGATCTTTTTCTTTTAATCCTTTTTTATATTTTTTCGTATAAAGAGATTTGAAGAAATTTTCCAAATTTTCACGCGCAAAGGTGCCTTTTAATGTATGTTCGGTGGACTCATATTTATTAAACATTTCAATATTATCATTCTGAAAATTACCATAAGCAAAATAATCTGCTAATTTTTTATTTTTTTTATTTTTTTTATTTTTTTTAATTTTTTTAATTTTTTTATTTTTTTTATTTTTTTTATCTTTTTTATTCACTGTTTCACTATTCACAACATTAATAAATTTACATGTATTATTAGAACTAGCTTCAACACTAGTACTGATTTCTTCTAAAGGCTTTTTTATCATGTTATTAACATTATATTCCATTTTTAAAACCTCTTTCTTTTTTATATTTTTTGTTTACGCAGTTTAGATTTTCAAAAAGTGTTTTTCTTTTTTTTTGTGTGTTAAAAAAACAAATTTTATTTAAATTTTTCAACTTATTTATTGTTTTTACTCAACATACATAATTAATTTTAAATATTTTTATTTTAAATGTCAATTTATATGTAAAATTTTGTAATTACTATATATTTGTAAATAATGGTAATAAAATTACTATTTTATCTTTAAAATTGAATTAAAATAAAAATAATAAAGCCCGTAATTTTAAACAGACTTTATTAAAATTCTTTTCTTATATTAGTTATTATTTAATCATATTATTTTTTAAATATTCTCTATACAAAATATCGTCTATTAAATCTCCTTTAGATGCTTTATTTTTTGAATTTTGCATTCCTATAATATTTTTTATAACCTCTTTTAAATAATTTAATTTTCCATCAGTTCTAGACCCCAGCACTCCAAGTAATAAAAGCTCATTCTTATCTAAAACTAAAGAATTCATATTTTCAATATTTTTCTTTAATTTTTCAATTCTTTTTTCATAATATTTTTTTCTTTCTTCATCTGATGAATTTCTTTCCTTTTTAACCAATTCTTCAATATTTTTTTCATAATTTAATTTTGTAGTATTAATCAATTCATTTAAAGCTTTCTCATTTATGTTTGACATATCCATGTTAATTTTAAAACTTTTTTCAATTTTAAAAATTTTTCTAAAAAGATCTATTATATGTTGAAAATGATAATTATAATCAAAAGGTTTATCTGTTTTTAAAAAAAAGTTTAATTGTTGAAGTTTAACATATCCTACAAATGCTAATCTCATTGCAGAAAACAAATCTTCTTCAAATTTTTTATTTTCATCTTTGTTTCTAACTTGTTTTGGTATGTACATTTCAATTTTTTTATAAATATCGCGCAATTTTTCAAATGTTTCTTTAGTTGAAATTTCTTTATAAAATTCCCAATCTTGTTCAATAAGATTTTTATAATATTCTTCTTTTAATTTTTTGGATTTAATCCTTTTAGATTCATTTTTCCATGCTACCTCATCAATTTTAGAAAAATAATCAAGTGCTACGTTTAATCTGCCAAATTCAGTGCTTTTAACTGAAGAATTTTCATTATAAAGAGCTGTATAATTTAAAATTTTTCTTATTAATGGTGAGTATTCAGCTTTTATTAAATCATATACTTTTTCTATTTTTTTCACATTTTTATTATAATCTAGGTTATCTTCAGAAGAAGTACCTTCACTTTCAATTTTGTTTAATAGATCTTTATTTGACTTTTTATTTTTTTTATTTTTTTTATTTTTTTCATCAGACTCATAAATTCTATTTTCTTGTTTTTCATAATTTTTTTCATATTTTTTTATTCTTTTACCTAGCACCTTTAAAGCTTTGTGTGAATTTTCTTGATTAATTTTTAGGCTATTTGCTTTATTAGTTATAATATTATTATTTGTTATGCTATTGAAATTATTAATCATGTTATTATTCACATTATGACTACTTGTGTTAATTTCTTCTTCAATGTTGTTTATATTATTAGCAGTGTTTGTGTTTTTCTCTTTTTCTATTATAACTATATTATTCACCATATTATTGAAATTGCTATTATTGTTATTATTATTGTTCTCCATTTTTAAAAATCCTCACTTTTTATTTAATTAACTTTGCTAAGTTTATGACATTTTATTATAAATGTCAATTAAATTTAAAACTTTTGTCGTTTTTCACATATTTTTTCAAATATTTTAGGAAATATTAATAAATTATTAATTTATATAAATATTTTATTATTCATTATATTTATAAGCACTATTTGAAATATCATTAGAATCTCCAGAAATAACCTTTGTGTAATGTTGTGGAACCTGCCCTACAATTAAAGATTCAGCAAGCATGCAGTCACATTCCGCTTTAACCGTTTCTGAATGGAACGGAAAAAAAGCAATAATATCCATATAAACATTAATATGGATTTTGTGAAGTGTTTGGTTTATTCCACATTCTTTTAAACTGCTTAAAATTTCAGAATTAGCAGAAGCATTGTAAGCAATTTTAATTGGAATGTGAGGACCTCTAGAAGAAAGCCAAACAATTCCTGTTAGCGTTCCTAGAGCAATTTTTATTTTATGATTTTTAATTTCTTCTAGTCTTTTATTTATCTTATCCATGATCGCATTATGTATTAAAGTAATATTTTTTGAGTTTGTATATATTGCAATAACATTTCCTTCTTTTGTTGTGTTAACAGATACATAATCATCATAGTCATAGCCATATTCATTAATTACCTGTGTTATAGCGTCATTAATTTCATTATTTGCAAATCTGCTTATTTCAAAATTACATTTTCTATATATGGTGCCCATTATCTTAAAATTCATAAAAACTAAAAAAAAAGACACTAAAACTATTATAAAAATTATTTTAAATTTTCCTTTTTTTCTTTGCCTGCGTTGCCTGCGTTTTCTTCTCAAAAACTCACCTCATGCTAAATATATATTTTAATATTTATGCATGAGGTTAATAAAAAATTTTAAATTAAAATTTGTTACATAAATTTTTAATTCCACAAAAATCACACAAAGGCTTTTTTGCAGAACATAAATCTCTTCCAAAAAAAATTATTCTATGACAAAAATTTTTACGTTCTTTTTCTGGTATTATTTTTAACAACTTTTCTTCAATTTTTTTTGGGTTTTTTTCATTAACAAGCTTTAACCTGTTTGTTATTCTAATAACATGTGTATCTACAACAATTGTAGGCATATTAAACAGTTCACTTAAAATTAAATTTGCTGTTTTTCTGCCTATTCCCGGCAATTTTAAAAGGTCTTTTTCGTTATTTGGAACTTTAGAATTAAAATTTTCATATAAAATTTTTGTTATGTTTAATATGTCTTCTGTTTTTTTATTTGAAAGACCGCAAGGGTTTATTATTTCTTTAATTTCTTTAAAAGAAGCATTTAAAAAACTTTCAAGTTTGGGGTATTTTAAAAAAAGTTTTTTAATAACAATGTTAACCATCTTATCTGTGCATTGTGCTGAAAGCCTTGCTGCAATTAAAAGTTCATATGGTTTTTCATATTCTAAAAAACATTTAGCAAATTTATATTTTTTCTCTAAAAAATTTAATATTATGTTTACTCTTTCTTTTTCGGTCATCTATGTGTTTATTCCTTTATAGATATAGTTTCTAAATAAATTGAATGTTTTTATTTTTATTAAGAAACTATAATTCTGAGTTTAATTTAAACTTTTCTAATATTTTTTCATAATTAAAAAGCAAAATTTTGTTCAGTTATTTAATAACAAGGATTCTTTTTAATTTAATTTATATTTATTTATTTTAACTTTGCTAAATGAAAAATTTTCTTTCCTTTTTTAATTGTAATGCCTTCTTTAAAGTCTTCTTTTTTATGTTCTAGGTTAGTTAAAGTAACTTTTTCATTGTTTAAACTTACTCCTCCCTGAGAAACCAAAGTTCTAGCCTTAGAGTTAGATTCACACAAACCACAAAGAACTAAAAGGGTTAAAATTCCAATTTTTTCATCTTTAAAATTTTCATCTGAAAGGAGAGTTTTAGGCATGTTCTCTTCAGACATGCTGTTTTCAAATAGGTTTTTAGAAGTTTTTTCTGCTTTTTTTGCCTCTTCCTCACCATGAACAATTTTAGTTACTTCATATGCCAAAACCTCTTTAACCTTGTTAATTTCTTCACCTTTTAAATTGGAATATTGCTCTATTTCCTCTAGTGGCAGAAAAGTTAAAAGTTTTAAGCATTTTAATGCATCAGAATCATCCACATTTCTCCAGTATTGGTAAAATTCAAAAGGGGAACACTTGTTTGGGTCTAACCATAATGCTCCTTTTTGAGTTTTACCCATTTTCTTGCCTTCTTTTGTTGTAAGAAGAGTTAATGTCATTCCATGTGCTTGCTTTTTTAAAACTCTATGAATTAAGTCTACTCCACCTAAGATGTTGCTCCATTGGTCGTCCCCTCCCACTTGCAAGGTGCAGTCATATTTTTCAAATAGTTCTAAAAAGTCGTAACTTTGCATTAACATGTAATTAAACTCTAAAAAAGAAAGACCTCGCTCTAACCTAGACTTTATGCATTCCGCAGTTAACATTTTATTAATTGAAAAATATCTACCAACTTTTCTTAAAAATTCAATATAATTTAATTCTAATAACCAATCTCCATTTTTAACAATAATTGCTCTATTGTTAGAAAAATCTATGAATTTAGACATCTGCTCTTTAAATTTCATAGCGTTTTCATTAATTGTTTCAGATTCTAGCATCTGGCGCATATCTGTTCTTCCTGTTGGATCTCCTATTAGGGTTGTTCCTGTTCCTAAAAGTGCAATTGGAACATGGCCTGCGTTTTGTAAATGTTTCATCGCAATTAATTGCAAGAAATGCCCAACATGAAGGCTGTCTGCTGTTGCATCGAACCCAATATAAAATTTACATTTTTTGTTATTTAGTAAATCTTTAATGCTTTCTTCATTTGTTGTTTGTGCTATGAAACCTCTTTCTTTTAATTCTTCAAAAATTTTCATATTTAAACATTCCTTTAATTTAATATTAATAAAATATGTTAATTTATAAATTAAATTTAACTTATAATTAATTTTTTGTCAAATTAAAATAATTTTCGTTTAATTTTATTTTAAGTTGTCCAGCTCATCTTTAAAATATTCTATTACCATTATGTATAAATTTAAAAATTTATATGTTTTTAATTTAAAAAAAATTTGCTAAATATTCAAAATTATGAAGTATTATGAAAATGTTTAAAAAAATAAAAAATATTTCAAAAAACTATATGAATTTATTGACAAATATGGTATAATGAATTGCATACTTTAAATTAAAAAAGGGGAGATGTTTATGAGTGAAGAAAAATTAAGCAGAAATTTAAAATCTAGACATATTCAAATGATCGCCATAGGAGGATCTATTGGAGTAGGTCTTTTTTTGTATTCTGCAAAAACAATACAGCTAACAGGGCCAAGTGTTTTAGTTAATTATGGAATTATTGGTTTATTAATATACGTAATATTAAGATCTTTAGGGGAAATGGCTGTTGAAAACCCTGTTTCTGGTTCTTTTAGTGCTTACGCTAACAAATATTTAAGCCCTGCGTTTGGTTACATAACAGGGTGGAGTTATTGGTTTTTATGGGTTTTTGCCGTAATGGCAGAAATAACAGCAGTAGGAATGTATATGAAATACTGGATTCCAAAAGAAGTTGTGCCCGGCTGGGTTTGGGCTTTAATTTCTCTTCTACTTATTACCATAATTAATTTAACTAACGTTAAAATTTTTGGAGAACTAGAATTTTGGTTTGCTTTGGTTAAGGTTGTAACAATTTTAGCATTAATAGGAGTAGGCTCTGTTTTAATTATAATGTCTTTATTTAATAGTGAAACCAGCATTAGTTTTTCTAATTTGTGGAATTTTGGAGGTTTTTTTCCTAAAGGAATTTGGAATTTTGTTATGGCGTTAGGGCCCGTTACTGTTTCTTTCATTGGAGTAGAGGCTATTGGGCTCACAGCAGGGGAGGCAAAAGACCCAGAAAAAACAATTCCTAACGCAATAAATAAAGTAATTTTAAGAGTGAGTTTGTTTTACATTGGTTCGCTATTTATTATTATGGTTTTGTTTCCTTGGAATAACATAAAACCACAAGAAAGCCCTTTTGTTCTTGCTTTTGAAAAAGTTGGATTAAAATCTGCAGCTGGAATAATTCAATTTGTGGTTTTAACAGCTTCAATTTCTGCTTGTAATAGTGGAATTTTTAGTTCTAGTAGAATGGCTTTAAACCTTCAAACAAACAAGTTAGCTCCTAAATTTTTAGGTAAACTCAATAAAAAAAGTATTCCGGTTTATTCTGTTTTATTTTCCACATTTTTTATGTTATTTGGAGTTTTGCTTTTTAAAATTTTTCCAGAAAAAGCTTTTCACTTAATTTGTAACATCTGCTGCATTACAGGAATTTTAATTTGGGCAATTATTTTAATAACTCAAATTAGTTTTAGAAAAAAATTAACAAAAGAACAGGTCTCAAAATTACAATATAAATCTATTTTGTTTCCCTATGCTAATTATTTTTGCATTGCAGTTTTAGCAATAATAATTGCGCTTTGTGCAATAAACCCAGAGTTTAGGTTAGCAGTTTTCGTTGTTCCAATTTGGATTTTGCTACTATTAGTTAGTTATTTAATACAAAAAAGCGTTAGAAATAAAAAAAATTTAGAAGACCTTAACAAAATAGAAATTGAAAATTAATTTATTAGTAGTTTAAACAAAAGAGAGATATATAATTTTAACTTATATATCTCCCTTTTTTTGTTATTAATAATTTCATATTTTTAAATTACTTAACCTTTAACTTTCTGCCTTTTAATTTTGTTTTTGAAAAATTTTCAATATGTTGCTGTTTTGTTCTTTCAATTGCAAGAGCATTTTCAGGGACATCTTTAGTTATTGTGGAACCTGCTCCTGTGTAACAATTTTTTCCTAATTTTACCGGCGCAACCAAGTTTGTGTTGCAGCCAATGAAGCAACCATCTTCAATGACACATCTACTTTTTTTAACACCATCATAATTAATTGTTACAACGCCACAACCAAAATTAACGTTTTTTCCAACGTCGCTGTCTCCAACGTAGGTTAGATGAGAAATTGCCGTCCCTGCTCCAACTTTAGAGTTTTTAACCTCCACAAAATCTCCAATTTTAACATTATGAGAAATTTTAGAGTTTGGCCTAATGTGGCAAAAAGGGCCTATTGTTGTAAAATTTTCAATTTCACTATTGTAAACCTGACTAGAATTAATTTTGCAGTTTTCTCCAATAACGCTGTTTTCAATTAAACTGTTTGGCCCAATAACAGAGTTTTCACCTATTTTTGTTTTTCCTTTAATTATACTTCCAGGAAAAATTTTCACATTGCTTTTAATTTCAACATCCGGATAAATTAAAACGCCATCTGTTGAAATAAAATTTACTCCTTTTTTAATAAAATTTTTAATTATTTCTTCTTTTGCAGTTACATTAATATTAAAAAGTTCTTCTTTAGTGTTAACTCCAAGAACAATGTTTTCGTTTTGTGGTGTAAAACCGTTTACTTTTTTATTTTGTTTAATTAATACATCTATTGAATCTGTTAAATAAAACTCGTTTTGTTTATTTTTAGGAGTAATTTTTTCTAAAGTGTTTATTAAATCTTTAACTTTAAACCAATACATTCCTGAATTAATTTCTTTAATTTTTTTTTCTTCTAAAGAAGCATCTTTTTCTTCAACAATTTTAATTATTTCGTTCTTTTCATTACGCACTATTCTTCCAAAATTTTGAGGGTTTTCAACTTTTGCAGTTATTATTGTAACAGAAGAATCTGCCTTTTTGTGAGAATTGTAAGATTTAACAATTGTTTCTTCGTCTAAAAGGGGAGAATCTGCATTGCAAATTAAAATGTCTTCATTTTTGTTCTCTTTTAAAAAAAAGTTAGCAGCTTTAACAGCATCTGCAGTGCCTTTTTGCTCATTTTGTATTGAGAAAACTATGTTGCTTTTTTCATAATCAACATAATTTTTAATAACATAATCTTTAATTTCATCAGATTTGTTTCCTAAAACAATGGCCTGTTTTTTAATTTTAGCTCTTTTTAAAGCATCTAAAACCCAAAAAAGCATAGGTTTTTCTAAAACCTCACATAAAACCTTAGGTGTTCTAGAATTCATTCTTGTTCCTTTTCCTGCTGCTAAAATTAAAGCAGATGTTTTATCCATATAAATTCTCCTTTTGTTTAGTTTTATGTAATAAATATACTATTTTAATTTTTAAAATATAATATTATACTTAACTAATTATAAAATTTAAAATTAAAAAACACAATAAAAAGTTCACACATATTTAAACCTGTGTGAACTTTAAATTTTAATTAAACTACATAATAATTTGAATAATTTGTTCTCTTAAAGAATCTAGCATTTTTTGGTCTTTTTCATATTTTTCTCCATCCATCAAATCGCAAGACTTAACAGTTTCAACAAAATCTTCAAATTTAACACTATCTATTTCTTCTAATAGTTTTCTATTTAGTTCATCGGCATAATGAAACCCTTTCTTTGCAGGAATTAATATTTTTTCTTTTAACTCTTTAACAAATTCTTTATCTATTAAGATTTGTTTATATTTTTCATAATCTTTTTGACCATATTTTTTAATAAAATCTGCTTTTGCTTTGTCAAATTCAATTTTTTCTTCTAAACTTTTAAATTTTTGTGGCACAATTAAAATAATTCTAGCTAAATTAGCTCGAGTTGTTTTTTTGTCTATTTTAAACCCACCTTTATTTTCATCAAAAACATCTGCATTTTCATCTAACCCGTGCTCTAAATAATAATCTATTGCTCTTGTAATTCTTTTTAACAATTCAATATCAGATTTAAACATTTCTTCATAATTAGAACAATCTTTTTTTATTGCTTCTTTTAAATCTTCAAAATCTTTTTCTGTGATTTTAAAATTATTTAAATCTTGTTTAAAATTTCCTTTTTCGTAGTAATCTAAATGTTTTTTCATAAATTCTTCAGTAGGTTCAGCAGCTACAGCAATAGGTCCTCCTGTGACATTCAAATTTGGATCAGGCGGTATATGACTGGCAATTTTTTTAGTAGTTACCTTATTTATTAAACTCTTTGTTAAAAATACTTTAGCTAAAGTGTTTAAAGTAGGGTTATTTTCATTTTTTTTGAATTCTATTGGCAACATAAATGGTTTTTTAAATTCTAATAGTGTTTTTTTATAATTTTCTGTATTGTTAATTGGCTTTCCTTGTTCATGAACCAAGATAGAGTAAGGGTTTTTATTTTTAAATTTATCTAAATTTTTCATGTCTTCTCTAATTTCTTCTATTAAATTTTGTTTTGAGTCTATTATTTCATTATCTTTAGTTATTTTAAAACAATCTTTTGAAAAAGGTTCCCCAAAATAATAATAAGAAATTTTTATATTGTCACCAAAATTATTAACACCTTTAGAATAACCAACCGGGTTTGCGAATAATTTTTGTACATCTTCTATTTTTTCATTTCTCATCATAGTATAAGGACTAGGAGAAATATTGTTTCTTTCTAGGTCTTTATCTGTTAAAGTTTTAATTTTCTCTACAACGAAATCAAAAATTTCTTTGTAAGCTTTTTGTAGTGCTTTTTCTTCAAAAAGTTCTTTTTTGTTTCCATAAAGAGTCATTTCTAAAAGATTATCCATCTTTATGCCTTCGTAGCCCAATTTTTTAACAAATTCTTCTAATTCTAAAGCTATTTTACATATACCATCTTTACTTTTAAAAGATGTTAGCAATGCAGGATGTTTTACTAAAATTTTAAAATTTTCTTTATTAAAAGTATCTAGCAAAATTAATTCTGCCCAATATTTACATTCTTTTATGTTTAATAATGAGTCTAATATTCTTCCTCCGTCTAAGTCATCCACATATTCTTCTTTTAAATAAGAAAAATCTTTTTTTCTTCTAAATTGAGGAATTTTAATTTCTTTATTATTAAAATGACTTAAATATTCTTTATGTAAAAAATCTAAATATTCCTGAATTTCTTTTATATTTAAATCTCTATATATAATAGCTAACAAATTTGAAGGATGAATGAAGTTTTCATAAAATCTTTTTACTTCTTCTTTAGTAATTTTCTTTGTTTTTTCAGGGTCTCCACCAGCATTATAATATTTTTCAGCTGTTTTTTTAGAAGAATCATCTAATTCAAGTTCTTTTCTTATTTTAGTTTGTTCATTAAAAATTCTCTTTTGTTCTATTTTATAAAGTTCATCATCTTCTAGCATTTCAGGATGTGTTAATTCTTTAAATAAATTTTTAATATAATCTTTACCACATTTTCTTCCATTAAAAATAATTTCCAAAGAATTGTTTTTAGTTTTAGCGTTGAAATCTGCAGATATTTCATTACCTGCTTTAAAGTCTATCATATTACATGCAATACAATGCTCTGCAAAATGAACCAAACCTCTGTCATCAGGAATAAATGCTCTAAAGCAATACTCGTCTAATAAATTTTCTTTAATGGCTAAATTTTCTAAATTATCTGTTAAAATAATAACAATTTTTGCTTTTGTTATTTTGTCTATGTATAAGAGAATAGGTACCCCATTTTTCCGAAATATTATTAAATCATAATATGGATTTTGAAGATCTTTTTCATTTAAATCTTTATATTTATCTTTGTTTTTTTCTAAAAATTCATTTTCTTTTTTATTGTCAATTTCAATATTTTCTTCCCATATTTTAGTCTTTTTTAATTGTTCTTTTTCCCACTCTTCTTTTGTTAAAGGTTTTAGTTCTTCAAATTCACCCCTGTTTTTTTCGTTTTCATTAACTTCTTGACCTAGTTTTGGTAATTCAACTGTTGCATAAGTTAAACCACAATTGATTGAAAAAATAACAGCTGAAATTAAAACAGCTAAAAATTTAAACTTTTTTTTACCGTTTTTCATTAAAATTTACACTTCCTTTCTAGAAATATCACCATCTTCAACCTTGATTATACAACAAATTTCTATTTTTTTCAATGAAAAATTATTATATTTTCTTCCATTTTCTATAAAAATTATAAATTTTAAAACAATAAAAATTAAATTAAGAGAAAAGAGAATTATATGCAACAAAACAACAGCCAAATTTTTACAGATTTTAAGTTAAGATAATACTGGAAATTATTTGAATAACAAAAAACCAAGTAGAATCAAAATTTTCCACCTGGTTTAAATTTTTAATTAAGTTTATTTTTTTAAATCTGCATATATTTTTTTGATGTCTAATTTTTCAAATGCCTTTAAAATTTCATTAAGTTGTTCTTTTGGTATTTCGTTATTTCTAATCTTTTTAATGTAAGAAATTGTATCTTTTAAATAATTAATAGTTCTCTTAACATAATCATTCTGAGATTTTACAAAATTTTTATATTCTTTGCAATTGTAATTTCCTATTGTATTTTTAAATTCTTTCATTTCTTTTTTTTGTTTTTCAGTTAATTTTTCTCCAGATTCATAATAAAGGTTAAATAGCTTTTTTCTACATTTATTGTAAACTTCTCTAAATTCTTTTGTTTTTTCAATGTTTTTAAAGTTTTTATAATTTTTTTCAATTTCTTTTAATTTAGCATTTAAAAGTTTAAATAATTCATCTAAATCTTTTTTATTAAATTCTTTTAATTCTCTGTTTTTGTTTATGAATCTTTCTTCAATAAATTTTTTTAAAGCAGGGTCTTTTTTAAATGAATAGTAGTCTGAAAATGTTCCAATTGTCCATATTACCGTTGAAATTGCTTTTCTTGTTTTCTCATCTTTAGAATTTTTCATGATACTTACAAAGTAAGACTCTGATTTAGAAGGCTTTGATTCTTTTTTTGCGGCTACATTAACAGAAAACGCTGTTAAACTAAAAACAGCCAATAAACTAACTAAAATTTTTTTAAACTTCATTTTAACACACTCACCCTTCAACATAATAACTTTTTTAAAATTCAACCCGATTCGTGAAAACACTGAATCGGATTTATTTGGTGCCGTTGGCCGGACTTGAACCGGCACGATGTTTAACCATCAAAGGATTTTAAGTCCTTCGTGTCTGCCATTCCACCACAACGGCTAAAACTCAACATAACACGAGAATCATTTTATAATAGATTGAAATTTTTGTCAATAGAAAAACTTTATTTTATTTTATTTTTAATTTAAAATTTTTAATTTAAAATGTTAAATTTTTAAAAATTATATTTAGAAAATTTAAACATAAAAATTAATTAAACAAAAATTAACAAAAGTTCTCTAAAAAATTTTATTAATTGTTTTATTATTTAAATTAAAATAAATAGCTAATTTTATATAAAGAATTTATTATATTCATAAAAACAAAAAGCATAAAAATTTTAAATATGTGAAAATATATTTTAATAATTATATTTTAAATATTAATTTTATATTTGTTTTTTATTTTTAATTTAAAATAAAAAATATATTTTATTTCTTTATTTTCTAAAACATTTCTAGCAACAGTTTTAATTAAATTTTCTTTTATTTTCATCATGCCGTGGTTGTTTGTGTATGCTTCATAGAATTATAACAAGCTAAATTCTGTTTTGTGGTTTGTGTTTATCCTTCATTTCTAAAAACTATGAAATATTAAAAATTTAATTTTAATTCAAGAAATTCATCTTTTAACTTTTAATGCGTCTTTTCTAGAAAGATTAATCCTGCCTTGATTGTCTATCTCAATTACCTTTACCGTTATTTTGTCTTTAATTTTAATTACGTCTTCAATTCGCTCCACTCTATTAAAATCTAAATTAGAAATGTGAACTAACCCTTCTTTTCCGGGTGCAATTTCAACAAATGCCCCAAAAGGTGTGATTTTGCTAACCACTCCACTATAAATTTCTCCAACCTTTGGGCTTATAATAATTGTTTTAATAACTTTTATGGCTTCTTCAATATCTTTAAAATTCTTCCCTAAAATGTAGGTTGTTCCGTCTTCTTCTATTTCAATTTTAACATTGTAGTCTGCAGAAATTTTTTGAACTGTTCTTCCGTTAGGGCCAATTAAATCTTTAATTTTTTCTATTGGAATTAACATTTGCTTAATTTTAGGCGCTGTTTCTTTTACAGTTTCTCTCGGAGAAGCAATAACAGGAGTTATTATGTTTTCTATTATGTTAATTCTTGCCTTTTTTGTTTTTTCAAAAACTTCTTTTATTATTTCAAAGCTTAACCCATCAATTTTAACGTCAACCTGAATTGCTGTTATTCCTTTTTTTGTTCCCGCAACTTTAAAGTCCATGTCTCCAAAAAAGTCTTCTAAACCTTGAATATCTAACATTGTAGAAAATTTCCCGTCTTCATTGGTTATTAATCCGCATGAAATTCCTGCTACAGGTGCTTTAATTGGAACGCCAGCATCCATTAAAGCCAATGTGGAACTGCAAATTGAAGCTTGAGATGTGGAGCCGTTAGAAGAAAGAGTTTCAGAAACAACTCTTATTGTGTATGGAAATTCTTCAACAGAAGGAATTACAGCTCTTAAGGCTTTTTCTGCTAAAGCACCATGGCCAATTTCTCTTCTTCCTGGAGCTCTGTTTGGCCTTGTTTCTCCAACAGAGTAGGAAGGGAAGTTGTAGTGATGAATATATCTTTTACTTGTTTTACTGGTTAACCCATCTAGTTTTTGTTCTTCTGAAAGAGAACCCAAAGTTACAACAGACATTGTTTTAGTTAACCCTCTAGAAAAAAGCCCACAACCATGCACAACAGGCAAAAAATTCACTTCACATGAAAGTGGCCTTATTTCATCCATTTTTCTTCCATCAACTCTTTTGTTTTCATTAAAAAGCCAATCTCTAACCACTTTTTTCTCTAATTTGTTAATTGTGCTTTCCACGCAGTTAAATGGTAATTCTTCAAATCTTTCTTCACATTTTAGTTTCATTTCTTCAATTATGTTTTGAATTTTTAAGTCTCTTTCTGCTTTATCTTTTAAATTTAGTGCATCTTTTATTTTTTCTAATGAATTTTCTTCAATGTAACTTAAAATTTCTTCGGAAATTGCTGTTGAACCATATTCAAATTTTTCTTTAAAACATTGTGGTTTTATTTCTTCATTAATGAAATCTATTATTTTTTTTATTTCGCTGTGCGCTGTTTCAATGCATTCTAACATTTTTTCTTCGCTTACTTCATTAGCTTCTGCTTCAATCATGGCTATTTTTTCACTATTTGCAGAAACAGTGAGGTTTAAAACAGACTTTTCATCTTCACTTAAATTTGGGTTTAAAACAATTTCTCCGTCAACAATTCCAACGTTAACGCCAACAACAGGGCCATTCCATGGAATATTTGAAATTGTGAGTGCCACTGCAACCCCTAACATAGCACAAATTTCAGGGCTATTATTTAAATCTAATGAGAGCACAGTTGCAACAACTGAAACTTCATTTTTCATGTCTTTTGGAAAAAATGGGCGAATAGACCTGTCTATGCATCTTGCAACTAAAATTGCATTTTCACTTGGTTTTCCTTCTCTTTTTAAAAAAGAGCCTGGTATTTTGCCACTAGCATAAAGTTTTTCTTCATAATCCACAGAAAGAGGGAAAAAATCTATGTCTTCTCTTTGTTTTCTTGCCATAGTAACATTAACCATAACGGTAGTGTCCCCATAATAAACAAAACAACAACCATTGGAAAGATTGTTAATTTTTCCAATTTCCACCGTTAGTTTCCTCTTTGCAAATTCTATTGAAAATTTTTTATGTTCCATAATTTTAAACCTCTTTTTTAAGTATATTTAAATTATATATAATTTTTTTCTTATTTTCAATTTTAATTAATTTTTTTGAAGGTTTAAATTCAATTTTTTAAAAACAATAACTTTAATTTTTTGCTTAAATTAAAGCAAAAATATATTTTTGGTAAAATATGGTAATTTTTTATATTAGTGTGATATAATTAGTAAAATAAAAAGTTATATGTATGGAGGGAATTAATTTTTTGCACTCAAATTCACATTCAGGGCACAGAGAAAGAATGAAAAATAGGTTTTTAAAAACAGGATTCGATTCTTTTGAGCCACATGAAGTTTTAGAATTTTTATTGTTTTACGCAATTCCAAAAAAAGATACTAATGAATTAGCACATAATTTAATTAAAATTTTTGGTTCTTTTGCTGGAGTTGTTAATGCTCCTTACGAGGTTTTATTAAAAACAAAAGGGGTTGGTGTTCATACTGCAATTTTACTAAAACAAATTCCTCAACTGTTTAGGGTATATTATGAAGACTTAAACAAACCTTCTAAGGTTATGAACACATCTGCAGAATGGATTAATTTTTTCAAACCAAAATTCATTGGAAGGCCAAATGAAACTCTTTTTGTTGCCGGAGTGGACGATTCCGCTAATTTTGTTGCTTGTGAAATGATTTCTAGTGGAAATAAAAACAAATTAGACTTTTCTTGTGAGGTTTTAGTAAAATTTACAATTCACTGGAGCATAGATAGAATAGTTTTAGCTCATAATCATCCAAACGGAATGGCAATTCCTTCTATGGCAGACAAAATTAAAACAGAAAAGTTGGAGATTGCATTAAAACATTTAAACATAACTTTAATGGATCATTTTATTTTCGGAAAAAATGGGGAATCTATCTCTATGAGAGACTATGGAACTTTAAAATATTGAAAATTAAAATTTAAAATATGAGGTTTAATTTTGAATGAATTTGAATTAAAATCTGGTTATTCTTTAACCAAAGACCAAAAAAGAGCAACTAATGAACTTTTAAAAGGTTTAGAAAAAAACTATAAGGAACAAACATTACTAGGAGTTACCGGTTCTGGAAAAACTTTTACTATGGCTAATGTTATTGCAAAGTACAATAAACCCGCACTTGTTTTAGCTCATAACAAAACATTAGCAGCTCAACTTTGCAGTGAGTTTAAAGAATTTTTCCCTAACAACGCTGTTGAATATTTTGTTTCTTATTATGACTACTACCAACCAGAGTCCTACGTTCCTTCAACAGACACCTACATTGAAAAAGATTCTTCAATTAACGATGAAATAGACAAATTAAGGCATTCTGCAACATGCTCTCTTTCTGAGAGAAAAGATGTAATTATTGTTTCTAGTGTTTCTTGCATTTACAGCTTAGGAAGCCCAATAAACTACCGCGAAATGGTTATTAGTTTACGTGCTGGAACAAATAAGAATAGAGATGATTTACTAAAAGAACTAGTTAAATTGCAATATGAAAGAAACGATTTAAACTTCACTAGAAACAAGTTTAGGGTTAGGGGAGACATAGTAGACATTTTCCCGGCTTACTCTTCTGAGAACGCAATAAGATTAGAATTTTTTGGAGATGAAATAGAAAGAATATGTGAAATTTATGCATTAACCGGAGAAATTAAAAAAGAACTTTCTCATGTTGCAATTTTTCCTGCTTCACACTATGTTGTTAAACCAGAAGTTTTGGAAGAGTCCATTAAAGAAATTAAAGAAGAATTAAAAGAAAGAGTTGAGTTTTTTGAGTCTCAAAAAATGGAACTTTATGCTCAACGGCTAAAACAAAGAACGCTTTATGACATTGAAATGTTAAAAGAAACCGGTTTTTGCAAAGGCATTGAAAACTATTCTAGAATTTTTGCAAGAAGAAAAAAAGGTGCAACGCCATACACTTTGCTAGACCATTTTCCTAAAGACTATTTAATTTTTGTGGATGAAAGCCATGTAATGCTTTCTCAAATTAGAGGAATGCATGCAGGAGACCACGCAAGAAAGAAAATGTTAATTGATTATGGTTTTAGGCTTCCTTCTGCATACGACAACAGACCATTAACCTTTGAAGAATTTTATGAAAAAACAAATAAGATTATTTTTGTTTCTGCAACACCAGGTCCTTTTGAAAAAGAACACAGCAAAAAAATTGTTGAACAGGTTATTAGGCCTACAGGGCTTTTAGACCCCGAAGTTGAAGTAAAACCAATTAAAGGGCAAATTGAAGATTTAATTTTTAACATTAAGGAAAGAACAAAAAACAAAGAAAGAGTTTTAATAACAACATTAACAAAAAGAATGGCGGAAGATTTAACAGACTTTTTAGAAAATGTTAACATTAAAGTTAAATATATGCATTCAGACATAGACACATTAGAGCGAATGGAAATAATAAGAGATTTGCGCCTAGGTGAGTTTGATGTTTTAGTTGGAATAAATTTACTAAGAGAAGGGTTAGACATTCCCGAAGTTTCTTTAGTTGCTGTTTTAGACGCAGACAAAGAAGGCTTTTTGCGTTCTGAAACCTCTTTAATTCAAACAATGGGAAGAGCAGCAAGAAATGTTCATGGGAAGGTTATTTTGTATGCCGATGAGGTAACCGGCTCAATGGAAAGAGCAATGAAAGAAACGTTAAGACGTAGAAAAATTCAGATGAAATACAATGAAGAAAACGGAATAGTCCCTAAAACAATAACAAAAGAAATTAGAGATGTTATTAAAATTTCTGGCAAGAAAAAAACTAAAGAAAAAGAAAGCTCTAAAAAAATTAGTTCAAAAGAAAAAGAAAAATTAATTAAAGAGTTAGAAGCTAAAATGAAAAAAGCTTCTAAAATGTTGGAATTTGAATATGCCATACAGCTAAGAGAAAAAATTAAAGAGTTAACAAAAGAATAAAAAACTGCAAAAATTTCTTAAATTCAATATGTAGTGGTTTTTTAAATTTTTATGTTTTAAAATAATTTAAAAAGTATTTTATATTAAAATTTCTCTTAAAAATTTTAATATGCGTAAAAAATTTAGCTCTTGAAAAATTTATTTATTAAACGAAATAATTTAAAATTCTTAGCAGAAATAATTAGAAAATTTAGCTTAAATTTTTAGCTAATAATATTTTGTTAATTTCATTGTAAAAACAAAATAAATAAATTAATTCTAATAATAATTTAGTTTAAGTGAAAGCTGTTTTTTAGATGAAAAAAATTTTACCTTAGAAAATTTCATTAATTCATTAAAGAGAGATTTATGAACAAAAATAAAAAATTAAAAAATATGATTTTAAATATTATGCATTCGTTTTATAAGAAAAAATATTTAATATTATTCTAAAAATTGGCAGTGCCTTATTTTAAAAAATAAAAATTAATTTAAATTTAAACTAAGCGGAAAACTTTAATTTTGCTTGGTTTTTTGTATGTAAAAATTTAAAATTTTTATTTTGTGTTAAAATATATTTAGTTTAATTTTTAGGTGGAGGCTTTTTTGAAAAAGGAATTTATAGTTGTTAAAGGTGCAAGAGAAAACAACTTGAAAGATGTGGACGTTAAAATTCCTAGAGATGGTTTTGTTGTTTTTACTGGGGTTTCTGGCTCTGGGAAAAGTTCACTAGCATTCGACACAATATTTGCAGACGGACAGAGAAGATATATGGAAGCTCTTTCTTCATATGCAAGACAATTTTTAGGGCAAATGAAAAAACCAAAAGTTAGGAGCATTGAAGGGCTTTCTCCTGCAATTTCAATAGACCAAAAAACAACTTCAAACAACCCAAGGTCTACAGTGGGAACAGTAACAGAAATATATGATTATTTCAGACTTTTATTTGCAAGAGTTGGAATTCCGCATTGCCCAATTTGTGGTAGGGAAATTGTAAGCCAAACTGTGGACTCAATTGTTAAAAATATTTTAGTTGATTTTGAAGGTTTTAAAATTTTAATTTTAGCTCCAATTGTTAGAGGCAAAAAAGGGACTTTTGTTAAAGAAATTGAAAAACTAAAAAAAGAAGGCTTTGTAAGAATTAGGGTAAACGGTGAAATTTTTAATTTAACAGAAAAAATTGAGCTTAACAAAAACAAAAAGCACAGAATTGAAATTGTGGTTGACAGGGTTGTTGTTAAAAATTCAATTAAATCTAGAATTTTAGACAGTGTTCAAATGTGTTTGAATTTGGCAGATGGAATAGTTACAATTTTAAACGTTGAAAATGAAGAAGAAAAAATGTATGCTCAAAAACATGCTTGTGTGGAACATAACATTTCCATTGGGGAATTAAGCCCTAGAATGTTTTCTTTTAACAACCCTTATGGGTTTTGTGAAAAATGCACAGGTTTAGGAGTTTTAATAGAAATTTCAAAAGATTTAATAATAGATGAAAATTTGTCCATTAGAGACGGTGCAATTAAAGCTCCAGGGTGGAAATATGGGGAGAAAGAAGGCATTTCTAAACTTTATTTTGATGCTCTTTCTGAAAAATATGGTTTTTCTTTAGATGTTCTTTATAAAGATTTACCAGAAAAAATAAAAGATATTATTTTATATGGAACAAACGGAGAGAAAGTTACTTTAAAAAGAAACACAGATTTCATTAAAGGAACCTATGAAATGGTTTTTACTGGGCTTATTAATAATTTACAAAAAAGATATAAGGAAACCAAAAGTGAATGGGTTAAAGCTGAAATTGAAAAATGCATGACAGAAACGGTTTGCCCAAGCTGCAAAGGAGAAAGACTAAATGAAACTGTTTTAAGCGTTAAATTTGGTGGAAAAAACATTAGTGAAATAACTAAATTAAGCATTACGGAAACAATAAAATTTTTGAAAAACGTTAAACTTAATGAAAAGCAGGGAATAATAGCTAAAGAAATTTTAAAAGAAATTTTTTCAAGGTTAAATTTTTTAAAATCTGTTGGCTTGGAATATTTAACTTTAAGTAGAGCTTCTAGAACTCTTTCTGGTGGAGAAAGCCAAAGAATTAGGCTTGCTGCTCAAATTGGGTCTTCTTTGGTTGGTGTGCTATATGTTTTAGATGAACCTTCAATTGGGCTTCACCAAAGAGACAACTTTAAACTAATTGAGTCTTTAAAAAAACTGCGAGACATAGGAAACAGTTTAATTGTTGTTGAACACGACGAAGACACAATTAATTCTTCAGATTGGGTTGTGGACGTTGGCCCCAAGGCAGGAATTCATGGAGGAAAAATAATTTACAGCGGCCCCACAAAAGAATTAAAAAACTGCAAAAATTCTTTAACAGCGCAATATATTACAGGTGTTAAAAAAATAGATGTACCAAAAAAGAGACGAGAGATTAATAATGGTTTTCTAGAATTTTTTGGATGTTGTGAAAATAATTTAAAAAACATTGATGTTAAAATTCCATTAAAAGTTTTAACATGCATAACAGGAGTTTCTGGTTCTGGAAAAAGTTCTTTGTTAAACGGAATAATTTATAAATTCTTAGCAGAAAGAATTAATTCATCTAAAAAAAAAGTTGGGAAATTTAGCCATGCTAAAGGTTTTGAAGAGTTAGACAAAATAATTAACATAAACCAAACTCCAATTGGGAAAACTCCACGTTCTAACCCAGCAACATACACAGGAGTTTTTGATTTTATTAGGCAACTTTTTTCTGAGGTTAACTATGCAAAACAACACGGTTTTAAAGCCAGCAGGTTTAGTTTTAACGTTAAAGGGGGAAGATGCGAAGCTTGCCAGGGGGCTGGTTTTACTAAAATTGAGATGCATTTTTTAGCAGATTTATTTGTTCCTTGTGAAGTTTGCGGTGGAAAAAGGTATAACGAAGAAACTTTAAATGTTTTATATAAAGAAAAAAATATTTATGATGTTTTAGAAATGACAGTGGAAGAAGCTTTAAAATTTTTTGAAAACCATGAAAAAATTAAAAGAAAACTAAAAGCGTTATATGACGTGGGGTTAAGCTACATTAAATTGGGCCAATCTGCTTTAACTCTTTCTGGAGGAGAGGCGCAAAGAGTTAAAATTGCACTAGAACTTTCTAAAAAGTCAACCGGAAAAACAATTTACATTTTAGATGAACCAACAACAGGGCTTCATAAAGATGATGTTAAAAAATTAATTTTAATAATACAAAAATTGGTGGACCTTAAAAACACTGTGGTAATAATAGAGCACAATTTAGATGTTATTAAAACTGCAGATTATGTAATAGATTTAGGCCCTGAAGGAGGAGTTAATGGGGGAAAAATTATTGCAAAAGGAACACCAGAAGAAGTAGCTGAAAATGAAAAATCTTACACTGGGAAATATTTAAAAGAGTTATTATATTAAGAAATAAATAAAGGGTTTAGTAAATATGAATTTTAAAATATTTTTAATTATTATTGTTACTGTAATTAGTTTAATCTTATTTTTTTTAATGTTTTATTACATAACCATTGTAAATTACAATAAGAAAAATAAGAATGTTAAAAAAACTGTAAAAAAAATTTATAAAAATACTAATTTAATTAAAAATCCAAAAATTAGTGTTATAATTCCAGTATTTAATTCTTCTAAATGGTTAAAAGAATGTTTAAGCAATGTTATTAACCAAACACTTAAAGAAATTGAAATAATATGCGTAAATGATGGATCCACAGACTCTAGTTTAAAAATATTGTTAAAATATCTAAAAAAAGATTCAAGAATAGTTATTGTAGATAAGGAAAACGGTGGTGTTTCAAGTGCTAGAAATGAGGGGTTGAAAATAGCTAGCGGCAAATTTATTATGTTTTTAGATAATGATGATTATTATTCTTTAGATGCTTGTGAGAAGTGTTTTAATTCAATTGTTGAAAACAAAACAGACATGGCTGCTTTTGGTTGGTGTAACTTTTGTGATGATGAATGTGAGAATAAGAAAAAACATGAAAAAATTTGTGGAAATCATAAATTTGTTGAAAAACCAAAGATTTTTAAGAAAAGTGAAGAAGGATTATATTTCGATCATGCTTACTTATGGACAAAAATTTATAAAGCAGAAATAGCTAAAAAAATTAATTTTATTAATTTAAAAATTTTTGAAGATTCTTACTGGTTATATGCAATATATTCTAAGTGTAACAGTGTTGTTTTTAACCCGGAAATTATTTATTTTCGTCGTCTACATAATTCTAATTTCTCTTTACAACGTAATTTAAAAAGTTTAGTTGAAATGTTAAAAGGAGTTCTTATTTGTTCTCATTTTTTAAATAAAAATTTTGGGTATTCATTTTTAAAATTAATTAAATATTATTATTCTTGTCATATTAAATATTATAACGCTATTTTAATAAATTAAATTTATATTTTTCTAAAAGTAGAATTTTCCAAAAATTAGGCTAAAATTCATTTTTTTTGTTTTAAATTCTATTGCAATATGTAGAAATTTTTTATACTATATTTAATAGGAATAACAACTATATGTTGAAAGGATGAGTGAAAAATAATGAGAAAAAATGGGAAAATGTTGAAAATTTTGAGTATGTTAACTTCAATTTTAATTTCAGCTAATTTTAGTTTAACTATTACAGCAATGAAAGATG
>CAMZAK010000019.1 GCA_947304245.1 uncultured Clostridia bacterium
TTTATTTTCAATATTTTCCAAATTAAATAAACATATAATAAAAAAGACAGCAAAACCTGCTGCCTTAGTTGTTATATTAATTAAATAAATTTTAAGTCTCTTTACTATAATGAACAAGAAATAAACACATTTTTTTCCTAATTCTACGCTCAGCAAAGAGAACATACAAAGTAACATAATTAAGTTTAAATCTTCCTGTTATTTTAACTTTTCTTTGTTTAAAATATCTTTTAAGTTTGAATATTCTGGTAGCTTTTCTACATCTTTAAACTCTTTTTTAATATATATCATATAATTTTTTAATTTTACTGCAATAATTAATACTTCATTTTCTTTTATTGATTTTATTTTAGTTTCAATATTTAAAAATTTTTGCATATTCTTATGCATTATTCTTCTTAATGTTTCATAAAATTTTTCATAATCTTCACTATTTTGAACTTCTCCTGCATTTAAATTTTTAATTGCTCCATTTAAATATTTTGTAATTTCTTCAATCTCTTCCTCATTAGTGAAATCTTTCCATTCAATTTGCTTTAGAAATTTCTCCTGGGTTTTTATGCTTTCATCCATTAATACATTGTTTAATTTAAATATTTCATATATTTTTCTTATTTGTTCTTTAATTCTTTCTTTTGTTTCCTTAACTTTTTCACAATATATTTTATAGCTACTATTCAACATAGCCAAATTTTTCTCAAGATCTGGTTTAGGGCTTGTTTTTACATGATTAATGTTAATTTTCGAAACATCAGCTAAATTACCATTTAAAAAATTAATTATTCCAGTTTTAGAAGAAATTTTATTTAAAATATTTTTAGCAACTGTGTTTAATTTTCCCCACATAGGGTCTTCTTCATCTTCTTTTTTAACTCCTTTTTTAACTCCTTTTTTAACTCCTTTTTTAACTTTTTTTTCTTTAGACAGATTTTTTTCATCTAAATTAAAAATTTTTTCAGATGAATTATTTTGTTTTTCTTCAAATTCTTTTATGTTTTCAATTTCTCTTAAGTCTGATGCCATATCTAACAAGATTTCCATAAAATTTTCTTCTACGGTTTTTTTAAAATTTTTCTCCTGTTCACCATTTAACCCCATTCCCAATTCTTTTAAAATTGAAGTTTTATTTTCCTCATTATTTTTTACAATATCTTTTATTTTTATTATTAAATTATATAAATCCTTATCTTTTAGATCTTTTAAATATAAGCACATGCCCTTCTCGCCAATAACATTTTTAATTTCTTTTATTAATTTAATGTCTTTTTCTTCATAGTTGCATATCTTTTTTAAAATAGTTTCTATTTTTGTTTTGTAAATAAACTCATTTAAATTTAAATTATTATTTAAATTTTTAAATTTATTGTCAAAATTCTTAAAGATTTCATATATTACTTTAACTGCTAAACCTGCTTGGTTTTCTTTTAATGCTTTTTTTAAGTCTTCTAAATTTGAGCATATATTTTCCTTATGTTTTTGTATAACATTTTTTATTCCTGTTGCTAATGTAATATCTTTTGGCATAAATTCAACATTTATTTTTCTTAAAATCTTTCCTAATTCTGTTTTACTAATATTATTATTATTTAAATATAAATTTTCAAATTTATTATTAAAACCATTGTAAAATTCATATATTTCTTTAACTGCTAATTGTAGTTGTTTTAATAACATAATGACATTATCAACTTTAATAATATATTTAAATTTATTTATGTTTTCAGAATCATCTACATAATAACCACCGTAACCATTTTCAGTTAAAAATTCTCCTAATTCATCTTCTATTTCCGCATTTAAATTAAGAATTTCTTTAACATCTTTTTCAATAGTTTTTAAATTTTCTTCTAGTTCTTTTAAATCTAATTCTTTTATTTCTGAAGTTTCACAATTTTTCCGTTTAATTTTTTCTAATTTTATTTTTTCTATAATTTTAGTTTTTTCTTTTTCAAAATCTTCTAAAAATAATTCTTTTTCCTCTATTTTTTCCTTTAATTTTCTTGCATATTTCTCATTTTTAGATGAGCTATTTAATTTTTCATTTTCCAATTCCTCTATTGAATTTTGTATTTCTTTTAAATTTTTTTTCATTATGCTTAAATTTAAATTAATTTCGTTTTCGTTATAAAATTTATTGTTTTCATCACGTTCCCATTTCATTTTTTCTAAATCTTTTATAATTTTTAGAGTCTCTTTTAATGCTGTGTTCATTTTTTCTAAACATTTTTTATTTTGCTCTTTCAAGCTTTCAATAGCTTTTGTTTTTTGAGTTTTTGTCTCTACTTTTGTTTCTAGTGCATCTAAAATTTCATTAAAATCTTCCTCTTTTAAACATGTTTCCATTTCCAAAATAATTTTTCTACTGTCACATGAAGTTATTTTAATAATTCTAGGCTTTAAAGTGTCTTTTTTTTCTTCTAAACATTTTTCTTTAATTAACTCAACATATTTTTTATTTAAAACTGCTTTCCTAGAAATTAAACGTTTTCCTTTTTCATCATATAGCACTACAAATAAAGTCTTTGGAGTTTCTTCTTCATATGTTAGTGGTTTATTTGAAATGAAAGATTTATAATATTCATCATAAAATTTCTCTGTTTCATCAATAAAAATTGCATTGTCTTTTTCCTCAGTCGCAAAAGATAAATCATCAGCTTCATTTTCATCTATATCTCTTATACCTAAGTTATTAGTAGTTAAATATTTAGTAGTTAAATATTTATTTTCGTAATCAAAATATTTTAATGTTTCACCGTTTTTACTCTTATTCATTTTCGGCATTATTTCTTTTCTAATTTCTCCTTCAATTAAGAATAAATCCTGTTCCAAATATTTTAATATTTCTTCATACCCCGTTTTATTTATTTGTTTTATTTTTTCTTCTAACTTATTTCTTAAATTTTCTAATAACCCATCTATTGAATCTTGTAAGTCCTTTGTTATTTCCTTTTTATCTCCAACCAATTTAGAAATTTCAGCTTTTGTGTTTTTTACTTCTCTAACTAAGAATTTATAAATTTCCAAATATTCATTGTAAAGTTTTTTAGATGCTTTTTCAATTAATTTAATATTATTTTTTATAAATAAGAAAATTTCCATATATTCTTCAAAAAAATATAAAATATATTTTTTGTCACAATTATTACTTTCAGAATTTCTTATTACTTGTTCCACAAGCGCCACTAACTTTATTAGAAATTCCAAATATTCTTGCATTTTGTTTTTTATTTTTAAATATTCATCTTCAACAATAAGCCTTTTTAAGTTAGATGAAAAATAATAAACATAATTTTTATCTTTAAGATATTTATAATATCCTTTACTTTGAAGTCCTAGATTACTCAAAATTTTCGAAATGTTTTCTTTTAACGATTTAATTTTTGGTTCAGTAAAATTTATTTCACTTTCAAATTGATTAATAATCTTTTTTATGTTAATTTTTCCATCTTCATACATTTGTTTTAATATTTTTATTAATCCTTCAAGTGAATCTTTAGGCTTTTTTTTAATCTTTAAACCTAATTTATCTTTTAATTCTTGAATTTTTTCATTATTTAATTGCTTTACACCAATATTATAAATATCATCTTCACTGGAATCTTCATCCAAATTTTTATTTTCTATTAGTTCATTATTCTTAATATTTATGTTTTCCATTATTTCATTATTTTCAGTATTTATGTTTTCTACTATTTCATTATTGTTGTTTATATTTAAATTTTCATTATTTGGCATATTATTATTTAAATTTCCATTCATTTTCTTTCACACCTTAATATTTATTTTCAACATAATTATACAAAAAATTTATAATATTGTCGACAAACAGATCATTGTATAATTTTCATAATTATTTAAAAATTTTGATTTTTATGGAAATTAAAAATATTATAATATGTTATTTATTTTCAATATTTTCCAAATTAAATAAACATATAATAAAAAAGACAGCAAAATCTGCTGCCTTTAACGAAACTAAATATTTATTAAATATATTTTCATAGTCTATTTTAATTTAACTAATTTTTCAGGGTTAGAAAATAAATCTTCATCATCTTATTGCTGTTCAATTTTTTGTGTGAATTTAATTTACTATTTTTTCAACGTATTTATTTTCTAAAGATTTTAAACTAATTTTTTTTCTATTTCCTCAATAATTCTCTGCATCTCATCACATAATTTTGTAATTTTTTTTTCACTTACATTAATTAATTTTTTTGATTCTTTCATTGCTTTTTTTGCATATTTTGCAAAATTTTCATTAGTATATTTTTGCTTTTTAAAAATCTCTTCAGCGATATCAAATTCTTTATTAATTTCCTTTTCTAAACCTATTAGATTCATAAGCCTTGAAAGAAAAAAAGCTTCATCTTTATTTTTATCCATATCAAAGTCTTTAAATGCTTTTTTTAATTCCTCCATTCTTTTTATCAAATTTTTTTGGTATCTTTCAATTTTAAGGATAAGTATAGGTCTCATTAAATTTTTTAATTCTTCTTTATTTTTATTTTCTAAAAATTTTTCTTTTAAAATTATCCTAAATATGTCACTAACATTCTCGGTTTTTTTCTCTTTATTTTTCTGTTTATTTTGCTTTTTATTTTCCCATGATTTTAGTTTCTCTTTGTCTTCAAAAAATTTTAAAAATGTTTGTTGAAATTTGTTTAGCTCAAGTATGTCGTTAGGCTTTTCATCTCTTTGTACACATTCTTCATAATTTTGAAATAAATTTTGATTATTATTTATATTATTATTTAAATTACTCATAATATTTTTTCCCTCTTTTTTTAATTATCCTTTAATTTTTTTATTAAATATAAAATATTTAACTAACTAGATTTAACCAATAAGTTTTTAAATTAACTTAAAGCATCGTAATAATAGTTGTCATTGAGTAAATCTTCTAACTTGTACACTTTACCATCATTAGCATAAACTTCATCAGAAAACATATCGCTAGCTTGGTTAGCAACGCTCAAAATATGTTCATCTTCTCCTGTTGCAGCACCATTTACCGCGCCCGTGTTTTGATTTTCATTTGCATTGTTTAAACTATTGTCTATGTAATCTAGTAGTTGGTTTAATTCATTTAGTTGCTCTTCTTGAACATGGCTTACTACCATATTGTTGTTTTGTAAATTGTTGTTTTGGGAATTTTGATTTGTGTTATTTGTTAAAAATGGCATTTTAATACCTCCTCTTCTTACTTTATCCATTATTCTACAATATTCTACAATATTTGTAAACAAACATTTTCTTCCATCTCACTATTTCTTTAATTTAAAACAAAAAACAACCAGTTTAAACTGATTGTTTAATAAATCTTGCTTTAATCTTCTTTTCTTTTCAAAACAAAATAATTCTTAGTCTTTTTCTTTCTTACATTAAAATTAAGTATGGAAAAGAATATTTTTTAAAACCTTTACTATTATGTTGCAAAAAAGACGCCAAGTCTCTTCTAGCTTCATAGTAATGTTCGCTCATCATCTCATTTAATGGCTCATCTGGAATGGCTTTTAACGCATTGTTCAGCATTTTTTTAACTTTATTAATAATAAATTCATTAATAAAAAGTTTATCTTTAACTAATCTTTCATCTAAATTTTCTAAGGTGTTTATTATATTTTCATAAGTGTTAAACACTAAAGCTGCATATTTAACATAAATTTTTAAATTTTCTGTGTTTTGTTCTAACAAAACAATTTCCTTTTTTAAAATATTTTTTAGTGAAAGATATTCTTGTTGTTGTATTTCGCAATTTGAAAATGAATTTATTTTTTCAAAAACATTTGCAATTTCACGGTCTATTATGAACACGCATTCTTCAATTTTTTTCTCAAGCTCAGGATTAAATTCCCCAAAATTTTCTAATTTAATTTTACGATCAACAGAATCAATTTTAGAATTAATTCTTTCTAATTCTTGTTCTGCTTTTTTTGTAAACTCGAATTCTATTATTTCTTTATTTCTTTAAATTTTTTAATTTTCTTTTCTTTTTTATCATTAAAGTTTAACAACATCAATTTAACCTGTTCTATATCTTTATTTTGCTTACTATTTTTAAAATGCTGCACATTTTGCATTAAAGGATTTATTTGATCTTGTAAATTAAAATTATTGTTGTTTTCCATTTTAAAAATTCCTTTCTTTGTTATGTCTAAATAATTTTAAAAAATAAACCATAATTTGTCAATAAACTTTTATTTTTTAATTTATTTTTAACCCCATTACGAAAAACAAAAAATTTTAAACAAAAATAAAGACAGCAAAATCGCTGCCTTCATATTTTTTAAAATTATGATTAAATTTGTTTCCAGTTAGAAGCCTCTAATTTTAATAATTCTTCATCTGTTAAATTGCCTCTTTTAATTTTCTCTAGCCTCTTAATTATTACATTTTTAACTTCTTCAAAACGTTCTCTCACTTTTTCATATAAATCTATTGCTTCACTCAATTTGCATTTTACATATCTCATATGTCGGTTACTTTTATTATAATTAAAAATATTATAACCAAAATTTTCATCTTGCAACAAATCAATAGCTCGTTCTAGTTCATCTACAACTTTTAATAAGTAGTAAACATATAAACTATAATCAAAAAATAATTCCGTTTTCACACTATGAAAACAACCACCGTCTTCATTATTACCAATATTTAAACAAATAATTTCTTTTTCAATTTTCTCGTCATAAATTTTTTTCCAGTTGTTTTTATATTCTTCTTTTATTTCATTCACTAACTTTTTTATTTTTTTACGCCAATATTTATAAAGCTTTACAAAATCTGTTTCACCAACTAACACATCCACTTCTCTTTTGTCATCCCATGGTATGCCCATTTTCGTTAATTCTATTTTCATTCTTTCTTCATAACAATAAAGATTTTCATTAAAACTGTTATTCTGCATTAAACTTATTTTTCCCTTCTTAATATAATTAATACTAAAATTTACATTAATTTAAATATTATTAAAAATTTTCTGCTACCATTTTTAAATCGGAAAATTTCTTATTTAATTGTCTATATGATCGTTGTGTTTTTTTAATTTCTTCTTTAGCAGTTTCATAATTTTTCTCACTAATTAGCCCGCCAATTGAAATCATTTCTCGCACTAAAATTTTCACTAAACCGCCAACTTCTTTAAGTAAAACTTTAAATTCATCTGCAGCATCTTTTAAATTTTTAGAATAACTAACATAATTTTCATTTATTATGTTACCCTTTCCTTTTAAAAATTGAATTTTCTTTTTAATTTTAGTCGTTAAGCCTTTAACTTGTTTAAACAACACTTCATAATTCTTTTTTATTTCTTCTGGGTTTACATCGCTAATTTCATTATTAATAGCACTATTTGTATTTGTTTTTTCCATGTTTTTTTCTTCTTCATTTATGACATTAATTTTGTTTACACCATTGCTTTGCGTTATAGAATTTAAATTAAACTTTTCTGCCACATTTTTTAAATTAAAAAATTTTTCATTTAATTTATTATAAGTTTCCTCTAATTCTTTAATTTCTTTTTTAGCCATGTCATAATTCTTCTCACTAATGAGTCCGCCAATTGAAATTACTTCTCGCACTAAAATTTTCACTAAACCGCCAACTTCTTTAACTAAACCATTAAATTCATCTGCAGCATTTTTTAAATCTTTAGAGTAATTAACATAATTTTCACTTATCATTTTACTTTTTTCTCGTAATACCCTAATTTGTTTTTTAAATTCGTCTGTTAATTGTTGAGCTTTTTTGCTTAATTTATGGTAATCTTCTTCTATTACTTCTGCATTTAAATTATTATTTTCATTATTAATAGCACTATTTGTATTCATTTCTTCTGCATTGTTTGTTTGTTCCACACTAGATGTTATGGAATTCAACTGATTTTGTAAATTAAAATTAATACTTTCCATTCTTTTTCCTCCTTTAACATTTACTTTTATTAAAATTAAAAATATACTTAATGCATAAATATTAATATATTAAAACTAAAAATTAAAATTAAATTAAGAAAGAGGCAAAATTTAATGCATAACAATTCTCCAACTCAAATTAACCAATTAAATAACAAACCAAACCTTATTGCACAAAAAGAAAATGATTTAATAAACAAAAATTTTGAGAAAAAATTAAATATTAAATTAGAAAAAATTCTATTTAAAGAATTAGGAATTCTAGAAGAAAAATTAACAGATTCCCCATACAATAACGCAACCATTTTAGAAAACCATGATAAAAATATTATTAATAACATTAATAGAAAAAAAGAAAATGAGTTATTAATTAAACAACTCCAAGAAGAACTTTTTTCTAGCTTAGAACTTAAAATAAAAAATATTAAAAAAAGAATAGAAAAAGAATATTTTAAAAACCTAAAACAAGAAAAAAAAATAATTTTTTTAACTTTATTTTTAAACGGAAACACAAAAAGAAAAGTTTACAATAAAAGATATGGTGAAACAATATGTTTTTTAAACACTCAACTAAGAAATTTGAGCTATAAAACAGATTACTACAAAGAGTTTATTAGAGACTGTGCTACTAAAATAACAGATTTATTTGATTTATTAAAAGATTTTAAAAATAAACTGTTTGGCCCTGGTTCTGCCTACAATGAAAAAATTAACATAGAAACCCTAATTAAAAATCTTGAAGAAAAAATAACAACCCTTCAAAGTAATACAAATATTTTAGAAAAAGATTTAGAAAAATTGCAATATTACATTAACCTGTTTTTACAAGGTTAACTTAAAATAAAACATAAATTTTAATTACAGCCAATTACAATTTTTTAATTTTTTTAAAACCTTCTTCCAATTCATCATTAAATTTAGTTTTTATTATTTCTTCATTAAGCTTTTTCATTTCTGTGAAAAGATAGTTAGCCCCATACAGGTTAAACTAGTCTTCTGCGTCATCAAAATTTTCATCGGTTACATTTAAAATTCCTTCCATAATTTCAGTTTCTTTATTAATTAAACTAATTAATTCATCTATTTCTTTTTTATGACTACGATATTTTTCAATGGTTATTTTAATAAAGTTATCTAATTTTTCTTTTTTATTAAATAATTTCTTATTTTTAGACTTTATTAAAAAATTTTCTAATTCATTAAATTTTTTGTTAACTTCAAGTTTGTTTGAAATTAATAATTTAACTTTTTCGGTTAAATTTTTTTTCCAAAATTTTTAACTCTTCTAAATTATTTTTTATTCTAGTTAAGTTATCTGAACAATATTTTATGGAAGCATTCTTATAATTTTCTTCACTATTGTTTTTAATGTTTTTTTCAAATTTTCATTGGCAATCTTTGAAAGATATTTTTTAAGCTCATTCCCTTCTCTTCTTCTTTAGGGTTATCTAAATTATTAATAACCGTACGAAACATATTTTTATCTATTTCATTTACTTGTTTTAAGATTTCTTCACCTATAATTTTTTTATTTATGCTTTCTTGTGTTTTCTGTGTTTTTCCTGAATAACTTGGTTTACAAAACTATGCCGAATTTGAATATTAAAATTATTTTTTTCCATAATTACTACTCCTTTATTAATATTTCACCATAATAATACAAAATTAACCATAATTTGTAAACTGTTTTTACAAAAAAAGCAGCATATGTTTGCTGCTTCTGCTTCTACTTTTTTGATTTACTAAAATCTATAATGTCTAATTTGTAACCCATGTTTTTCATCTGATTGCATAAATCGTGCATACCATTGTCAATTACATATGTTTCTATTCCATTTAACTGTACAAAAAAAATATTCCATTTTTTATTAATAACTTTTTCTTTTAAATCATTAAGTAATGGGATCTCTTCATCTTTTACCTTTATGAAATCGTTAATCAATTTTTTATTTAATTTATCAAGCAATTCCTCTAATTCTTTATGTAATTCATATATTTCATTAATAATATTTTTTTCAATAATATTCTTATTATATTTATTTAAGAGTTTTGAAATTTTTTCTCTTTTTTTGTTGAATTCGTCCCCACATTCTTTATAATTTTTAAATGCCTTTGATAGATTATTTATAACTAAATTAGTTTTTTCCCTAAATTTTTGTGCATCTTTTTTTATTTCTGATTTTTTTCTGCCTTTAAACGATTTAGCTGCTTCTTCGAAACTATTAGCATAATAGCCATATTTTTCTTTTATTGAACTCTCATAATTTTTAATTTTTTCTAAGTTATCTAAATAATCTTCAAAAAGAGTTGAGTAAAAATTAATAAAAGCATATCTTGTATCATACATATCATCTACAGCTATTTTTCTATTTATTAATTTTAAGTCTTCGCATTCTTTTTTTCTTGCTTCGATGTCTTTTTTTCTTTCTTCTTCTATTATCTTTTTCTGTAAATCTATTAAAATCTGTTTTTCTTCTAATTTTCTAGCTTCATCTTCTTTTTTTGATTCTGCTAATTTTCTGAATTCATATTCTTTTTCTGCTCGTTTTTTGTTCCACTTTTTTTTTGATTTTATTACGTTATCTTTTCCAATTCTATATCTATATTCTTCTTTTTTTAGTTCTCTCATTTTTTTAAGATATGAATTTGCTTTTTCAAGTGATTTTTTCCAAGAATCTTTTTCATCGGACTCTTTTTTATTTATTTCTTGGCGTTCACTTATTGTTGGCAAACCTCCCTGCATAAGTTGTTGCGCATTTATATCTTTTGTTGTTATATTTGACATTTCCTTTAATCTCCTTTTTTTTATAAAAATATCCAATTTATTCTACAATATTCTACAATGTTTGTAAACAACCAATATTTTCCATAAAATTTTAAAATATACTTCTCCTAACAGTTTATTTACATTCACATAAATGCTATTTAACCTTTTCACCACAAAATTTGCCTTTTCCCTATCTAATTCATTTATTTTAAATTAAACCTTATTAACAAAAGCAAAAACAAACAATCTACTTAAAAGATTATTTGTTTTTAAAACCAAGTCATTTAATTAATAATTTACTTAGATGTTAATTTTAAAAAATATTTTCCCATTTTTCCTGCAACTCTTTAACTAATTTAATAATATAAATCCTCAATATGTCAACATTATTTTAATAAGAATAAAAATAAAAAACAACCAGCTTTTAACCGGTTGTTTTAATTAATTTAATATTAAAATAAATAAATTAATTATTATTATGCATAAAACAATGACTCAATTTCTTCTAACAAAAACTTTTTTCTTAAATTTTAAGTTGCTTTAATTTATACAAAATCACACTAACTTAATTTCTAATGTTTAAAGTTAACCTTTCATAACATTAATTACTTTAACCTAGCATCACACTGATTTTTAGCTATTAAACCTTGATCATCTAACAAAGCATTAATATCAATTTGCGTTATTGCTTGTTCATTATTAAAATTTTGCATAAATTGTTGTAATTCCCCTGCATTGTAAACCAAGTCATCTTCTGAAACATTTTGTAAAATTAATCTAAAATTCATTTCTAGATGGCCTTCTTCGTTGTTTTCTGCCGCAATATTATTAAATTCATTTAAAAGCCTTCCATATAAATTTCTTTTTTCTTGTAATAAATTGTTCGCTTGCACAAATTTGTTTTCCTCAATTAACTTTCTTATTTTACGTAATCCATCCCAAAATAAATCAGCAACATCATTTCGTAAATTTTGAGTTCTTTCTTCAAACATTCTAACTAATGCCTTTTTCACTGGTGTTAAATCAAGATTTTCTACATTGTTTGCAAATTCGTTTTTCATATCATTCCAAACTAATTCCATTCTACGGTGTACCCTCTGAAGTAACCTTTTTACATCATCTTTAAGACTGAGCCTCTCTTGTTCAATATTATTTGCATTAATGTTTTGTTGATTGATTTGTATGTTGTAGTTTACTTGATTTAATACATTATAATTATTATTACTTTCCATATTACATTCTCCCATCATAATTAAATATGTCTAAGTAATTCTACAAAATACAACATATTATGTCAACAAACAATTTTTCCCAAATTTAATAGAAATATATTAATATAAAAAAAGACAGCAAAATTTGCTGTCTTCATATCTTTCCATTAATAAATAACAATTAAATAATTAACCATTTAGATTTTTTAATTTTATTAATTCATTCTCATCTAATTTATTATCTAAAACTTTTTCACATCTTCAAAACGTTGTTTCAATTTCTTATAAAATTCATCAACATCCAACAAAGATTTTTTTTGCATCTACTATATCTCCCCCTCTGTTTTCAAAAATTTCAAAGTTATTAGTCCTGTTCGTAATTGTTTGTCTCTTTCTTATAAAGTTAAAATTATTTATATCATCTTTCAATTGATTTATTTTTTTATCATGCCTTTTAAACAAATTTAGCAATTCTATTTAGTTTAATGTTTTTTCGTTTTCTTGATCATAATCATATTTTTTTTTCAATTTGAACTCCTATTTCTTCTTCTTTTGCCAGTTTGTAAAGGTCATGTTAAGGTTAATATTATAAATTCTCCATAATCTTTTTTCTCCTTTTATTTTTATTTAATTTCTACGTAATATTACTTTCTCGCTACATATTAATTCCTACATATTATGTCAACAAACATTTTTTCCAAATTTAATAAATATAATTTTAACCTTTCTTAAAATTATTATAATTAACTAAAAAATTTCTCCTCCTCCTAAAACAAAGCCTTCTTCGTCATACAAAACAACAGCTTGCCCTTTTGCTATTGCTCTTTGGCTTTTTTCAAACTCAACTTTTAAAGTGTTTTGGGTTGGTTGCCATGCTTTTGCTTTTTCTTCTTTTTGTTTATACCTCACTTTAGCAGTGCAATTTATTGGCTCTTTTAAAGTTTTTTCTTTTATTAAGTTTATGTTTTTTGCAGTTAGTGTTTTTTCAAACAACTCTTCTTCTTTTCCTAAAACAATTTCATTTTTAACGTAATTAATTTCTTTAACAAACATAGGATTTTTAAAAGAAATCCCAATTCCTTTTCTTTGCCCTATTGTGTAGTTTACAATTCCATTATGCTGCCCTAAAACTTTTCCATTCGCATCAATAAAATTACCTTTTAAAAAACCTTTTAACCCGCCGTTTTCTTTAATGAATTTAGAATATTTTTTGCCTTCCACAAAGCAGATGTCTTGGCTTTCTTTAATTTCATCTTCTTTAAAAAGTCCATTTTCCACTGCAATTTTTTTAACTTCACTTTTGTTGGAGTCTTCCAAAGGAAAAAGAGTATGCTGCAATTGATCTTGTGTTAAAAAATAAAGAAAATAGCTTTGGTCTTTTAAAGCGTTATTAGACTTTTTCAAAAGCCACCTGTTTTCTTTTTCAGAATAAATTATTTTAGCATAATGACCTGTTGCAATATGAGTAAAATTTAAATTTAATGCATAGTTTAAAATTTCTCCAAACTTAAAGGTTTTGTTGCACAAAATGCATGGATTTGGAGTTTTGCCTTCTTCGTAAACTTTAATGAAATTGCCTATAACTTTTTTTTTAAACTCTTCTTCAAAATTTAAAACCCTATGTTTTATTCCAATTTTTTCACAAACTCTTTTTGCTTTTTCAACATATGTAGGCAACCCGCTGCCTTTATTATGAAAAATTGCGGTTACTCCTTCGCAATAATAACCTTTATTTTTTAAAATTAAAGCTGTAACACTAGAATCTGTTCCACCACTCATTGCAACCAAAACCTTTTTCATTTTAACCTCCCCCAATTTAAACATAAAATCTTTAGCTACTTTTTTAAGTAACATAACATTTTTTATTCAGTTTACAGAAAAATTAAAAAATTCACAATATTTGAATATTTTTTTAAAGTTTAAATCATACTAGCAAATAATAACACAACGTTATGCATAAAAGGAGGTTAAAATGAAAAGTAATAAGAATGGTGGTAATAATGCAACTTTCACAAAAAAATGGTTTTACATTGCAGTGATTTTTGGGCTTATTTTTGCCACTATAACAACATTAATTGCAATTTTTAGAAATGTGAGCACAACCGAAGATTCTCCTAAATTTTTGAATGAAGATTTTATTAAAACAGAAGAAAAAATACCAGACATAAAAAAAGAAGAACCTAAAAATTCTGAAGAAAGCAAAAAAACTTCACAATCTTTAGAAGACGTTCCCAAAAAAACTAATGATTCTTCTAATTTCATAAAACCAACAGAAGGCAAAATAATTACTCAACATTCTAATGGAGAACTAGTAAACTGGAAGGTTACCGGAGACTGGAGAACACATGACGGAGTAGACATTTTAGCTAAAAAAAACACTCCAGTTAAAGCAGTTTCAAACGGAGTTGTTACAGACATTAAAAATGAAGACAGCACATGGGGTCTTTGTGTTACAGTAGACCACAAAAATGGGTTTAAAAGTGTTTATAAGGGTTTGAGTGAACAAATTCAAGTTAAACTAGACCAAAACATTAATGCTGGCGATGTTATAGGAACTGTTGGCAATTCCAACAAAATTGAAGGCAATTTAGATGAACACCTACACTTCATGTTAGAAAAAGATGGCGAATGGGTTAACCCCGCTAAATATATTAAATTTTCTAGTTAAATGCTTTTCTCATAATTTTTAAAATAAATGTTGCAATATTAAAAATTATCTGTTAAAATTAATTTAAGTTTAATTTTAACAACGCGGGGTGGAGCAGTCTGGTAGCTCGTCGGGCTCATAACCCGAAGGTCGATGGTTCAAATCCGTCCTCCGCAACCATTTATTTTACTTCTAGTTTTAAACTAGAAGTTTTTTTTACAAATTTTACTATTAAAATTTTTCAATAATTTTATAAATTTTGGGTAACATAATTTTGCACGGTATTATAAGAAAAAATACCGTTTAAATAAAACAAAATAAAATAAAAAAAGAGAGGAGAACTAAAAAAGTATGAAAAAGATCTATAGCAAAATGGTTTGTTTATCTTTAGCAATATCATCCATATTTTCATCTGTTAATGTTGCGGCTGCTGCATATAACAATTTTGAAGACCAAAAAGTTATTCCTGTGATATCGGAAAAAGACGAAGAAGGAAAAGAAAAAAGCAAGGAAGTTTTAAGCCTTGTTGCAGGAGAAGTAGGCAAAAAAGCTTTATCTAAAGGATTAGACATGGTTAAAGATGAAGTTAAAGACCAAGTTGAAGAACAAAAAGACAAAACTGAAGAAATTAAAGAAAAATTCTCAGACTTAGTTGATGACATGAACAAAAATTTAGATGATATTACCGGAAAACAAGAAGAAGCAGCAGAAAAAGCAACAAAACAAATGGAACAAACAAACCAATTAAAAGAAAAAGAAGACGAAATTGAAGATATGAAGAAAAATTTTGAATTACAAGATAAATTAAATAAAAAAATAGATGAATTTGACAAAAGCCAAGCTGAAGCTGTAAGCGACATGAAAGATGAATTAAAAGATATTTTAACTGAAGATTCTAATTCTAATAGTTAAAAAAGTTATAGTTTAATTTTAAATTTTAAACAAAGAGGCGAATTTTGAGGCGAATTTTCTTTTCGTCTCTCTTTATGTTTAATTTAATTACTCATAAAAAGCTGCAACTGTAAGCGTTATGAAAAAGTTTTTTAATTAAAAGATAATTAATACTAAAGAGGTTAAAGATATTATTTCTAAAATTTAGAAAAATAATTTTAAATATTACTAATTAAATTCGACAAAATAATTTATTTTTTTGTAATATACAGGTAATAATAATTTAATATGAATTCTAATTAAAACCTTTCAAAAGAAGCTAAATTAAAATTATTAATAGAAATAGTATTGTTAAAAAACACACATAACATACGAAAAAAATTATTAGAAGCTATTAAAATTCAAAAAACATTTAAAAAACACCATTTAAAAAACGCTTTTTTAACAGCGCACGAAATAGCTTCAAATTTACTTAAAAACCCTAGAAAATAAATAATCTTTGCGTAAAAAAATTAAACCATTTCAAAAATAGATTGTTTATTAACTAAATTTAATATTTAAATAAGAAGGCGGAAAATTAATTCCGTCTTTTTTTTTAAATATTAAAATCTTATTAATTTTGTCAATTTTAAATTTAAAAATTAATTGTAATTGACAAAAATTATCAAATATTGTAAAATGTTCTCAGTAAAATTTTAATTTAAGGAGGAGATTCATGGAAAATAATAATAATATTAACTTGAATCAAATAACTAGCCAAACTGAATTAAATTCAACTTGTTTAAATGAGTCGCATGAAAAAAATTTAGGAAATAAAAATAAAGAAGAAAATGTTACCAATCAAATTGCATTAAACAAAGCATATGAAAAAATTTCAGAAAATAAAAACATTAAAAAAAACAATAATTTAAACTTACAGCAAAATGTTACTAACAAAAACGAGATAAATTCAACTTCAGATATAACATACTTAACTGAAGAATTAAAAAACTTAATGAGAACTTTTTATACTCTTAAAATTAAAAAATACAAAGAATTGGAAAAAAAAAGCGAAGAATTAGAGAAAAAAATTGAAGAATTCGATGAATCAAAAAATGAAGATAGTTCTTTTTTTGTTTCAAGAATTGTAAATATAATAAATTTAAAAAATAAAATTAATAAAGAATTTGATTTAGCTGCAAAGATTATTGAAAAACAAAAAGATATTAATGAAAATTCTGCAAAAGACGCAAAACAAGCAATGAAAGAATCTAAAAAATCAATTAATGAAATTGTAGATAAGATTACAAAAATATGTGATGAATTAGAGCAATCTATTAAAGAACTAAAAAATAATTCAACTGAAAAGGTTAAGGTAGATTTAAAATCTCTAAGCGAATTAAGTAAGAATTTTTTAGATGAAATTTATTATTCCAATGAAGAATTACGCAATTTAATGAATATTATTGATACTTTTAAAGTTAACAACTACGACGATTTAGAAAAAAGAAGCGAAAAATTAGAAAAAAAGATTGCAAAATTAGACATATTCAATGAAAAGAATTATGATTCTATAGCAAAATTTTCATGTATTAAAGGATTAAAAAAGAAAATTGAAGAAATATGTGAGAATGGTTTAAACTTAATTAAGACACAAAGAGATATTAATGCAATATCTGCAGCAAGAATTTTAAATAATTGTAAATATATTAATGAACCTTTAGTTTATTTGAAAAAAATCTTTGAAGAAAAAGAATATATAATAAAAAGAAAAAAAACTTTAGAAGAAACAAAAGAAGCAATTAATAAAGAAAAAGACGCAATTGCAGATTTATCTGAAACTTTAAAAGAACACATCGAAGAATTAGAGAGAAAATTAAAATAAAATTTTAAGGAGAAAAACAATGGAAAACAATAATAATATTAATTTAAATCAAGATATAATTAGACAATTAAATCAGGTAATGGTTAACCCATTAAATGAAATAACAACTAGCCCATTAAACCAAGAAACAGTTAACTCAACGAATAATCAACCCGTTAACCCATTAAATCAACCAATTAACCCAACAAATCAAGAAAAAATTAACTCTTTAAATCAGGCACTAAACTCATTAAAACAAGAATTAAGTGACCAATTAAATTTAAAAACAAATTCAGACACTGAAAAAAATAATAATTTAAACTCACAGCAAAAAAATGAAGAAAAAAACAAAAAGAAGAAAAAAAGAAATAAAAATAAAAATAATAATAATAATAAAGAGGAAGAAGAAAAGAAAAGTTTATTTTACAAATTTTTAGAAGATATAAAATACTTAAAAAACGAATTAGAAAATTTAAGAAGAAATTATTTTACAATCAAACTTACTAATTACAATGGCTTAAAAAAAAGAAGTGAAAAATTAGACGAAAAAATTAAAAAAATAAATATATTAGATGAAAATAATAACAATTTTTCTGAAAAACTTAACGAATTAAAAAATCAAATTGAAGATATGTTTAATTTTGTTTTAAAAGAACATAAATCGCAGGACAATTTTAAAAAAGAAGGTGAAAAAATTTCTGAAGCTATTAATGTTAATGAAACAATAAAGCAATTTAAAAATCCGCAAACAACCATATCGGAAATAAATTTAACTAATAATAACCTTTACGAACAACTTAAAGAATTAAGATCTCGAATTGACTGTATGTTTGATTTTGCTTTTAAAACAATTAAATCGCAAAAAGATGTTAATGAAGCATGTGAAAAAGCTTTTGAATCTACCTGCAATAATGATTCTGTAGAGTCTTGGCAATTTCTACAATTTATTATATCTGAAACAAAAAATTCTATGCAAGAAGCAAAAAACATTATTAACAAAAATATGGCTGTGCTTACAAAAGTGTGTGCTTGTTTTAAAGAATATGTTGAATGTTTAGAAGAGATTATTAAGTAAAAAAAATTAGGAGAAAAACGTGGAAAACAATAATAATTTTAATTTAAATCAAGATAATTTACAAGATCTACAAAATAGGTTACAAATAGTAGTTAATATGTGGAACAATAGTAATTTTAATTTAAATCAAGATAATTTACAAAATCTACAACATTGCTTACAAATAGTAGCGAATATGTGGAGCAATAATGATTTTGATTTAATTCAAGAAGAACAAAATATAAAAATGCCCGTAGAACTTAAAAATAAAGAAACACAAAAAATTTATAATGAATTTCTAAATATGCTTAAACTATTAGAATTATATAAAGAAGAGATATCCGACCTTAAAACTGTTGTTTTTGATTTTTTATATAATAAAATGGCTGAAGTTAAAAGTGATGGATATTCACATACCACAAAATTTTTAAACGAATTACGAAAAAAAATTAAAGAAATTTTAAAAAATGCATTTAACTGTATTGCAAAACAAAGAGTATTAGTTAAAGAACACCGGTACAAAATGTTAAGAGAAATATATTATGAATCACATGATATAAAAAATACAATAGACATTTTAAAACAACTAGAAGAGAGCATGGGTTCTACATCAAAATTAGTTGAAGAGTATAAAGAAAATATTAGCGATATATTAGATTCTATTACGAACTATTGTGGAAAACAATTTTTTGAAGAAGAATTAAAAACAAAACAAAAATATGAGGAAAAAGAGGAAGAAGAGAAAAAACAAGAAGAAGATGATGAAAATGATGATGTAGAAGAAGATGAAAAATATAAGTTAGAAGAAAAGGAATATAACGTAGAAGAAGATGAAAATGATGATGTATAATAATATGAAAAATAGAAGAAAAAAAAGAAATAAAGTTAGAAAAAGAATTAGAAAAACACATAGTAACAAAACATAAAAAATAAAATAACTGGTTTAATAAAAATAAAAAAGGCGGATTAGTTTCTGTCTTTTTTATTTTTATTTTTATTATACATAAAATTAACGAAACCGCACATACACTATTCCATTAAATAAGTTTTATTAAGGGGAAAGTTTTTATGCAGCCAAACAATAATTTAAACTCACAACAACTAGTTAACAACTAGTTAAAGAGATTAAAAAAACATTAAAGTCTAATATTGTTTATTCTAAAGAATTAATTAAACAATTTTCAAAAGAACTAAAAAACTTAAAAAAAAGCGTTTTAACGCTTAAAATTTACAGTTACAAAAATTGGAAAATAAGAAACAATCAATTAAAAGAAAAATTTGAAAAATTAACTATATCTAATAAAAAAATAAAGACTTTTTAAAAACACTAATATAAATAAATTACTTAAAAACTTATATTATTAAAATTTTTAATAACAGTTTTAAAATAATTAAAGCAAGAAAATCTTTAAAAGAAACCAATATACATTAAAAAAATGGTCGGGATAACAGGACTTGAACCTGCGGCATCTTGGTCCCAAACCAAGCGCTCTACCAAACTGAGCTATATCCCGCCAATCAACAAAAGAATTATATATCAATCCTTTAAAATTGTCAAATTCAGTGTAGATTTTTATAACATTAAATTTTTTAAAACCCACCTAAAACTAGGCGGGCTTTTTTAAGCATTATAATTAATAAAAGAAATTTTAGTTTTTCTTCCGCAATCTTTAACAGAAGTTAAAACATTTAAAATAAAAAAAGTATCATTATTTTTCATCTCTTTAACCTTAAAGATCATTCCTGGAAATGGGTTAATTTCTTCTTTTGTGGTTAGTTCATAGTAAAACCTTTCTTCATTTTGTTTTCTAACCATAAAGTCTGAACCTTTATTTAATAAAACCTGCCAATGTTTAGGCACATTACAAAATTTAATTCTTTCAATATTACAACTTTTAGCAAACTCATTCTCCTCATCTAGGTGCAAGAAATTTTTCTCATCATCATAAATAATTTTAACATAAGCATCTGAAATTAACTTAGAACGATCATCAACAGCTTTAATTTTGCTGTAATCCAACCATTTTGTTTTTCCATCTTTTCCTAATAAAGTAGATCTACCAAAATTAAGCTGGTTTGAAGGAAAGTAAGGAAATGTTAACTGTTTTTCTTCATTTAAAAAGACATATTTCCTAAAAAAAGTTTGGAAAAAAAGCTGTAATATGTCAAACGCGCTCATGCCGGTTTCAATGTAAAAATTAGAAATTAAAGCATCTTTAAAAGAAGGGTTTTGAAAGGTTATGTTACAATTTTTTGTGTAATTTTTTAAAATTTGTTTTAATGTTATTTCTTCGTAAGATGTTGGCAAAACTTCATTTTCAAAGAGTCTACATATATTGCTTTTCAATTTAACTGTGTGAAAAACTCCAAACTTGTTGGCTTCTAGTTCAATGTAGTCCACAAAACATTCACATTCTCTTTTGTTTTCTTTTGTTACAATAACCTTAGTTAGTTTAAATGGAATTTGCCCAGAAAAGCCAATTTTAAATGTTTCTTCAAACCCAAATTTTCCAATATAATGCTCATACCATAAAATTTTTGGCAACTCAATTTCATTGTTTTCTATATCGAACCCTTTTAAACTTATGCTCAATTTACACCACCTCCAAAAAACTAAAAAATATTTCATCTTTAGTTTTTCTTTCCAGGTTAGTTAAAATTGCGTCAAAACTTTGCCCTTCCACCGTCAATTTATTTGGTAAACCTTTCAGAATTATGTCTGAAAGTCTTTGGAATTGGTCTTTTTTAACCATTGCAGAACCATAAACTTTTCTTAAAGACCTGCCTAAATCTTGAATATGCTCCCCTGAAATTTGTGAGTGGTAAATTGTAATATTTCTAGAAAACTTTAGTGTTAAATCTTTTTTTGCTAAAATTTCTTCATTGCCAAATTTAATTTTTACATTGCTTTGTTTAGGCATTTTAAAAGCAACCTTACATTTTTGCAGGTATGTTTTTTTTGCCCTATCGTAAACAACATTTTGCATTGCAATTTCGGTTAAATTTTCAATTTTAGAGTTGTTTAAAATTTCTATTGTTTTTCTTGTTAGTTCTTTGCAACTGCTTGCTCCTTTTTCTTGTGGGGTGTATGCTGTAATGTTAATTAAGATCTTTTCTTCACTACTAGAAAAAATCTCAATTGTTAAAAAATTTTCAGCAGCCGGCAGTTTAACAACCCTAGAAGAAAATGTTTCGTAAATGTTAATTTTAAGGTTTTGCTCTATTATTTTAATTATGTTTTTTAAAACTTCAAATGCTTTCAATTTTTCAACTCCTTTTTAAAACAACTAATTCAAAGCATCCTGTTTCTTCCCTGAACTTTTCATATAATTTTTCAAATTTTTTGTTATTGTGCATTATGTAGTCTATTTTGCTAAATTTTTCATCGCTTACAAGCCAAACGCTATAATAGCACTTTAAAGTTTGCCCTATTTCTTCTGGCTCTACTACTTCGTAATATTCTTCTAAATTTTTAGAAATATTATTAAAAAGGCAGTAGCCAACAAAACATTTATTGTTAGAAAAAACTTCAACCTTTTCACCAGATGAAACTATTGTTTTTTTAATGTCTTCTTTAAAGTTCATTTAGCTCTGGCTCCTTTATGGCAAAAAAAGAAAACCCTTCATCAACCAAAAAATTTGCTGCTGTGCTACGCCAATGGTCGAACATTTTTTTTGCAAAATAGAACTGTTTTTTTGTGTTTTTTTTAATTTTGTAGCCGTTTCCAGCAAAACTTCCACTAGCAGAGTTTGCACAAATTTCCATGGTAATCCATAAATTAACCAAAGCAGCACAAAGATATGTTAAAACATCTTGAGCTTTGTCTGCCTTTTTAACTAGCTTTGCTTCAACACAGGTTATTGCAATTTCAATTCTTTGTTTATATTTTTCAATTAAGTCTTCATTAAAATTTGGCATACTTTTTAATATGTTTAAAATTTTTTCCTTATCCATTTAAACCTCTCCTAAAAATTAAGTTAAAAGGCTTTAATTAGTTTTCACAAACAATTGCAAGGCAAGCGTCTTTAAAAAGTTTAGTAAAAGCATAGCGCATTGTAATAACGCTTTTATTAAGTTGCTTATCTATTATCTTGTCAGACTCTATGCTTAAATATTGCGAAATTATGTGGTTTAAACAATAGTTTTTGTCTAAAGCAAGAACAGTGTTGCCCTCTAAAACGTTGGAATAAATAATTTTAGCGCCAAGTGGATTATTTAAACTGCCAGTTCCTTGAAAATTTAACCCTGTTTGCGGGTTTAAAAATTCTGGTATTAGTAAAATTTTTTGCATAGCCATTGGAGAAACAACCAAAGTGGTTAGGTTATATGGCTTTAATTTAGCCCAAAGGTCTACTAAAACTGGGTATGAAAGTTTTTGTTTTAAAGTTATTTTAGTGCATTTGTTTTCGTTGCCATCCCCTTCTAAAATTGTTGAAACCGCATCTTTAAAAAGAAGAGTGTTAAAATTTTTGCCTATTTGTTTTAAAGCAATGTTAAAAGCAGAGATTTTCTGATATTGAATTGTTTCATAAGAACAGGTTAGCATGCTTCCAATTTTTTTAAGCTTAACGCTGTTTTCTTTTAGGTTTAATTTAATTTCAGGGATCTGCTCCCCTTCCCCTATGGGTTGAACTTTTTGGTCTTTTTCCATTGAGTTAATACAAATGTTTCTATAGTTTAAATTGTCTATTTTAATTGTGTTGGCTATTAAACTTTTCAAATCGTTTTCTTCTTCAATTCCCGCACTAATTGAACGAGAGATGTATTCCGGAAAAAGAGCTTGGGCATCTTTAGTTGAGAAAAATTTTTCAACAGTGTCTGAATTTTTCCCTTGCACTTTAATGTTAAATCTTTTTAACTGCCTTTGAAAAGCATCCAAATTAGAAAGAGAAGAAGACTCATAATTTTCTGAAGGGTCTAGTTCTTCTAAAATTTCAGAAAAACTTTTTGTTTTGTCTTCATACATTCCCTTGTCTAGTTTAATTGTTTTATATTTGTTTTCCATATTTTTAATTCCTTTCTATTTTAAAATTAAATTTTAGTTAAATAACATAATTAAAATTTTCTTCTTCTTTTTTAGTTTTTTAGCAAAAGAAAAGTTAGAAGAAGTTAAGTTTTGTTTAAATTTTTAAAAACAAAAAAATTTATAAACTAATTTTAATTTTTAGTTAAATAATGTAATTAAAATTTTCTTCTTCTTTTTAAGTTTTTTAGCAAAAGAAAAGTTAGAAGAAGTTAAGTTTTGTTTAAATTTTTAAA
>CAMZAK010000020.1 GCA_947304245.1 uncultured Clostridia bacterium
CTAAAACTAAAATTAAACACATCTGCAGTAAGCAAAATAAATTGTTTTGTTGAAAATTTAAAAATAATTTGTGTTTGCAATGTTGATGGTGGAGGTGTTTCTGGGCAAGCGGGAGCAATAAGGCATGGAATTTCTAGAGCACTTTTAAAATTTAACGATGCTTTAAAGCCGCAGCTTAAAAAGAAGAAATTTTTAACCAGAGACCCGAGAATGAAGGAAAGAAAAAAGTACGGATTAAAAAAAGCAAGAAAAGCACCACAATTCTCAAAAAGATAAAAAAGCTGGCTATTTTACATGGCCGGTTTTTTTTAAACTAAAACTAAAATTAAACACATCTGCAGTAAGCAAAATAAATTGTTTTGTTGAAAGGCTCAATAACTATGTTTTCAATTTTATTGTTATATGCAAAATATTGTGTTTCAAAAAACAGTGGAATGAAATAGCCTTCTTGGCATATTAATTTTTCTGCTGCTTCAAATTTTTCGTCTTCATTTTCAAATTTATTTGAATTTAAAATAGTCTCTAATTCTTTTATGTTGTATTTAGAATAATTTTCAGATGAATCTGCAGTAAATGTGTTAAAAATTGCACTAGGATTGGTTAATTCACCTTCTAATGTTACTAAGGCAGAATGAAAGGTGCCATTTTTTAAATTTTTTAGAATAGAATTTTCATCTTTTTCCTCAATTTTTAGGAACAACTTCAAATCTTTTTGCCATGTTTGAATTAGCTGATTTAAAACAGGGTTTGCTCTGTTGGTTGTTAAAATGCTGTAATCGTTAAGATTAAAGCCTTTATTTTTTTTGGAAGATTCTTTTGCTTTATTTAAAAAATTTAATGCTTTTTGTGGGTTATATTGTGGGCAATAGTTTTTGTTTTGCTGGTTTAAATTTTCGTCACCAAGACGGCTAGAAAATATGCTGTTTGCAATGGTTTGAGTTTTTTCTAACTTGTTTTTTAATTTTTCTTTGTTAACAGAATTAGCCAATGCAAGCCTTACATTTTCATTTTTGAAAAAACTTTCATTTTGGTTGAAAATAACTCCTGTTACTTTGTCTTTTAATTTTTTAATTTTATTTGTTTTTTCGTTTAAATCACCCACTTGATTTGCATCTACAATTGCGGTGTTTATTTCTTTATTTTTAAAAAGATTAAAAGCTTCTTCTTTAGATCTTACTGTGAAGTTTACGCCGATTATTTTTATATCTTTTTTTTGGGGGTAGCAATCACTAACTCTAATTTTTAATTTATTTGAATCTTTAGTTGAAGTCCAGCTGTTTAAATAAAACGGGCCATTTGTTATGATGTTTTCTCTGGTTGTTCCATATCTTGCATTAGTTGAATTAAAAAATTCTTCATTACATGGCATTGCAGCAGAAGAAGAGAGTAGGTTTTCCAACATTTTAGGCTTATATTCTAAATTTAAAATTAGTTTATTTTCTTGTGGTGCTTTAACCCCTAGTTCTTTTAAAGAAGTTTTGCCTTGGTTTATTTTTTTTGCGTTTTCAATGAAAAAGTAGTTGGGCGCATGAGGTGAGTTTGTGTTTGGTGAAATTAATCTTTCAAATGCAAAAACAAAATCTTTAGCTGTAACTTTTATGTTGGGATCTTTTTTGTTAGGGGTTTTCCAAAATACATTGTCTTTTAAAGTGAAGATTAATTTTTTGCCGTCTTCTTGTTCTTCAACGCTTTCTGCAGCAGCTAAGCAAAAGCCACCATCCAACTTTTTTTTATATAGTCCTTCAAATATATTGTTTATTATTGTTATTTCATCAGAACTAGCAGCTGTTTGAGGGTCTAGATTTTTAACATTGTTTAAAAGGCTAAAACTAATTAATTCGTTAAATTTAGATTTTTTGCAGCTGGTTAAAAAAAATAAAGATGTTAAAATTATTAATATGCTAAGAAAAGATAATTTATTTAAAATTTTAAATTTCATTTTAAATCCCATCCAAAAAAATATATTTTTCTAAAATTTATTATAGCAAATTAAAAAATAATACAGCAATTAATTTTTTTAATTAAATCTGCAAAATATTTTTTATATATTTTTATGTTGTTGTTTTGTTAAAAAATGCTCTAAAACATATTTAAATTATATATTGAAATAATATTAAATTTATATACAAGATATTGTAGTAATAGTGAAAAAAATAAATTAATTTGTTGAATATTGAATTTGTTTACAAAAAATTTACAATTAATAATTCTAAATTTCTATTGAAAAACAAAAACCATATTGATATACTAGTTTGGTATTACTTTAAGTTAGGTGCAAAATTTTAAAAAGATTTTAAATTTTAATTTTTTAAAAATAGAAAGTGAAAGGAAGAAAAAAATTGAGTTCTGGGGAGAAAATGAAAATTAAACTTAAAAGTTATGACCATGTTTTGTTAGACAAATCTTGCAAAAAAATTGTAGATTTGGCGGTTAGAACTGGTGCGAATGTTGTTGGGCCAATTCCAATTCCAACAGCAAAAGAAGTTGTTACAATACTTCGTGCTGTTCATAAATATAAAGACAGTAGAGAGCAGTTTGAAATGAGAGTTCATAAGCGTTTAATTGAAATTATTCGGCCTTCAAATAAAACAATTGAAGCATTAAAAGGCTTAGATTTGTCTGCTGGAGTTGAAATTGAAATTAAAATTTAAAGTGTATCATTAAAGTTGTTTATTAGGAAACAAATTGAAAGGAAGAAGTTAAAGTCATGAAGAAAGGAATAATAGGAAGAAAGCTAGGCATGACCCAGCTCTTTAACGAAAATGGTGATGTTTTAGCTGTTAGTGTTGTTGAAGCAGGCCCATGTGTTGTTGTTCAGAAGAAAACCAAAGAAAAAGATGGCTATGAAAGCATTCAAGTAGGGTTTGAAAATTTAAAAGCATCTAGAGTTAACAAACCAATTGGTGGGCATTTTAAAAAAGCGAATGCTGCTCCTAAAAAATTTTTAAAGGAGCTCAGGTTGGAAGATTGCAGTAAATATAATCCTGGAGATATAATAAAAGCAGACGTTTTTTCGGTTGGAGAAAAGGTGGATGTTACCGCTAAAAGCAAAGGAAAAGGTTTTGCTGGAACAATTAAAAGGCATGGAGCGCACCTTTTAAAAAAGAGCCATGGTACTGGTCCTGTTAGAAGGCAGCCTGGTTCAATGTCAGGTGCCTCAGACCCTTCTAGAATTTTTAAAGGCAAGAAGATGCCTGGTAGAATGGGTGGTAACAGAATTACTGTTCAAAGTTTGGAGATTGTTAAAGTTAACGCTGAAAAAAATTTAATTATTGTTAAAGGAGCAATACCGGGCCCAAAAGGAGCATATGTTATGGTGGCTAATAGTGTTAAAACAGTGGGAAAAGAGGAGAAATAGGTTATGCCAAAAGAAATTTTAATTTTAAATATGAAAGGTGAACAGGTTGGCAAGAAGAAACTTTCTGAAAGCGTTTTTGGTTTAACTCCAAGAAAAGATATTTTGCATTTTGTTGTTGTAAATCATCTTGCAAAAAAAAGGCAAGGAACGCAGTCAGCGCTAACTAGGTCTGAAGTTAGAGGTGGAGGAAAAAAACCTTGGCGCCAAAAAGGAACAGGAAGAGCAAGACACGGCTCAATTCGTTCTCCTCAATGGACTCATGGAGGAATTGTTCATGCTCCAAAACCTAGAGAATATGGTTTTTCAATTAACAAAAAAGTTAGAAAACTTGCTATGAAGCATGCTCTTTCTTCAAAGTTTTTGGCTTCTAAATTGGTTTTGGTGGATGAAATAAAAATGAAAGAGTTTAAAACAAAATCTTTTTTAAATTTTATGGATGCAATTAAAGTTAACGAGAAGGCTTTAGTTATTTTATCTGAAGTTAAAAAAGAGGTTGTTAAGAGTTCTAGCAATTTAAAAAAGGTTAAAACTTCTTTTGTTGGAGAATTAAATGTTTACGATATTTTAAACTGCGAAAAGTTAATTTTAGAGACTGCAGCGGTGGACAAAATAGAGGGGGTGTATGCTTAAAATGAGTGCTAAAACTGCATATGATGTAATAATTAAGCCAATAGTTACAGAAGCTTCCACAAATGCTATGGGGCAGCAAAAATACACCTTTAAAGTTAGTAGAGATGCAAACAAAATTGAAATTAAAAAAGCATTAAAAGAATTGTTTGGAGTAGACATCTTAAAAGTTAACACAATTAACTGCAAAGGGAGACAGGTTAGATATAGATATAGCAGAGGGTTTCGGCCAAATTGGAAAAAGGCTATTGTAACTTTAAAAGAAGGTTCTAAAACAATTGAATTTTTTGATAATATGTATTAATTAAAAAAGAGGAGAGTTTAAAAATGGCTGTTAAAAGCTACAAACCAACAACAGCGTCGCGCAGAGGAATGACAGTGCTAGATTATTCTAATTTAACAAAGAAAAAGCCGGAAAAAAATCTTTTAAAAATTTTAAAAAAGCATTCTGGACGCAATAATTCTGGTAAGATTACTGTAAGGCATAGAGGCGGAGGCAACAAGAGAAAATATCGCATAATAGATTTTAAGAGAAACAAATTTGGGGTTAAGGCCACAGTAAAAGCAATAGAGTATGACCCAAACCGTTCTTGTAACATTGCTTTGGTTGAATATGAAGATGGAGTAAAAAACTACATTTTAGCTGCAAATGAAATAAAGGTTGGAGATGTTTTAGAAAGTGGCGAAAAGGCAGACATAAAGCCAGGAAACGCATTGCTTTTGAAAGATATTCCAGTTGGAACGTTTATTCATAATGTGGAGCTTTCTCCAAAACAGGGCGGAATTTTGGTTCGTTCTGCGGGTGCTTCTGCTCAACTTATGGCAAAAGAAGGCAAATATGCTTTAATTAGGCTTCCTTCTGGAGAACTCAGAAAAGTTTTAATTGTTTGCTGTGCAACAATTGGGCAATTAGGAAATTTAGACCATGCTAACGTTAAGGTTGGGAAAGCAGGGAAAACAAGGCACAAAGGCTTTAGGCCAACGGTTAGGGGTTCTGTTATGAACCCATGCGACCACCCACACGGAGGAGGAGAAGGAAAGTCTCCTGTTGGAAGGCCAGGGCCGGTGACGCCATGGGGAAAACCAGCACTTGGGTTTAAAACAAGAAAGAAAAACAAGCAAAGTAACAAATACATTGTAAGAAGAAGAAATGCAAAATAAAAATTAAATGCAGGGAGAAGGTTTATGAGTAGATCTGTTAAAAAAGGGCCTTATGTGGATGAGAAGCTTTTTAAAAAGGTTGAAGATATGAATAAAACCAACGAGAAAAAAGTTTTAAAAACCTGGAATAGAGCGTGCACAATAGTTCCAGAATTTGTTGGGCATACTTTTGCAGTGCATGATGGAAGAAAACATATTCCGGTTTATGTAACCGAAGATATGGTTGGGCATAAATTGGGTGAATTTGCTCCTACTAGAATTTTTAGAGGTCATGCTGGAGCCAAAACAACGAAGTGAAAAGGAGGTTTGAAAAATGGAAGCAGTCGCAAAGTTGAAGCATGTTAGAATATCTCCAAGAAAAGTTAAAATAGTTTTAGATTTAATACGCGGTAAAAATTTAATGCAAGCAAAAGCAATTTTAAGATATGTTCCTAAAGCTGCATGTGAGAGTTTAGAAAAACTTTTAAATTCTGCTGCGTTTAATGCAATTAATAATTTGAACATGGATGGCAATAGTTTATTCATTAGTGAGTGTTTTGTAACACCAGGGCCAACATTAAAAAGAATTAGAGCGGTTTCTAAGGGTAGATCTTGTAGAATTTTAAAGAGGATGTCTCATGTTACAATAAAAGTTAAAGAAAAAGGTGAACAAAGGTAGGAAAGGAGGAGTTTTATGGGTCAGAAGGTTAGCCCACATGGACTCAGATTAGGAGTAATAAAAGATTGGGATTCTAGATGGTATGCCGACAAGAGAAAATTTAGTGATTTTTTAATTGAAGACTACAAAATACGTAGATTTTTAAAGAAGAAGTTATATTCTGCAGGAATTGCAAAAATTGAAATAGAACGTGGAATTTTTGGTGTTAAGATTTATATTCATTGTGCAAAGCCTGGGGTTGTTATTGGAAAAAGTGGTTCTGAAATTGAAAAAACAAAACTTGAGGTCACTAAATTAACTAAAGAAAATGTTGCAATAAACATAGTTGAAGTTAAAGAGTTAAACAGAAACGCACAACTAATTGCTGAAAACATTGCATTGCAGTTAGAAAAAAGGATTTCTTTTAGAAGAGCAATGAAACAGGCAATGAAAAAAGCCTTAGAAGATGGTGTTAGAGGAATTAAAACGCAGGTTTCTGGAAGACTTGGAGGAGCAGAAATTGCAAGAACTGAAAGATATAGCGAAGGGAACATTCCACTTCAAACCTTAAGAGCAGATATTGAATATGGTTTTGCGGAAGCTAAAACAACCTATGGAATAATTGGTGTTAAGGTTTGGGTTTACAATGGTGAAGTTTTTAAAGGAGCAGAAGAAGAAAAGAAAGCTCAATTTGAAAAAAAACTAAACTCTAAAGAGAATTCTAAAAATGAGAATTTTAAAAAACAAGTTAATAAACCAAGTGAGGAGATGAAAAATAGTGTTAATGCCAAAACGAACCAAACATCGTAAGGTTCACCGTGGGAGAATGAAAGGCAGCGCAAGAAAAGGAAACACGGTGAGCTATGGTGAATTTGGAATGAAAGCGTTGGAGCCGGCATGGATTACTTCAAACCAAATTGAGGCCGCTCGTGTTGCAATGAATAGATATATGAAACGTGGAGGAAACGTTTACATTAAAATTTTCCCAGACAAGCCAATAACTAAAAAGCCTATTGGTGTTAGAATGGGTAAGGGAAAAGGAACACCAGAATATTGGGTTGCTGTTGTTAAGAGAGATAGAATAATGTTTGAAATTGGGGGAGTCTCTTTAGAAGTTGCAAAAGAAGCTATGCGACTTGCAGCGCATAAGCTTCCAATAAAGTGCAAATTTGTTGTTAAGGGAGAAGAAAATGAAAGCAAAAGAAGTTAGGAAAATGGACTCAGAAAAAATAGTTAGCAGCATAAAGAGTTTAAAAGAAGAACTCTTCAACCTTAGGTTTCAGTCTGTTGCAAATAAACTAGAAAACCCAATGCGTTTTAGAGTTGTTAAAAAAGATATCGCAAGAATGAAAACAGTTTTAAGAGAACGCGAGATTAAAGAAAAAACTAAAGGTTAAAGGAAGGTTGTTTTAATGCAAAATCAAAATGTTAGGAAAATGAGGAAGGTTAGAGTTGGAACAGTAGTTAGCGATAAAATGGATAAAACTGTTGTTGTTTCCATTGTGGACAATGTTAGGCATCGTTTATATAAAAAAATAGTTAAAAAAACCGTGCGTAGAAAAGCTCACGATGAAAAAAATGATTGCAAAGTGGGAGACAGAGTAAGTATAATGGAAACAAGACCTCTTTCAAAAGAAAAAAGATGGCGTGTTGAAAAAATAATAGAAAGAGCTAAGTAAGAGTTTGCTTAAGTAAGCTAAGGGGGAAATTGGCATGGTTCAGATGCAAAGTTATTTAAAAGTGGCAGATAATACGGGTGCTAGAGAGCTTATGTGCATTAGAGTTTTAGGTGGTTCTAGAAAAAGGTATGCTCGTATTGGAGATGTTATTGTTGCTACTGTTAAAAAGGCTACTGCTGGTGCAATGGTTAAAAAAGGAGAGGTTGTTAAAGCTGTTATTGTGCGTTCAGTTAATGCACTTAGAAGAAAAGATGGAAGCTATATTAGGTTTGATGAAAATGCTGCGGTAATAATTAAAGAAGACAAAAACCCAAGAGGAACCAGAATTTTTGGGCCTGTTGCAAGAGAGTTAAGAGAAAAGAGTTATATGAAAATTCTTTCACTTGCTCCTGAAGTTTTGTGAGAAGGAGTTGAAAAAGGTGAGAAAAGTTTTAACGAGAAAAAAAATCCATGTTAAAAAAGGCGATTTGGTTGAAGTAATAAGTGGCAAGAATAAAGGTCAAAACGGTAAAGTTTTGGAGGTTTCTGCAAAAGAGGGGAAAATAATCGTTGAAGGAGTTAACGTTTCCACAAAGCATATGAAACCAAGGCAGCAAGGTGTTGCTGGCAGCATAGTTAAAGTTGCTTCACCTCTTTATTCTTGTAAGGTTATGCTTGTTTGCCCTAGTTGTAATAAAAAAACTAGAGTTGGACATAAAAAAGACGAAAAAGGAATTAAAAAAAGATTATGTAAAAAGTGCGAGAAGTTATTTTAGGGGAGGTTTAAGGTGGCACGGTTAAAAGAGCTGTATGAAAGCAAGATTGTTGAAAGCATGATGAAAAAGTTTAATTATAAAAATAGGATGCAGGTTCCAAGGCTTGAAAAGGTTGTTTTAAATGTTGGAGCAGGAGAAGCAAAAGACAACTCTAAAGTTTTAGACGCTGTAATGAGAGATTTAGCATTAATAACAGGACAAAAACCTGTTGTTTGTGTTGCTAAAAAGTCTGTTGCAAATTTTAAATTAAGACAAGGAATGAAAATTGGCTGCAAGGTTACTTTAAGGAAAGACAGGATGTATGAATTTGTGGATAGACTCTTTAATGTTGCTTTAGCACGTGTTAGAGATTTTAGAGGAATTAACCCAAATTCTTTTGATGGAAAAGGGAACTATACGTTAGGGATTAAAGAACAAATTATTTTTCCGGAAATAGATTATGATAAGATAGACAAGGCACGCGGAATGGATGTTAGTTTAATAACAACAGCAAAAACAGATGAAGAGTCTAAGGAACTACTTAGTTTGTTAGGTGCGCCTTTTAAAATTGCGTAGGAGGTTAACATGGCGAAGGAATCTTTAAAGGTTAAACAAAGAAGAAAAGCAAAGTTTTCTACTCGTTCTTACACTAGATGTAAGATTTGTGGTAGACCTCATGGATATTTAAGAAAATATGGGATTTGTCGAATTTGTTTTAGGGAATTGGCTTATAAAGGATATATTCCTGGAGTTAGAAAAGCTAGTTGGTAAAGAAAGGAGGGATTTTTGTGAATGTTACAGATGTTATTGGAGATATGTTAACTAGAATTAGGAATGCAAGTTCTGCAAAGCATGAAAATGTTGAAATTCCTTCATCTAAGCTCAAAGTTTCTATTGCAGATATTCTTTTAAAAGAAGGATATATTGCAAAATATGAGGTTTTGAAGGATTCCAAACAAGGGAGAATTAGAATTTTTTTAAAATATATTGACTCAAAGAAAAATCCTGTTATAATGGGACTAAAAAGAATTTCAAAGCCTGGTTTAAGACTTTACTATAATTGTAAAGATTTACCCAAAGTAATGAAAGGGCTAGGAATTGCAATTGTTTCCACGTCAAAAGGTATTATGACAGATAAAGCTGCTAGGAAGGTTAATGTTGGCGGTGAGGTTTTAGCTTTTGTGTGGTAAGGAGGAAATTTTAAGTGTCTAGAATTGGAAACGCACCTGTTAAAGTTCCAGATGGTGTGGATGTTAAAATTAACGGAGCAATGGTTACGGTTAAAGGGCCTAAAGGAAGTTTAGAGCAAATTTTTAATGAGAATATGAAGATTGTTTTAGAGGAAGGCCAAATTCTGGTTAAAAGGCCTAACGATTCTAAAAAAAACAAGAGCTTGCATGGTTTAACTAGAGCTTTAATAAACAACATGGTTGAAGGTGTAACCAACGGGTTTGAGAAAAAATTAGAGGTTAACGGTGTTGGTTATCGTGCTCAGAAAAAGGGCAAGGAACTTGTAATGAATCTTGGGTTTTCTCATCCGGTTGTTATGCAGGAAATTGAGGGCATAACAATAAATGTTGAAGACCAGAATTTAATAACTGTTTCTGGGGCAGACAAACAAAAAGTTGGGCAGTTTGCAGCAATAATTAGAGAAAAGAGGCCGCCAGAACCCTACAAAGGCAAGGGGATTAAATATGTGGATGAACATATTGTTAGAAAGGTTGGAAAAGCTGGAAAGGGAGCTAAAGGTTAAAGTTTAAAGAGGTGTGAAAAATGTTAACTAAAAATAGAGCTAAAAGGCACGGCAGAATTAGAAAAAGAATAAGTGGCACAAAGGAAAGACCAAGACTTTGTGTTTTTAGGTCTGATAAAAACATTTATGTTCAGGTTATTGATGATGTTTCTGGATTCACTTTGGTTTCTGCCTCTTCTTTGGAAAAAGGTTTTGGGCTTTACGGTGGAAATAAGGTTGCAGCAGAAAAGGTTGGAGAAGTAATTGGCAAAAGATGTTTAGAAAAAGGAATAAAAAAGGTTGTTTTCGATAGAGGCGGGTATTTATACCACGGGCGTGTTAAAGCATTGGCAGAAAAAGCAAGAGAAAGCGGACTACAATTTTAGGAAGGGGTAAAATTTTTGGCTAGAAGGTTTAAAAAAGAATCTGAGTTTCAGGAAAAGGTTGTTAGCATTAAAAGAGTTTCTAAAACCGTTAAAGGTGGAAGAATTTTTAAGTTTGCTGTTGTTGTAATAGTGGGCAATAAAAAAGGAAAAGTTGGAATTGGGATGGGTAAATCTGGCGAAATCCCAGATGCAGTGAGAAAAGGAATTGAAAATGCTAAAAAAAGTTTAAAGCAGATTGCACTAAGAGGAACAACAATTCCGCACGATATTATTGGTGAATATGGTGCTGGAAGAGTAATTTTAAAACCTGCTCCTGAAGGAACAGGAGTTATTGCTGGAGGCCCTGTTCGTGCTGTTGTGGAACTTTTAGGGGTTAAAGACATTAGAACAAAATCTTTAAACAGCAATAATCCTATTAATGTTGTTCGTGCAACAATTAGCGGGCTTGAAAAGTTGCGCAGCTTAGCTAAAGTGGCAGAAATGAGAGGAAAAACAAGAGCAGAAATTTTAAATTAATTTGGGAGTTAAAATGAGTATTGAAATAATCTTAAAAAAAAGTTTAATCGGCGCTAGCAAGAGGCAGATTGCGGTTGTTAAATCTTTAGGTTTAAACAAAGTTGGAGACAAAAAACTCCAACCTGAAAACGAGGCAACATCTGGGAAAATTGCTAAGGTTTCCCATCTTTTAGAGGTTGTAACAAAACAAGAAACCGTTAAAAAGCCTAAGGTTGCTAAAAAGAAAACTAACGCTGGGAAAGGAGCAAAAAAGTGAGATTGCATGAATTGGCTCCGGCTGTTGGGTCTAAAAAGAGAAAAAAAAGAGTTGGAAGAGGAATGGCTTCAGGAAACGGAAAAACCTCAGGCAGAGGGCATAAAGGGCAAAATGCAAGGTCTGGTGGGGGTGTTCGTCCTGGTTTTGAGGGAGGACAAATGCCGCTTCAAAGGAGAATTCCAAAGCGTGGTTTCAACAATATTTTTAGAAAAGAGTATGCTATAATTAACGTTAAAGATTTACAAAAGTTTAAAGATGGTTCTGAAGTTAACATTTCTAAGCTTTTGGAAATGGGAATTGTTAAAAAAAAGCTTTCTGGTTTAAAGGTGTTGGGTGATGGAAAGTTAGAGAAAAAGTTAAATATAACAGCAGCAAAATTTTCAAAGGTTGCGGTTAAAAAAATTGAAGCTGCTGGTGGAAAGGTTAATGTGGGTTAAAATATGCTGAAAACAATGTCTAAAATGCTTTCTTCTAAAGAGATTCAGAGCAAAATTTTGTTTACAGTTTTCATCTTATTGGTTTACAGGTTTGGTTCTGCAATCCCGGTTCCATTTATTGACGCTAACCTTGTTAAGGAAGCTGTTAAGAAAAATGGAGGTTTTTTAGAATATTTAGATGTGCTTGCCGGTGGTGGGCTTTCCCATGCAACCCTGTTTGCTATGTCTATTACGCCATACATTAACTCTTCCATTATTGTTCAACTTTTAACTGTTGTTTTGCCTTCCTTTGAAAAACTACAAAAAGAAGGTGAACATGGAAGAAAGAAGATGCTTAAATTCACCAGATATTTAACAATTGTTTTGGCAATGGTGCAGGGAGTTTTTTATTATATTTTAATTTATATGAATAATGGATTGCATTACACAAAAGGTTTTGAATCTATTTTTTCTGCTGTTGTAATTGTGGCAACTCTTACAGCAGGAACAGCATTAATTGTTTGGCTTGGAGAATGTGTTAGCGACAAAGGGCTAGGAAACGGGATATCCATAATATTGTTTGCAGGAATAATTTCCAGAACTCCTGCTTCTGTTGCTGGTTTAGGCAGCATGATTCAAAGAGGAGCAGAAGGGCAGTCTAAATATTTAACATTTGCTTTTTTAATTGTGGCATCTTTCATATTCATGCTTGTTTTGGTTGTTTTAATGCATCTTGCGGAGAGAAGAATTCCAATATTATATTCAAAAAGGGTTATTGGAAGAAAAATGTATAGTGGGCAGAGTGCGCATATTCCAATTAAGGTTAGCATGAGTGGAGTTATGCCGGTTATTTTTGCAAACTCTCTTTTAGCAATACCGGGTATGATTGCAGGATTTTTGCAGGTGGAACCCTCTAGTTTTTGGTATGGTTTTCTTTCAATTTTCAAGAGCAATTCTTGGAAATATGCTATTATTTATTTCATATTAATTTTAATTTTTAATTTTTTCTATGTTTCTGTGCAATACAATCCAATTGAAATTTCTAACAATTTAAGTAAGAGTAATGGTTCAATTCCGGGAATTAGGCCTGGAAAGCCAACGTCAATGTATATTTCAAAAATTTTGTGGAGAATGGCAACAATTGGAGCTTTAACAATTGCTTTTGTAGCAATTTTCCCAATAATTTTCACTAATTTAACCGGAGAAAACTTAGCTTTAGTGGGAACATCTCTTTTAATTGTGGTTGGAGTTGCTTTAGAAACGGTTAGGGTAATAGAGTCTCAGGTTACCATGCAGCAGCATAAAGGGTTTTTAGGTTAGTTTTAATTTTTAATGAGAAGGTTGGTTTAGGATGAATATTTTGTTGTTGGGGCCTCCAGGAGCAGGGAAAGGAACACAAGCAAAAGTAATTAGTGAGAAGTTTAAAATTCCAATAATTTCTATGGGAGATATGTTAAGAGATATAATTAAAAAAGATGAAGAGTTAAAGCTAAAGATTTTACCATATATGAAGAGTGGGGGGTTGGTTCCTAATGAATTAGTTGGAGAAATTTTAAAGAAAAGAATTTTAGAAAAAGATTGTGAAAACGGCTTTATTTTAGATGGATACCCCAGAAATGAAGAACAAGCTAAGCTGTTGAAGGAAATAAATTTAAATGTGGACAAAGCAATTGAAATTTTTGTTAGCGATGAAGAAATTTTAAAAAGGTTAACCAGCAGAAAGGTTTGCAGTAAATGTGGTGAAATTTTTAGCGTTAACTTTAAAAAGCCAAAACTAGAAGGAAAATGCGATTTTTGTAATTCAAAATTGGTTACCAGGCCGGATGACGAAGAAGAAACAATTAAAAAAAGGTTGGAAGTTTTCCGTAAACAAACGAAACCATTGGAAGAATATTATGAAAGTCAGGGCAAGTTTTATAAGGTTAACGGGGAACAAGATGCAAAAAAGGTTAGTGAGGAGTTGTTCTTAATAATTAAAGGAAAAACAGTATGATTAATTTAAGAAGTCAAAGAGAGATTGAAAAAATTAAAATTGCTTCTTTAATCTCTGCACAAGCTTTAAAGTTAGCTGGGGAACTTTGCAAAGAGGGAAATAGTAGTTATTATATTGATAAGGAAGTTGAAAAATTCATATTTTCTAAAAAAGCAAGACCAAATTTTTTAAATTATAATGGTTATCCTAGTTCTTGTTGCATTTCTGTTAATGATATGGTTATTCATGGAATTCCTTCTAAAGATGTTGTTTTAAAAAATGGGGATTTAGTTAGTGTGGATGTTGGAGCAGAGTTTGAAGGTTACAATGGAGACAATGCTTACACTTTTGTTGTTGGTGAGGTTGGTGCGGATGTGAAGGATTTTTTAAAAACAACAGAAGAAGCATTATATTGTGGAATTGAAAAAGCAGTTGAGGGCAACCGAGTTTACGACATATCTTTGGCAATAGAGAAAAAAATTAAAGAAAAGGGTTATGGAATAATTAGAGAGTTTGTGGGGCATGGCGTTGGAGCTAGCCTTCATGAAGCGCCAGAAATTCCTAATTATGTTTCTAATGAATATGAAAAAGGACCCAGGTTAAAAGCAGGCATGGTTATTGCAATTGAACCTATGACAACTCAAAAAAACGAAGAAATTACAACTTGTGAAGATGGATGGGGGATTAAAACTAAATTTGGAGAATTATCGGCACACTTTGAGCATACAATTTTAATCACCGAAAGCGAGCCAGTAATTTTAACTAAAATTTAGTTATTTTAAAATGGAAATAAAATGTGGTATGATTGTTAAATCTGTTGCTGGGCACGATAAGAATAAGTTTTATTTAGTTGTTAATTTAAAAGAGAAAAGAGCTTATATTGCCGATGGGAAAAAAAGGTTACTAGGAGCACCAAAAGCAAAAAATTTAATTCATCTGAAGGTTACTAAAAATGTTGTGGATGTTGTTAAATATGATACAGATAAAAAAGTAAGGCACCTATTACATGATTACAATTACAACTAAAAATTTTAGGAGGAATTTAACTATATGGCAAAAGATGATGTTATTGAAGTTGAAGGAAAAGTTATTGAAGCATTACCAAACACAATTTTTAAAGTGGAATTGGAAAATGGCCATACTGTTACCGCACATATCTCTGGGAAGCTTAGAGTAAATTTTATTAAAATTTTAGTTGGAGATACTGTAACTGTTGAGGTTTCGGCTTACGATTTAAGTAAAGGAAGAATTACTTGGCGTTCTAAATAGATTAAAATTTTTAAAAGAGGTGAAAAGTTATGAAGGTTCGTCCATCTGTTAAACCACTTTGTGAGAAGTGTAAAATAATTAAGAGAAAAGGAAAAGTTATGGTTATTTGTGTTAATAAAAAACACAAACAACGTCAGGGATAAATAAAATTAGGAGGAGTTAAAATGCCACGAATTAAAGGTGTGGATTTACCAAATAAAAAAAGGATTGAAATAGGCCTAACATATATTTATGGTATAGGGCAAAATAAAGCTCGTGAAATTTTAAAGAATACGGGAATAGATCCAGATTTGCGTGTTGAAAAATTAACCGAAGATGATGCAACAAAAATTAGAGATTATATAGATAAGAACATACAGGTTGAGGGAGACTTAAGAAGAATAGTTGGCCTTAACATTAAAAGATTAAAAGAAATAAATTGCTATCGCGGAAAAAGGCATCGTTTAGGTTTACCTGTTAGAGGCCAGAAAACTAAAACAAACGCTAGAACAAGAAAAGGGCCCAAAAAAGTTGCAGGGAAAAAATAATTAAGAAAAGGAGTTAAAAATGGCAGCTGTTAAATCTCAAAGAAAGAAAAAGGTTAAAAAAAACATACAAACTGGAATAGTACACATACAGTCTACTTTTAATAACACAATTGTTAGCATAACAGACACAGGAGGAAATTTAATTTCTTGGGCATCTGCAGGAAATTTAGGTTTTAAGGGAAGTAGGAAGTCTACTCCGTATGCCGCACAAATGACAGCAGAAAAGGCAGCAAAAAGTTCTATGGAGCACGGTTTAAAGTCTGTTGCTGTTTTGGTTAAAGGGCCAGGGCAAGGAAGAGAAGCCGCAATTAGAGCGTTGCAATCTGCAGGCTTAGAGGTTAAAATGATTAAAGACGTAACACCAATTCCTCATAATGGTTGTCGTCCGCCAAAAAGAAGACGTGTTTAATTTAAAAGGAGGATTAAAGTAAATGGCAAGATATACTGGAGCAGTTTGCAGAAGATGTAGAAGAGAAAGCAAGAAGCTTTTTTTGAAGGGTGATCGTTGTTTTTCTGAAAAATGCTCGTTAGACAGGAGAGGTTATGTTCCTGGGCAGCATTGGCAAAACAGAAGGAAAATTTCTGAGTATGGTTTACAGCTAAGAGCAAAGCAGATGGTTAAAAGATATTACGGAATTTTGGAGAATCAGTTCTCAAGATATTTTAACCTAGCAGAAAGAAAAGCAGGCATGACGGGTGAAAATTTGTTGAGAATTTTGGAGTCTCGTTTAGATAATGTTGTTTACTTGGCTGGTTTTTCTTCATCTAGGGCAGAAGCAAAACAGCTTATTTCTCATAGGCATTTCATGTTAAACGGCAAAAGAGTTAGCATTGCTTCTATTTTGGTTGAGCCCAATGATGTTATTGAATTGGTGCCAACTAGCAAAAAGAGTGAAAAATTTAAAACTATTTTAGAAAATTTAAAAACCAAAGCTGTTCCCATGTGGTTGGATGTGGACAAAGAAAAATGTAAGATTTTGGTGCAAAGACTTTGCAATAGAGATGAAGTGAGTTTGGAAGTTGAAGAACACCTCATTGTTGAGTTATATTCAAAATAGCTTTAGAATTGGGTTTGTTTAATTTTTAATGTTAAAATTTTAAACTATTCCTTAAAATTAGGAGGTTAGAATGATTGAAATTGAAAAACCAAAGGTTATTATTAAAAATTCTAAAGAAGATGGAACTTATGCAAAGATTGTTGTGGAACCTTTAGAAAGAGGTTTTGGAATAACTCTTGGAAACGCACTTAGAAGAATTTTTCTTTCTTCTTTGCCTGGTTATGCTGTTACTGCAATTAAAATTGAAGGGATCCAACATGAATTTAGCACTGTAAAAGGTGTTAAGGAAGATGTAACAGAAATAATACTTAATTTAAAAGGTTTAGCTGTTAAACTTCACGGTGAAGTTCCTAAAATTGTTTCAATTAACGTTGAAAAAGAAGGAGAAGTAACAGCGAAAGATATTATTGCAGATTCTGATGTTGAAATTTTAGACCCTAATATGCATATTGCAACTTTAGACAAAGGTGCGAAGCTTAATATGGAGATTGTTTTAAATAGAGGTCGAGGTTATGTTAGCGCTGAGAAGAATAAAGAAATTGGGGACATAAATGAAATAGGAATTATTCCGGTGGACAGCATCTACACTCCAGTTAAAAAGGTTAACTACAGAGTTGAAAACACGCGTGTTGGGCAGGTTACAGATTACGATAAGCTAATTCTAGAAGTGTGGACAGATGGAACAATTATGGCACAAGAATCTGTTTCTTTAGCGTCTAAAATTTTGAGTGAGCACCTAAGCTTATTTATGGATTTATCTGAACAAGATTTTAATCAAACCATAATGAAAGATAAGAATGAAGACGAAAAGGAAAAGGTTTTAAAAATGACCTTAGAAGAAATGGAACTTTCTGTTAGGTCTTATAATTGTTTAAAAAGGGCAGGAATTAACACGGTGGAAGATTTAACGCAATATAAGGCTGAAGACATGGCTAAGGTTAGGAATTTGGGCAAAAAGTCTTTGGATGAAGTTATTTATAAATTAAAATCTTTAGGTTATGAATTAAAGAGTGGAGTAGAAGATAGGAATTAATATTATGGAAGAGATGACTAAGGTTAATAATACAGGAAAATTCTTTAGGTTATGAATTTAAAAGCGGATTTGAGGAATAGTTTAAAAGAGAGGAGATTTTTAAAATGGCAAGAAAAAGAAAGTTAGGAAAAGCAAGAGATGTTAGAAAAGCAATGTTAAGAGGAATGGTTACACACTTTTTAGAGAAAGGCAAAATGAAAACAACCTACAAAAGAGCAAAAGAGGTTTCTAAAGAAGCTGAAAAAATAATAACCATTGGAAAGGTTAACAGTTTAGCTGCAAAAAGACGGGTTTTTTCCTATGTTACTAAAGAAGATGTTACCAAAAAATTGTTTGATGAAATTTCTCCTAAATATAAAGAAACAAAGGGAGGATATACTTCAATTGTTAAACTAGGACCAAGAAGAGGGGACGCAGCTGAGATGGCAATTTTAAGCTTAGTTTAATAAATTTAACAGGGAAAGGGTTGAGGCTTAGGCTTTAACTCTTTTTTAGTGTTTTAATAAATTTATTGACAATATATTTTTTTAGGATTATAATTAGCGTGGTTTATTTTAAAAAATAGTGAGAATTTAATGGAACTTTCAATAATAATTATTAATAAAGACACTAAAAAATTAACTGAAGAAGCCATTAGCTCTGCAGTTAAAACAATTAAAAAAATTAAATTTGAAATAGTTGTTGTAGATAATTCAAGTAGAAAAGAAAATGTTGTTGAAAAAATTTATGATAATGTTATTGTAGTTAAAGATGTAGTTAATAAAGGTTTTAGCAATGCTTGCAATATTGGCGCTAGAGTTGCTTGTGGGGAGGTTTTGTTGTTTTTAAATTCAGATACGGTTTTATTTAAAAATACCGTTGACGAGGCATTTAGTTTTTTTAAAAAGCAAAAGAATGTTGGAGCTTTAGGAGTAAGGCAGCTTTTAGAAAACGGGAAATTGGATGCTGGTTGCAAAAGAGGTTTTCCAACTCCTTTGAACTCTTTATATTATTTTTTGGGTTTTAGTAAACTTTTTCCTAAGTCTAAGCGTTTTGGAGCATACCAGCAAACCTTTATTGATGAGCATGATGTTGTGGAGGTGGACTGCATTTCTGGAGCATTTATGTTAATTTTTAAAAAAACTTTTAATTTTGTTGGGGGGTTTGATGAAGACTATTTTTTATATGGAGAAGATGTGGATATTTGCTACAGATTAAAAAAAGCAGGGTTTAAAAACATATATTATGGTAAGGTTAGTTTTTTGCATTTTAAAAATAAGAGTGGTGAGAAAGATTTAAAGGTTTTGGAAAGTTTTTACAATAGTATGAAGATTTTTTACAATAAGCATTATAAAAATAAATATAATTTTATTGTTAACTGGATGGTTGAAAAAGGAATAAATTTTAAATTATGGTTGGCTAAACGAAATTTTAATAAGGTTAGTTTAAAAGATGATTGAAATTTTACTAGCAGTACATAACGGAGAAAAATATTTAGAAAAACAGCTTTGTTCAATATTAAACCAAAGCTTTAAAGATTGGCATTTGTTAATTTATGATGATGGTTCAAATGACGGCACAGAAAAATTAATTTTTAAGTATGTTGATTTGCATAAAAACAAAATTAAATATTTTAAGTCTTCTAAAAATTCGGGTTCTGCTAAACTTTCTTTTTTTAAGCTTTTGAATTTGTGCACAGCAAAATATGTTTGCTTTTGCGACCAGGACGACGTTTGGGAGAAAGACAAATTAAAAATTAGCTTAAACGCAATGAAAGAAATGGAGAAAAAATATGGAGAAATTCCAGTTTTAATTCATACAGATCTTAGTGTTGTGGATGAAAACTTGAATTTAATTAATAGATCTTTTTTTAAAATTAATCATTTTAAAAAGAAAGAAAAAACCCTACAAAAATTAATTGTTCAAAACAATATTACTGGTTGTAGTGTTTTAATTAATAGGGAGCTAATTAAAGTTTGGAATTTTAAAGAAAAAGGAGCCTTAATGCACGATTGGTGGCTTGGTTTGGTTGCTGTTTGTTTTGGCAAAATAAAATTTTTAAATTGTAGTACGGTTAAATATAGACAACATGAAAAAAATGTTGTTGGAGCTGAGAAAATTTCTAGTAAATTTGTTTTAAGTAAAATTTTAAACAGGGAAGAAATTTTAAAAAGCATTAATTTTAGTTTTTTGCAGTGTGAAAATTTTTTGAATAGCTACCGTGAGGAATTAAAAAAAGAGCAAAGAGAAATTTTAGAAGGTTATTTAAAAATTAAAAGTTACTGCAAAATTAGAAGAATTTTTAGTTTAATTTATGGAGGATTTTTAAAAGATGGAGTAATTAAAAAACTAGGGCAGTTAATTTATTTTTAATATTTTAGAATTTAAGGAGAGATTTTATGAAGGGAATTGTTTTAGCAGGAGGCAAAGCATCTAGGTTATATCCCGCAACTTTAGTTTGTTCTAAGCAACTTTTAAATGTTTACGATAAGCCAATGATTTACTACCCTCTTTCAATTTTACTGGAATGCAATGTTCGTGAAATTTTAATAATATGTAATTCTTTAAATCTTGCTTTATTTAAAAACTTATTTAAAACAGGGGAAGACTTAGGTGTTAAGTTTAGTTATATTGTTCAAAAAGAGGCAAGAGGCATTGCAGATGCTTTCATTTTAGGAGAAGAATTTATTGGAAAAGATGACGTTTGTTTGGTTTTGGGAGATAATTTCATTTATGGAAACAGTTTAAAAAGCACTTTAAGTGAAGCTGTAAAAAACAAAGAAGGAGCAGTTGTTTTTGGGTTTCATGTTGAAAATCCTTATGCTTATGGAATAGTAGAGTTTGATGAAAACGGGAATGTAAGGTCTATTGAAGAAAAGCCACAAAAACCGAAGTCTAACTATGCTGTTCCGGGGCTTTATTTTTACGATAATGATGTTGTAAACATTGCAAAAAAAATTAAACCTTCTGCAAGGGGAGAATTAGAAATTACAACGGTTAATGAAGAATATTTAAAAAAAGGCAGGTTAAAGGTTAAGCTATTTGAAAAAGACATTGAATGGAAAGACATGGGCACACATGAAGACCTATTAAAAGCTTCAAATTTTGTTCGTGAAAAGCAGAGTGGTGGCAAAGAACTAATTGCATGCATTGAAGAGATTGCCTATGAAAAGGGGTTTATTAATAAAAGCACACTTTTAAAGCATGGTGAAAATTTGAGCAAGACGGAATATGGGCAGCATATTTTAAAATTCGTAGAAGGGAAATAGTGTTTTGTGGATGATGTTAAAATTTTAATCACTGGAGGTAAAGGCCAGTTAGGTTTGGAGTTAACTAAAATTTTGAAGAATAAGAAATGTGAATTGGGGGTTTTGCCAAAATTTTATGAAGATGTTAAAGTTTTAAGTTTAGGTTCTTTAGAATTAGACATAACCAAATTGGAAGATGTTCTAAAAATTTTAGAAAAGGAAAAACCTTATGCATTAATTAATTGTGCAGCATACACCAATGTGGATGAATGTGAAGAATTTAAAGATGCCGCTTTTAGGGTTAATTCTTTGGGACCTAGGAATTTAGCTATTGCGTGTGAAAATGTTGGGGTTAAATTAGTTCATATTTCAACAGATTACGTTTTTTCCGGAGAAGAATATGACGCAAGACTTGAAACAGATCAAATAAATCCTAAGAGTTTTTATGGCAAAACAAAAGCTTTGGGAGAAGAATATGTTAAAAGTTTTTGTAGTAGATGGTTTATTTTAAGAACATCTTGGCTTTATGGAGAATTTGGAAACAATTTTGTTAAAACAATAATTAAACTAGCAAAGGAAACAAAAACTCTAAAAGTGGTTGAAGACCAATTTGGAACACCAACAAATGTGGAAGATTTGTGCTTTGTTATTCTGAATATATTAATAACAAAAGAATTTGGGGTTTACCATGCTAGCGGGCAGGGAAGATGTTCTTGGTTTGAGTTCGCGTGTGAAATTGTAAGCAATTTTAAAATAGATGCAGAGATTTTGCCATGTAAAACAGAAGAATTTAAAAGAAAGGCAAAAAGGCCGAAATTTTCTGAACTAGAAAATTTTATGTTAAAAACAATAGGAAAAAATTATTTTAGAGATTGGAAAGAAGCATTAGCTAGTTTTGCAAGAAAACATAAATTTTTTAAAATTTAGTTAAAAACTTTAAAAGAGCTAACCTTGAAAAGGTGGCTTTTTTTTGTTATTCTGAATATATTAATAACAAAAGAATTTGGGGTTTACCATGCTAGCG
>CAMZAK010000021.1 GCA_947304245.1 uncultured Clostridia bacterium
CTAATAACTCCTTCTTTTAAAGGTTTGGCCTATTTTAAAATATTTTTTAGTAATAATATTAATTTTCTTTAAAAAGTTTAAAGTCTATTTTTCCAAGAGAGATGTTAACATTAAAGCATGTTACTTTTAGTTTTTGGCCTATTTTAAAGCTTTTATTTAACTTTTTAGAAAAGAAGTAAAAATTGTCACAAAATTCAAAAGATTGTGGCAATTCTTTAATGCTAACAAAACCTTCTATTGTGTTTTCTAGCATGACAAAAAACCCGCTACTAATTATAGAGCTAATAACTCCTTCAAAGGTTTGGCCTATTTTGGTTTTCATGAATTCTGCTTTAAAGCAGTTTGAGCATGCCCTTTCAATTGTTATCGCTTTTCTTTCACATTTTGAAGAAGACTTTGCTGCCTTTTTTGCAATTTTAGAATATTTTTTAGTGATGTTATTAATTTTAGTTTTGTTAACTAAATGTTCTGTTAAAATTCTATGGATTAATAAATCGGGGTATCTTCTAATTGGAGAAGTGAAATGTGAATAGTTCTTTAAAACCAAACCGAAATGGCCCAACGGCTTTGTTTGGTATTCTGCTTTTTCCATGTTTCTTAAGATGCTTATGTTTAATAAAGAAAAAAATTCGCTGTTTTCATGTTTTTTTAAAACAGAGGCTAAAACTTTTGGGTGCACCCCCACTTTTAAAGCGCCGTGTGGAATATGTAGTTTTTTAAATAGTTCAATTAAATTGTTAATTTTTTCAGATTTTGGTGGTTTGTGCACTCTGAAGATGAATGGCAGATTTTTTTTCTTTGCTAGTGTTGCTGCTGCTGTGTTTGCTAAAATCATGAATTCTTCAATCATTTCTTGAGTTTTGCCTTGTTTTTTTTCTTCCACTTTTACTACTTCATCTTTTTCGTTTAAAGAAATTGAACTCTCTTTTGTTAAAATTTCGGGAGAACCTCTTTTAATTTTGTTTTGTTTTAAAATTTCATAAAGTTCTAGCATTATTTTTAAGTTAGGCAAAATTTTTTCATATTTTTTAAAATAGGTGCACTTTTTTCCTTTTTCAATTAGCTCGTTAATTTCTTCATAAACTCCCTTAACCTTAGAAGAAATTACGCTTTTAAAAAATTCAAAACTTAAAAGTTTGCCGTTAAAATCTAATTTTAATAAAACTGAAAAAGTTAGTTTTTTTTCATTTGGGTTTAATGAACATAAATTATTACACAAAACCTCTGGCAACATGGGAATAACCTTGTTAGCGTAGTAAATTGAATTTCCTCTTTTTAGTGCTTCCTTGTCTATTAAACCGTCTTTTTCAACATAATGCGAAACGTCTGCAATGTGAACTCCTAAAAGGTAGTGGTCTTTTAGTTTTTTAATGGAAACAGCGTCGTCCAAATCTTTGGCCGTTTCTCCGTCTATTGTGAAAATTATTTCTTTTGTGAGGTCTACTCTGTTTTTTAAACTAAAATGTTTTTTGTTTTTTTCTAATTCTTTTGCAGATTTTAAAACATCTTCAGAAAAATTAAATTCAACCCCTTGAGATGCAATAATTGCATTAGCACAGTTAATTGCTTTGTTGGAAGTTTTAAAGTTAGCAGTAATTGAGACTATGTTTTTTTCAGAGTCTTCATTTCTTTTAAAAATTTTTGCAACAACCTTGTCGTAGCATTTCAAATTTTTTTTGTCTTCTTTTTTTATTTGAAAATAGCTTTTAGAAATTTCATCTGGTTTTAACATTAGTTGATTGTTTTTTTTAATTATTGTTCCGGTAAATGAGGAACTTGTTGGCTTAATAATTTTTTTTATTCTGCCTTCTTCTAGAATTGTTTTATTATTTTTGTTAAACCTAGCCTTAAAAATTAAAGCAAAATCTCCTTTTAAAGCACCTTTAGAAAATTTCTTGTCTATTAATATTCTGGAAGAATCTTTTAATTTTTCTGCTATTAAAAATTTTCCGCAATCTTTAATAATTTCAACGTTAAAAGTTTTAATTTCTTCTGGTGTGAAAAAAAAATTGTTTTTTTTAACAATTAAACCTTCGTTAATTAAGCTTGAAACTGCTTTTTCAATTGAATTTTTATTAAAATTTTTAAAACGTGTAGCTATTAAAGTTAAATCTATTTTTTTTTCTTTATTGTTTTTTATGAATTTTAAAATTTTATTTTTCATTTGTAATAAATGCAAAAATATTAGTTGCTATAACAACGATGAAGAATACAACAGCAAAAAAAGTTGTTGCTCTTTTTAGCTGAGCGTCTTTTGTTCTGTTTCCTCCTGTGTTTAAAAAAGACTCAGAACTTCCTCCTTGAATTGCGCCAGAAAGGCCGTTGTCTTTTCCTTCTTGCATCATAACAACAGAAATTAAGAAAAGGCTCACAATTAAAACAATTACTCCAGATACTATTTCAAAAGTAGACATATTTTAAAAAACCTCCAAAGTTTAAATTAAACTTCATAATAATATTTAATTATACATTATAGTTTCAATAGTTTCAACAAATTTCAAGTTTAATTTGTTAAATTTAATTAGATGTGCTATAGTTAACTTTAGTTTAATGTGAGGAGAAGGCAAATGAAGGGGATTAACACTAATGTTAAAAAATTAAGAAGAAAAATTTTTAAAGAGATTGCAAAACTAGCTTATTTTTGTGAAGACTATTCTAAAAAAGAAAACTTTAAAATTGAAGATTTGGCTAAAAAAATTGTTAATGAAATGCTAGGAGAAAAAGAAACAAAATTAAAAAATTTTAATGGGTTAAAAAAAGAAACAGTTTGCGAAATGTTGCGGCTTTGCATGGGGCTTTCTTTAAGAGAAAATTTAGAAAACGAAGAGGTTTCAAAAGACATTGAAAAAGCAATTGTTGGGGAGAAATATTATGAGCTTCCTCTTGTTAACGTTATTAAGCCTGCTTGCAATGCATGCGCTGAGAAAATGTTTTTTGTAACAAATGCTTGTGAAGGGTGCTTAGCAAGGCCTTGTAAAGAGGTTTGTTTAAAAGACGCAATTTATTTTGATGAAAACGGAAAAAGCAAAATAGACCAAGAAAAATGCGTTAAATGTGGCAGATGTTTTTCTGTTTGCCCTTATTCTGCAATTGCAAAAAGAGAAAGGCCCTGCGCGTTTGCATGTGGTGTTGACGCCATTGGCAGTGATGAAAACAAAAAAGCAGAAATAAACAAAGAAAAATGTGTTTCTTGTGGGTCTTGCATTGTGGCTTGCCCTTTTGGAGCAATTGGGGACAAAAGCCAAATTTTTCAGTTAATTTATGCAATAAAAGCTAAAGAAGATGTTGTTGCGTGCGTTGCACCTGCTTTTGTTGGGCAGTTTGGGGAAAATTTAAGTTTTGGAAAAGTTAAAAAAGCTCTAAAAATGTTGGGGTTTTGCGATGTTGTTGAAGTTTCTATTGGGGCAGATCTTTGTTCTTTTGGAGAGGCAAAAGAGTTTGTTGAAAAAGTCCCTTTAAAACAGCCTTTTATGGCAACTTCTTGTTGCCCTGCTTGGTCTGTTATGGCTAAGAAAAATTTTAAAGATTTAAAGGAATACATTTCAATGGAGCTAACTCCAATGGCTTTCACGGGAAGACTAATTAAAAACAAAAGAAAAAATGTTAAGGTTGCTTTCATTGGGCCCTGTTCTGCTAAAAAGTTGGAAGCATTTAGAAAATCTGTTAGAAGCGATATAGATTTTGTTTTAACCTTTGAAGAGGTTATGGGCATGTTTGAAGCTAAAGGCGTAAACCTCTCAGAAATTGAAACAGGAGAAGAGGAGGAAAAGGCCAGTTGCGATGGAAGAAGGTTTGCAGTAACAAATGGAGTTGCTAACGCTGTTTTTGAATGCGTTAAAAAATTTAACCCTTCTAAAGAAATTTTGCTAGATTCTGCGCAGGGGCTTAAAGATTGTAAGAAGATGCTTCTTTTAGCCAAAGCTGGGAAGAGAAATGGCTATTTGTTAGAAGGAATGGCATGCGAAGGAGGCTGTGTTGGCGGGCCAGGCACCTTAAAAGAAATTAACAAGGCAACTAGGTTTGTTAACGAGTTTGCTGAAAAATCTTTAAAAAAACATGCCTATGAAAGTGATTATATTAAAGACATGGAAGAGCTTTTGGATGAGGAAAATTAGTTTAAACAAAAAATTACTAGAAATTTCTAAATTAGTTGAAGGAGAAGTAGTAGTAGACTTAGGGTGTGACCACGCTAAACTTGCAATTTTTTTGGCATTAGAAAAAAACTTTAAAGTTTACGCTTGCGATTTAAGAGAAAAAGCTTTGAAAAATGCTAAAAACAACGCTTTACAATATGGTGTTTATGAAAAAATAAATTTTTTTTTAAGCGATGGCTTTAAAAATGTTAATTTTAAATTTAACACTGCAGTTTTAGCAGGAATGGGAGGAAGATTAATAAAAAAAATAATTTTAGAAGAAAAAGAAAAGTTAAAAGAAGGGGTAAAATTAATTTTGCAACCTCAAGGTTTTTTGTATGAATTAAAAGAAACTTTAATTTTAAATGGGTTTGAAATTGAAAAAGAGGTTGTTGTTTTAGAAAAGAATAAGTTTTACAATATTTTGGTTGTTAAATATTTAGGTAAACCTAAAAAACCTAGTTTTAAAGAAGCGGTTGTTGGGAAACTTTTAGAAGAAAAAACTGAGGAAAAATTAAAATTTTTGCAATATGAAAAAGAGAAAACAAAGAGTGTTTTAAAAGCTTTGAGTTGCGCTAAAATTAAAAACAACAGCAAAATTAAAAGGTTTGAAGAGTTATATGAAATTTTAAAAGAGGCAGATGTTTAAAGTTTAATTAAAATAAATCATAAGGAGGGTTTAAAATTTTAGTTTTAGATGTTTTAAATTTTTTAGATGAGCTTGCTCCTTTTGAAACAGCAGAAGAGTTTGACAACGTAGGCCTTTTAGTGGGAGATTTAGATTCTGCTTTTAGGGGTTGTGTTGTTTGTTTAGATGTAACCGAGGAAGTTGTTGAAATGGCAATTTTAAAAAAAGCAGAACTAATTATTTCACATCACCCAATTATTTTTAACCCTTTAAAGAAAATTTCAAACAAAGGTTTAATTAGTAAAATTTTAAAAAACAATATTTCTGTTATTTCAGCACACACTAATTTAGATAAGGCTAAAAGCGGAGTTAGCTTTTTTTTAGCAAAAACATTAGGGCTTTTAAATGTTGAGGTTTTAGAAGAAAGCATGGGTTACGGCAGAATTGGAGAATTAGAAAAAAGTTTGAGCTTTTTAGAATTTTTAAAATATGTTTCTAAAAAATTAAATACACCGGTTAAAGCTGTTAAAACCAGTAAACAAATTAAAAATGTTGCTGTTGTTTCTGGTTCTGGCTATTTTGCATTTAACGCTGCATTAAAAAAAGGGGCAGACGCTTTAGTTACGGGGGAAAGCAAGCATAACATTTTAGTTGAAGCGTTAGAAAAAGATTTTTGTTTTGTGGACGCTTCACATTTTGCAACAGAGAATGTTTTTTGTGAACCTTTAGTTGAAATTTTAAATGAAAGGTTTAAAAATAACGGTGTTAGCTTTTTTAAGGCAGAGCAAAAAAGCCCAGCAGTTTTTGCTTTTGGAGAAGAAGTATGGGGCTAGATGGAATTTTTTTAAGAGGAATTAAAAATGAACTAGAAAATTTTAAAAACGCTAGAGTTTTAAAAATAACGCAAATTTCTAGTTATGAACTTTTAATGGTTTTAAAAAAAGGAAGAGAAACTAGGAATTTGTTAATTTGTGTTAGCGCTAGCAATGCTAAAATTAATTTTACTAAAAGTTTAAAAAAGGTTCAGAGTACAAATTTTAATTTTGAAACCCTTTTAAAAAACAGGTTAAGATCTTCATGGTTTGTTGAAGTAAAACAAGAAGGGCTAGACAGGATAATATATTTAGAATTTAAAGCCTTAGATGAAATAGGCGAAGAAAAAAACTATGTAATTTGTGTTGAGTTGTTTTCAAGGTATGGCAACATAATTTTTTATAACAAAGACACCTTAAAAATTGAGGACGCCATAAAAAGAGTTAGCTTAGATTCTTTTTCTAAAAGGCCGGTTTTGCCTAAATTAGAAATGAGCTTTTTAAAAGAGCAAGAAAAAATAAATATTTTAAATTTTGAAATTTTAGATGTTGTAAACAAAATTTTAAGTTTTAGTGGTTTAACTTTAAAAAAGGCGCTGGTTTCTTGTTTGCAGGGGGTTAGCGGGTTTGTTGCCGAAATTTTTTCTTCCAATTTTAAAGAGACTAAAATTGAAAAGTTTGGCGAGGAAGAAAAGGTTAAACTTTTTAATTTAATCTTATTTTTAAAAGAGGTTATCACGAATAAAAATTTTGAATATTTTGTTGTTTTTAAAGAAGGCATGCCAAAAGATTTCACCTATTTTAACGTTACTAAATTTTTAGATTGTTCTTTTAAAAGGTTTAATACGGCGTCAGAATTGTTAGATTTTTTTTATGAAGAGAAATCTTTTTTAGAAAGGCAAAAACAAAATAAAAATAGCATATTTAAAAAACTTCAAGCAGAAATTTTAAAGCTTAAAAACAAAATTAAAGCAAGAGAAGAAGATTTAAAAAATGCTAAGAAAAAGAAAGACTTCAAACAAAAAGCAGACCTTTTAGCCTGCAATGTGCATCTTTTAAAAAAAGGGCAAAAAGAGGTTTTTGTTAAAAATTTTTATGGCGACGGGGAAGAAGTTTGTTTGAAATTAAACCCAAAGTATGATGCATTCCAAAATGTTAAAAATTACTATAAGCAATATAAAAAAGCTAAAATTGCAAAAGAAAAATTAGAAAAACTTTTGGAAAAAGACAGAGAAACTTTAAATTTTTTGGAAGAGGAATTTGGTTTTGTTAAAAGATGCACAAATGAGGAAGACTTATTAGAAATTGTAAAAGAACTAGAAGAAGAAAACATTATTTTTTTTAAAAATGTTGCAAAGAAAAAAACAAAAAAAGAAGAGAATGAGTCTTTTTTAGAATTTAAATCTTCAGATGGGTTTATAATCTATTGCGGGAAAAACAGCAAACAAAACATGGAGTTAACCTTTAAAATTGCAAACAAACAAGATGTTTGGTTTCATGTTAGCAACCATTCTGGCTCTCATGTTGTTTTAAAAACTCATGGGAAAGATGTTTCTAAAACCGCAATTAAAGAAGCGGCCATGGTTGCAGCTTACTACAGCAATGCAAGAGATGAAAAAAATGTTGATGTGTGGTATACTTCAATTAAAAATGTTAGCAGAAAAAAAGGGTTTAAAACTGGGATGGTTAATTTTAAAAACAATGAAACAATTAATGTTGAGCTTAACAATTTATTTGTGCAAAATCTTAAAATTTCTAGAAATTAAAATAATGCCGCCTCCTAACATAGCAGAAAACTTAACATGGAAAAACTAAATGAAACTTTTAAGAGAGGTTTAAAAACAAAATGAAAGAAGAATTTAAAACTAAATATAACCCAAAAGAGTTTGAAGAAAAGGTTTACGAAAAATGGCTTAAGAGCTGTTGTTTTAAAGGGGAGCTAAAAAGTTTAAAAGAAAAATTTAGCATGGTTATGCCGCCTCCTAACATAGCAGAAAACTTAACATGGAAAAACTAAATGAAACTTTTAAGAGAGGTTTAAAAACAAAATGAAAGAAGAATTTAAAACTAAATATAACCCAAAAGAGTTTGAAGAAAAGGTTTACGAAAAATGGCTTAAGAGCTGTTGTTTTAAAGGGGAGCTAAAAAGTTTAAAAGAAAAATTTAGCATGGTTATGCCGCCACCTAACATAACAGGAAAACTTCACATGGGGCACGCCTTAGACGAAGTTTTGCAGGACATTTTAATTAGGTTTAAAAAAATGAAAGGCTTTAATGTTTTGTGGGCTCCCGGGGTGGACCATGCCTCTATTGCAACAGAGGCAAAAATTGTGGAGCAGCTAAAAAAAGAAGGGCTCACAAAAGAAGAAATAGGCAAAAAAGAGTTTTTAAAAAGAGCAATGGAGTGGAAAGAAAACTATGAAGAAAACATTGTAAACCAGCTAAAAAAGTTAGGTGTTGGGTGTGATTGGTTTAAAAAAAGGTTTACCATGGACGATGAATATGGTAAAGCTGTTTTAGAATTTTTTTTAAGACTTTACAAGGATGGGTTAATTTACAGAGGAGAAAGAATAATTAATTGGTGTTATTGTTGCAAAACCTCTATTTCAGATGTTGAAGTTAAATATGAGGAAGAAAAAGGAAAGCTTTATTATGTTAAATATTACTTAAAAGATGAGAAAAATTTTATTTTAATTGCAACAACAAGGCCGGAAACAATTTTTGCAGATGTTGCCGTTGCAGTTAACCCTTGTGATGAACGGTTTAAAAATTTTGTTGGCAAAACAGTTTTAGTTCCCATAATAAATAAAAAAATCCCCATAATTAAAGATTCTTATGTGGACATGGAGTTTGGAACTGGTGCCGTTAAAATAACACCAGGGCACGATGTTAACGATTTTGAAGTTGGAAAGAGGCACAATTTAAAAATTATTAATCTTTTTGATGAAAACGCTAGGTTAAATTCTGTTGCAGGAGAGTTTGAGGGGCTAGGCTTAAAAGAAGCGAGAAAAAAAGTTGTTTTAAAGTTAAAAGAATTGGGGCTACTTTTAAAAGAAGAAGAAATAACTCATAATGTTGGGCATTGCCATAGGTGTTCTAAAACAATTGAACCTATTTTTTCCATGCAGTGGTTTGTTAACATGGAAAAGCTAAAAGAGCCTGCTTTAAATGCTGTTAGAAATGGAGAGATTAAATTTGTTCCTAAACGTTTTGAGAAGATTTATTTTAACTGGATGGAAAATGTTAAAGATTGGTGCATTTCTCGCCAACTTTGGTGGGGGCATGGCATTCCGGCTTACTACTGTTTAGAATGCGGGCACATTAATGTTAAAAGAGAAGAACCACAAAATTGTGAAAAGTGTGGGAGCAGCAATTTAAAAAAAGAAGAAGACACGTTAGACACCTGGTTTTCTTCTGCTTTGTGGCCTTATGCTGTTTTTAATTGGCCAAATGAAGAGGATGAATATTACAAAACATTTTACCCAACAAATGTTTTGGTTACGGGTTACGACATAATTTTTTTCTGGGTTGCTAGAATGATTTTTTCTGGGCTTTATAACACAAAAAAAGTGCCATTTAAAACCGTTTTAATTCATGGCCTTGTTAGAGATGAAAATGGCGTTAAAATGTCTAAGTCTTTGGGCAATGGAATAGACCCCATTGAAGTTATTGAAAACTATGGGGCAGATGCTTTGCGGTTTACTTTAGCAAACGGGGTTAACGCAGGGAACGATTTAAGATATAGCGAAAAAAAATTAATTGCCGGCAGAAACTTTGCAAACAAATTGTGGAATGCAGCAAGATTTATTTTTATGCAAACCTTAGGGGAAGAAAAAAGTTTTAGTTTAAAAATAAAAGAGCTAAATGTTGAAGACATGTGGGTTTTAAATGAACTAAATAAACTCATTAAAGAGGTTACTAAAAACATTGAAGAATTTGAAATTTCTGTTGCAACAGATAAGTTATATTTTTTTGTTTGGGATGTTTTTTGCGATTGGTATATTGAAATATTTAAAATTAGGTTAAAATTTAAAGAAGAAGGGGAAAAAGTTAATTTTAATGTTATTTTATATGTTTTAAATTGTGTTTTAAAATTGCTGCATCCTTTTATGCCGTTCATCACTCAAGAGCTTTATTTTAAATTTTTTGGAAAAGAAGAAATTATTTTAAATGGGAATTGGCCAGAGGCAAAAGAAGAATTAAACTTTAAAGAAGAAGCAAAAGCTTTTGAAAATGTTATTTTAATAATTAAACAATTGAGAAATTTTAGAGCTGAGCAAAACATTCCAAAAAAAAACAAATTTAATGTTTTAATTGAAACTAAAAATTTAGAAGAAATTAAAAGATGTGAAGAATTAATTTTAGAGCTTGGTGTTTGTGAAAAGATTGAGTTTAAAGAAAAGCAAAATGAGGAAATTGCCAACTGCAAAAGAATTGTTTTAAATTTTGCGGTGATTTATATATTTTTAGAAGGGCTGGTGGACAAAGAAAAAGAGAAGGAAAAACTTTTAAAAGAGAAGGAATATTTAAAAAAAGAGATAGCACTATTTGAAAAAAAGTTAAGCAATGAAAACTTTTTAAACAAAGCGCCAAAAGAGGTTGTAAACAAAGAAAAAGAAAAATTAGAACTAAAAAAAGAGAAGCTAGAAAAAATTAATGTTAGTTTGGGGTTAAATTAAATTTTTTTAAAATTTTCTTTTTTAGAGTAATGCCCATAAAAATATTTAATTTTGCAATATTTTTTATGGAAGTTATTGGTTACGTTTTTAGTTTAAACATAGAATTTTTAAAATTAAGCTAAAAAAGCTAGACATGTAGTTGTTATTGTAATATTATTAATTTTATAATTGTTAAAAAAACTAATTTTTTGAGTTTTGCAAAAAATTTAAATAAAAGTTTTAAAGTATTTAAACACTAAAAATTGTTTGTTTTAATGTTAATGTTAATTTAAGGTGTGGTTAAAATTTAATATGAATTATGAAGAAGCTTTAAAATATGTTAAGAATTTGCCAAATTGGGGGTTTGAACGCTGCGGGACTAGTGGAATTTTAAGGTTATTAGAAATTTTAGGAGCTCCTCAAGAAAAATTAAAGATAATTCACATAGCAGGAACAAACGGCAAAGGTTCTGTTGCAACATTTTGTGCAAAATCTTTAGAAGAGGCAGGGTTTAAAACAGGGCTTTACATTTCTCCTTATGTTGTTTCTTTTAAAGAAAGAATTCAAATTAATGGGGTTTACATAAAAGAGCAGGAGATTGTTAATTTTGTTTTAAAGCTTAAATTTTTTGTGGAAAAGTTAAACAAAGAAGGGGTTTATTTAACAGAGTTTGACTTTATAACAGCTTTAGCAATAGACTATTTTTTTGAAAATGGTTGTGAATTTGTTGTTTTAGAGGTTGGAATGGGAGGCAGGCTAGATTCCACAAATGTTATGACTAAACCTTTAGTTTCCGTAATAACTCACATAGACTATGATCATGTTAAAGAGTTGGGAGGAAAAGATGGAAACATTTTAAACATAGCAAAAGAGAAGGCTGGAATAATTAAAAAAAACGGGGTTTTGGTTTGTTCTAACAACCAGTTTGAAAATGTTTTAGAGTTTTTAAAAGAAGAAGCTTTTAAAAAAAATGCTAGTTTTGTTGTTTCTAAAAAAGCGGAGAATGTTGAATTTTTTTTAGATTATAATGTATTTTATTACAAAGGAGAAATTTTCAAAACAAAATTAATTGGGCCACACCAAATTGAAAACGCTATGCTTTCTTTAACGGTTCTTTTAAAAATTGGAGTGGAATTAAAATATGTTAAAAGAGGGTTTGAAAAGGCATTTATTGCTTCTAGGTTAGAAATTGTTAAGAAAAACCCTTTTGTTGTTTTAGATGGCGCTCACAATGAAAATGGGGTTTTGGCATTAAAAAAAGCGTTAAACCTTTATTTTAAAGATAAAACCAAAATAGGGGTTTTTAGTGTTATTAAAACAAAAGATTATGAAAAAATGTTATTTGAAGTTAAAGATGTTTTTGGAACAATAGTTTTAACTAAAATGCAAGATAAAAGAGCAGTTAGTTTGAACTGTTTAGCAAAAACAGCAGAAAAAATTGGTTTAAATTTTGTTGTTGAAGAAAATTTTTCTAGTGTTTTTAAATTAGCAGAAAGTTTAGCTGAAAAAAACGGTGTTGTTGTTTTTTTTGGGAGTTTATATTTTACTTCTGAAATTAGAAAGTTTTTTATTAGTTAATTTAATTTTATAATGTCATTTAGTTTATAATTTTTAAAGTGTTTAAATTGTTATTAGGAGGGTTATTTTAATTTGTTGAATTAAAATAAAATTATTATATTTTTTAAATAATATTTTAAATAATTAAGATTCAATTCTTTATATAATTTTTAAAAATAAAAAAAATTTTTAATTTTTTGTAATAACATTAATTAACTATTCTAAATTTTAAAAACCAACCTATTTTTAAATTCATGTTAAATTTTTCTTTAAAGAACTTAAAATTTTCTTTTCTCTTCTAGAAACCTGAACCTGTGTCATGTTTAGTTTTTCTGCAGTTTGGCATTGGGTGTCTCCACAGAAATATCTTAAAAATATTAGTGTTCTGTCTTTTTTCTCTAATTTTGAGATAGCATCTTTAATGGCAATTTTGTCGTTAAAATTAAGCCCGTTTTCTTTATATTCTATTTCAATTTGTTCTTCTTTGCCTTCGTTTAAATGCCCTGTTAAAGAAAGAGTTGGTGTGCAAGAGCAAAGAGCTTGTGTTAGTTGTTCTGTGGAGGTTTCTAGTTCTTTTGCAAGTTTACTTAATTTTGGGTCTTTTCCTGTTTTTCTAATTAGTTCTTCTCTTTTTTTAGATGCTTTTAGGGCCAATTCTTTTAAGCTTCTAGAAACCTTAATGCTCCCACCATCTCTAAAAAGACGCTTAATTTCACCTAAAATTACCGGTACTGCGTAGGTTGAAAATTTAACTCCTCTAGTTAAGTCAAAAGCATCATAAGCTTTAACTAGCCCAACACTGCCTGCTGAAAACAAGTCTTCATATTCTATGCCTTTTTTCATAAAACGTCTTGCGCAGGCGTGCACTAGCCCTAGGTTGTTGTTTATAAAATTTTCACGGTCTTTAAATTTTTCAATATTAATTACCGTTTGTTTAAAGTTTTTATTAATATTACTGTTGTTCCTTTCCCAATTTTTGAAGTAATTCTTAGCTTGTCCATGAAGCTTTGCATTACGGTGAAGCCAAGGCCACTCCTTTCACCTGTTTTGCATGTTGTGAACATGGGTTCTTTTGCTTTTTCAACATTTTCAATTCCACGCCCCCTATCTCTAATTTTTATGTATATTGTGTTTTCATCTAAAATTTTTGCGTGGATGTATATTGTTCCAATTGAATTTTCGTAACCGTGTACGATGGAATTAGTAACAGCCTCAGAAACTGCTGTTTTAATGTCTGAAATTTCGTCAATTGTTGGGTCTAGTTGTGCAAAAAAAGAAGAAATTGCAACTCTTGCAAAACTTTCATTGAAAGATCTACTGGGAATTTGTAGTTTCATCTCATTTTTCAGCAACATAATCACTCCTTTTTTTTGGTGTAACTCTTTCTATTACTGCTAATCTGTCTAACCCTGCTAAACTCATAACTTTTTTAATTTGTGGAGAAGGATTAATAATTTTAAGGTTTCCACCAATGTATTGCATTAATTTATAGCGGCCCATAATTAGGCCTATTCCTGAAGAATCCATAAAAGTTATATTGGTGAAATCTAAAACTAAAAATTTTGGGTTGTTGTTCTGGATTTCCACATCTAACAAAGAACGAATTTTAGATGCTGTGTGATGGTCTATTTCTCCTGTTAAAACAGCGAGCATTGTTGAATTTTCAAGTTTTATTTCAATATTTATTTTATCCATAAGCCCTCCTGCATTTTAAAATAGCAGAATTAATACGTAATGACAATTCAAAGTATAGCATCATGGATATGCGATAAATGTAAAAATTTTAGATATTTTAGTTTTAAAATAAAAATATTTAGAATATTATATAATTATGGAAAATTACTATGAAAAAATTAAGATTTGTGCTATAATTAACATAGTTTTTTAAAATTTGGAGAAAAATATGGATGAGGTTATGGCTGTTCTTTTTAAACCAAATGAGAAAGTTTTTTATTTTAAAAAAAAATCTAGTTCATATAAAATAGGAGATTTTTTAGTTTGCAAAACTTTAAACGGAGTGGAGCTTGGGAAGGTTTGCTATTTGGGAAAAGTTGACGTTAACAATTTAGAAGTTAAAGACTCTAAAGATGTTTTAAGAAAAGCAACTAAAAAAGATATTTTAGATTATGAAGAGAATTTAAAATTTGAAAAAAAAGCATTTAAGTTGGGTGAAAACTTAATTAAAAAACAAAAATTAAATATGCAACTAATTTTAGTTGTTTGTTCTTTAGATAAAAAAAAGCTAGTGTTTTTATTTAAAGCACAAGATAGGGTGGACTTTAGAAGTCTTGTTAAAAAATTAGCAGTAACATTGCATACTAGGGTTGAATTAAAACAAATTGGAATTAGAGATGAGGCTAAACTGCTTTGTGGAATTGGAGTTTGTGGAAGGCCATTTTGTTGTTCTAGTTTTTTGGACAATTTTTATCATGTTTCAATTAAAATGGCAAAAGAGCAAAATCTTTCTTTAAACCCTAAAAAAATTTCGGGATGTTGTGGAAAATTAATGTGTTGCTTGCAATATGAGCAAGATTCTTATGAGTTTTTAAACAAAATTTGCCCAAAGGTTGGGGAATGCGTTATGAGCCCAGATGGTGAAGGCGTTGTTTGTTCTGGAAACCCTTTAACTGGAAAATATCGCGTAAAATTAAATGAGGAAGATGTGGAAAGGGTTTTTAATAAAGATAGCCTAAAAATTATTAAAAAAATTAATGTTAACAAGAAGTTTTCAAAAGATTAGAATTATTTTTTAGGGGTTGGTTTATTGAGAAAATTAAAGGTTGCTGTTTTGTTTGGTGGAGTTTCTTTTGAACATGAGGTTTCTTTAAAATCTGCTTTTAATGTTATTGAAAATTTAAAACAAGAGTTTGAAGTTTTGCCAATTGGAATAAACAAAAGAGGAGAATGGTTTCATTATTCTGGAGATTTAAAAAAAATTAAAACTGGAGAATGGGAGCAAGAAGCTAATTCTCCTATTGTTTTTAGTTTGAATAGGAAATATAAAGGTTTATTAAAACTGAAAGAAGATTTTAGTTTTACTAAAATTAATGTGGATTGCATTTTTCCTGTTTTGCACGGACAAAATGGTGAGGACGGGAAACTTATGGGAGCTTTTGAAATTGCTGCAATTCCTTATGTTGGTTGCAATCTTTTAAGTAGTGCTTTATGCATGAACAAGGTTTTAACGCATGAATTGTTGCATTCTTATGGCATTAGGGTTGCTAAGTGGGAAAGTTTTAAAAGAAAAGATTTAGAAAAATTAGAAGAGAAAATTTTTTACATAGCAAGAAATTTATTGTTCCCAATTTTTACAAAACCTGCCAGTTGCGGGTCTTCCATTGGAATTAGAAAATGTAATAATTTCGATGAATTAAAAGAAGGAATTTTGTATGCCTTTTCTTATGACAATGAAGTTATTTGTGAGGAGTTCATTAATGGAAAAGAGGTTGAATGCGCTGTTTTGGGAGGATTAAACCCTAAAGCTTCCGAAGTTGGAGAAATTTCTTCTTTTGGGGAGTTTTATGATTACGATTCTAAATATAAATATGACTCTAAATTAATAATTCCTGCAGAGATTACCAAAGATGTTTCAAAAAAAATTAAAGAGGTTTCGGTTAAGGCGTTTAAACTTCTTGGTTGCTATGGGCTTTCTAGGGTGGATTTTTTTGTTACAAAAAAGAATGAAGTAATTTTAAATGAAATAAACACCATGCCGGGTTTCACAAACATTAGCATGTATACAAAACTATGGGAAGAAAGCAAAGTTAAAACCAAAGATTTGTTAAAAGAATTAATTTATTTGGCGCTAAAAAGAAATAATTAAGATGAATGGAGAATTAAGATGTCAGAGGTTAGAAAGATTAATTTATTTGTTAAGGTTAAACAGAACTCAAATGAAGAACTGGTTAATTCTGCGGATGATTTTGAATTTTTCACAACAGGAAAATTAAAAAAACTTGAAAAAAAGTGGGTTGTGGAGTATGAGAATGAATATAATGGTTTATCTAAAATTTTATTAAACGAAAACGGTTCTGTTAATGTTATTGCAAATGGGGATTTATCTTACAATTTAAAACTTAAGAAAGGCAAAAAAACAAAATTTAACTGTAAAACTAAAGATACTTTTTCTTCTCTTAATGTTTTAACTAAAAAGGTTTGTTTTGAGTTTAATGAAAATGAAGGAAAAATAGATTTTGAATATTATTTGGAGATAGATGATGTTGGAGGAGTTTTGCAAAATAAAATATTAATAGAGTTAAAATAAAAAAATTGAGGGGAAGTTTAAAAATGCTAGATTTTTATAATGAAACAATTAAAAGTTTAGAAAAAATTTTAAAAGAAGCGTTAGAAAAATTTTGTAAACAAGAAGGCAAAGAAGAAAAAAAATTAGAATTTTTAATAGAAGAGCCAGAAAGAGCAGAATTTGGAGATTTTGCAACTAACATTGCAATGGCTGGCGCTAGAGTTTTTAAAATGGCTCCTTTGCAGTTAGCTGAAAAAATTTCTGAAAATTTAAATTTAAAAGAAAGTTATTTTTCTAAATTTGAAATTAAAAAGCCTGGTTTTTTAAACTTTTTTTTAAATGAAGGCTGGTTTTTTAAAGCTTTAAAAGATGTTTTAAAAAAAGGGGAAGATTTTGGCAAAACAGACTTTGGACAAGGGAAAAAGGTTATTTTAGAGTTTGTTTCTGCTAACCCAACAGGGCCTATGCACATTGGAAATGCAAGAGGGGGCGCAATTGGAGACTCTTTAGCTGAATGCTTTAAGTTTTGTGGTTTTAATGTTTTAAAAGAGTTTTATGTTAACGATGCAGGAAACCAAATAGAAAAGTTTAAAAAAAGTTTGGCGGTGAGATATGAACAGCTTTTTTTAAAAGATGAGAATTTTGAAATGCCTAAAGATTGCTATTTAGGGGAAGACATTATTCTTCATGCTAAAAACTTTGCTAAAATTTATAAAGACAAGTTCATGAAGCTTTCAGAAGAGGAAAGGCAAAATGCTCTTTTAGATTACGCTCTTCCAATTAACATTAAAAATTTAGAGTTAGACCTTTTAAAATATAATGTTAAGTATGACAATTGGTTTTTTGAAAGTTCACTTTACAAAGAAGACAAAATTAATTATGTTATTAATCTACTAAAAGAAAAGGGTTACGTTGAAGAAAAAAACGGAGCTTTATGGTTTTTGTTTTCAAAATGTGGAGGGCAAAAAGACGAAGTTTTAGTTAGAGAAAATAAAATACCAACATATTTTGCTTCAGACATAGCTTACCATTACAATAAGTTTAAGGTTAGAGGGTTTGATTTTGCAATTAATGTTTGGGGGGCAGACCATCACGGACACATTGCAAGGTTAAAAGCTGCTTTAAAGGTTTTGGGGGTTAGTGAAGAAAAATTAGAAATTGTAATTATGCAGATGGTTAGGTTAGTTAAAAAAGGAGAAACACTAAAACTTAGCAAAAGAGCAGGCAACACGGTTACACTAAACACTCTTTTAGAATTAATCCCCATTGAAGTTTCTAGATTTTTTTTCAACATGAAAGACCCAAACTCTCATTTCGATTTCGACCTAGATTTGGCAGAACAACAATCTGAAAAAAACCCTGTTTACTATGTGCAATATGCTTACGCTAGAGCTTGTGGAATTTTAAAAAATTTAAAGGAACTAGGGTTTGTTCCAAATGAGGACTTTAGCTTTTCTAACTTTGAAAGTGAAATTGAACTTGAATTAATAAAACAAATTTCTAAATTCCCTAATGAAATTATAAAAGCTGTTGAAACTAAAAACCCTTCTAAAATTGCAACATTTGCTTTAGAGTTAGCGGCACTATTTCACAAATTTTATGTTAGCTGCAAAATTAAAGGGCAGGAAAGAGAAACCATTAAAGCACGTCTTTTAATTTGTAAGGCTTTTAAAATTAGTTTAAAAAATGCATTAAAGATTTTGAAAATTAAAGCTAAAGAGGAGATTTAAAAAAAGTTGAACAGTTTAAGAAAATTTAAATAATCCCTTTTTAAAATTGCAACATTTGCTTTAGAATTAGCGGCACTATTTCACAAATTTTATGTTAGCTGCAAAATTAAAGGGCAGGAAAAAGAAACCATTAAAGCACGTCTTTTAATTTGTGAGGCTTTTAAAATTAGCTTAAAAAATGCATTAAAGATTTTGAAAATTGAAGCCAAAGAGGAGATTTAAAAAAGTTGAACAGTTTAAGTAGATTTTTAAGAAATTTTGAAAATGACAATTTTTTGCGTCTTTTCATGCCGGGGCACCAGGGAAAGTGCTCTTTTTTAAATAATAATATTTCAGTAAAATTAGATTTAACCGAAATTAATGGTGCGGATAATTTATATGCTCCTGAAGGAATAATTAAAAATTTGGAAGAAAAAATTTCTAGTTTGTTCTCTTTTAATTGTTTTGTTTCTGCTTCTGGGTCCACACTTTGCATTCAAACAATTTTGTGGCTTTTAAAAAACAGAAATTTTGTTGTTTTAAGAGGTGCTCATTTTAGTTTTTTTAATGCTGCTGCAATTCTTTCAATTTCTTTTAAACTAATTGGAAACTTTAAAGATGTTAACTTTTTAGAGGTTAAAAAAGCCCTTTTAGCGTTTGGAAAAGGTTCTGTTTTGTTTGTTACTTCTCCTAATTATTATGGTGAGAGCTTAAACATAAAAAAGTTTAGAGAGATTTGCAATGAAACAGGAGCAATTTTAGTTGTTGACGCTGCTCATGGTGCTCATTTTGGGTTTTTAAAAAATTTTAAACATCCAATTTCTTTAGGGGCAGATTTTTGTTGTTCTAGTTTTCATAAAACATTGCCAGCTCTAACAGGGGCAGCCATACTTTTAATGAAGGATGGTTTTTTTAAAAGAAGTGAGGTTAAACACGCCATGGCGCTTTTTGGTTCTTCTAGCCCTTCATATTTAATTATGGATTCTATTGGGCTTTGTGCAGATTGGCTAGAAAAATATGCTGCTCAGAGTTTTTTTAAATTAGAGCAAAGAAAAGAAAAATTAATTAAAAAATTTAATTTAGTTTTTAAAAAAACAGACCCTTCAAAATTAGTTTTAGATTGTTTTTTTGTTTGTGGTGGGGTTTTTAGTGTTGTTGAAACTTTAAAAAAACATAAAATTGTTCCTGAATTTTATAATTTTAGGTTTGTTGTTTTTGTTTTAACTCCTTTTCTAGAAGAAGAAGACTGGAAAAGGTTAGAATTTTTTTTAAAAGAGCTAAAGCCGCAAAAGAACAAATTAAAAGAAAAACAGTTTTATGAATGTTTTAATTTTAAAAGAGCTGTTAGTTTAAAAGATGCTGTTTCTTTAAAAAGTGAAGAAATTGAAATTAAAAAAGCAAACTCTAGGGTTTTTGCAGACCTGCTTTTTTGGGAGATTCCTGGCGTTTTGCTTTTAACTTATGGTGAAATTATAACAAAAGAAGTGATTACATATTTTAAAAAAAAAGGAGTTAAAAAAATAAAGGTTTTAACTGAAAATTAAAAGAGGCGGTAAGAAAAAACAAATTAAACCTTGCTTACATTTTTTACGGTTTAGATGAAAATTTTAAAAAAAGCATTTTTAAAAATAAAAATAATTTAAAGTAGCTGCAAGAAATTTA
>CAMZAK010000022.1 GCA_947304245.1 uncultured Clostridia bacterium
AATTTTCTTCCTTTAGAATAAGCACTGTCAACATGCAAAATGAAGGATAGTGCATCTATTACTTCTCCTGCGAGTAAAATGTCTAATTTAACTAATTTTGCTTCCCAATAACCCGCCATTTCGTAGTCTAGCGAAGCATAACCCTTAGTGCGAGACTTTAAACTGTCAAAAAAATCGTATACTATTTCGCCAAGCGGTAATTTATAGCTTAATTCCACTCTGGTTTTGTCTAAATATCTCATGTTTGTGTGTTTCCCTCGCCTGTTTTCACACAACCCCATAATACTTCCAACATATTCCGAAGGAGTTAAAATTGTGGCACTCACAATTGGTTCTTCGCTTTTTTCAATTTCAGCAGGGTTTGGGTAGCTTGTTGGGTTTGAAACCATTAAAACCTCACCGTTTTTTAAGGTAACCCTATATTCAACAGAAGGGGCTGTTGTTATTAAAGCTAAATTATATTCCCTCTCAAGCCTTTCTTTAATTATTTCCATATGAAGTAGCCCTAAAAAACCACATCTAAAGCCAAAACCCAAAGCTTTAGAGTTTTCAGGTGTGAAATTTAAAGCAGCATCGTTTAACTGCAATTTTTCTATGGCATCTTTTAAGTTTTCATATTCATCCCCACTTGAAGGGTAAATTCCACAATAAACCATTGAGTTTGCTTTTTTGTAGCCTGGCAATGGTTCTTTTGCTGGGTTTTCTGCTAAGGTTACCGTGTCCCCAACTTTTGTGTCTCTAATGTTTTTAATTGAAGCTGTAATGTAGCCTACTTCGCCTGCCTTTAAACAAGAAGTTGGAATTAGTTCAATGGCTCCCATGTAGCCTATTTCAACAACTTCAAATTCTTTTTTTGTGGACATAAACCTAATTTTTTCACCTGGTTTTAGTTTGCCTTCTTTAATTCTAACGTAAACAATAACTCCTTTGTAGGAGTCATAATATGAATCGAAAATTAAAGCCTTTAAAGGAGAATTTTCGTCTCCAACAGGGCATGGCAGTTTTTCAACTATTGCTTTTAAAACCTCTTCAACACCCTGCCCTGTTTTTGCAGAAATTAAAGGTGCATCCTCAGCGGGGATGCCTATTAAATCTTCAATTTGTTTTTTAACTCGTTCGGGGTCTGCAGATTTTAAGTCCACCTTATTAATAACAGGTAAAATTTCTAAATCGTTTTCTAGTGCAAGGTAAACGTTTGCCATTGTTTGAGCTTGCACTCCTTGAGTGGCGTCCACAACTAAAATTGCGCCATCACAAGCAGCCAAAGACCTAGAAACTTCATAGTTAAAGTCCACATGGCCTGGAGTGTCTATTAAATTAAATTCATAAACATCTCCATTAGAATATTCATAATTTAATTTCACAGCTCTTGCTTTAATTGTTATTCCTTTTTCTTTTTCGAGTTCCATATTGTCTAAAAGTTGGTTTACAAATTCTCTTTTTGAAACTGTTTTAGTTTTTTCTAAAATTCTGTCTGCCAAAGTAGATTTACCATGGTCTACATGTGCAATTATTGAAAAATTCCTTATTTTTTCCTTTTCCTTCAAATTAATTCTCCTTTTCGTGATATCTCTTAACACTTTTATTGTACATCATATATTCTCAATTTACCATATTTTTTATTTTAATAAACATTTATATTTTTTAATTTTGTTATTTAAAAATATTTAACTAAACTAAAACAATTCACAATATTTTGTTTAACTAAAATTATTCTGCCAATATTAATTTAAAAATATTGGAGGTATTTAAAAAATTATAAACACTAAAAAATTAAGAACAGTTTATTTTTTAATTTCAGGCTGTTTTTTAATCTTGTTTTTGAGGGTTATTCAAATAAACAGCAACAAAAGCTTTTCAATTAAAGCTTCTAAACAACAAAACATCTCTCTAGAAATTTTTAATAGGCGAGCTAACTTTTACGATTCTAATTTTAATAAACTAACATATTGCAAAAAAATTAAAAAAGCCATAATTTTTCCAAATAAAGTTAATTTTAAAGTTGCTAGAAAAATTGCCAAAAACTTCCCTAAAAAAAAATTAAAAAATTTATATGAACTGAATAAACCTTTCATAATACCTGTAGACAACATAATTGAAAACAAAAACATATTATATTTCGATGATAAATTAAGGTTTAGCGATGACTGCTCTAAACCCGTACATTTATTAGGCCATCTTAATAGTGAAGACGAAGGAGTTTCTGGCCTTGAATTTGCTTTAAACGAATTTTTGGATGAAAAAAAATATATACTAAATTTAAACTATTTAACTAATGCTAAAAATAAAATTTTAAATGATAAAAATTTCAATTTAAATTCTTCAGGGAATTTTAATGATGGCGTTGTTTTAACAATTAATTCCAGCATGCAATATATTTTAAATAAAATAGGGCAAGAATATATTAAAAAAGGTGCGGGCATTGTTTTAAACGCCAACACCGGTGAAATTTTAGCTGTGAGCAGTTTTCCATTATTCAACCCAAACAACATTAATGCATCTTTAAAAGATGAACAACAACCATTATTTAATAGAGCTGTTGAAAATCACCCTGTGGGCTCTATTTTTAAAATTGTTACAGCTGCTGCAGCCTTAAAAAATAACACTAATCCAAATGAACAATTCAACTGCAAAGGTTTTTTTAAATTTAATGATGTTAAATTTAAATGCCACAAAACAAGCGGGCACAAAGAGCTAGATATGCCAAACGCTATGAAACACTCCTGCAACCCTTATTTTATTAATTTAGGACTTAAGCTAGGCAACTCTGAAATGTTAAACACTGCTCAAAATTTTGGTTTTTCTAGAGAAATTGTTCTTTGTGATAATTTTAAAATTAAACCCGCAACATTGCCAAATTTTAACATGAGTTCAGGAGAACTCGCAAACTTTAGTTTCGGCCAAGGAAAACTCAAAACCTCCATTTTCCACATTGCGCAAATGCTCAGTGCTGTTGTTAATAATGGTTATTCTGTTGTTCCAACTTTAGTTAAAGGGGAAATTTTAAATGGAAAATTTGAAAATTCTAATAAAATTACAAAATTTCACGCTTTAGATTCTAAAACTGCAAAACTTTTAAAACAAATGCTAATTTACTCCATTAAAAACACTCCAGCAGACCCACAAATTTTCACATGCGGCGGAAAAAGCAGTACAGCTCAAACTGGAGAGTTTTTTGAAAACGGCCAAGAAAAATTAAGCACCTGGTTTTGTAGCTTCTCTAGCTTTAATACCCACAACATAGTCTCTGTTTTGTTTAAAGAAGAAGGAAAATTTGGAATGCAAGATTTGGGGCCATGTAGCAAAATTTTAAACAGCTACTTTTATGAGCTTTTAAAACAAAAACAGCTTTAGCAACTTTAAAAATTTTTTCTTTTTTTATAAAAAAACACAAAAAAATCTTCTAACTTTAAAAGCAACAACATATTTTCTATTTTACTTAAAATAAGAAGGAAAATTTAAATAAATTAAAACAAGAATACATTAAAAAAAGTACCGGCATAATTTATGCAAACACCGGTAAAATTTTAACTTTAAGCGGCTTTATTTCTTCTAAATATCATTAGTAAATACTAAAAATGAAAAAAAACACTCTTCAACAAAACAACAACAAACTATCATATGATTTTATTATTAAAATTACTGTAAAACTATTGTAACCTACAAAAATAAAATTAACCTTAAAGAAATTTAACGTCCCAAGCCTTGATTTGCATAAGAATCGTGAGAATCTGTCTCACTTGAATCTTCTTCAGATTCATATTCCTCTGATTCATATTCATCTGAATCTGATTCATATTCATCTGATTCATACGAATAATCTGAATCTGAATCGTCTGGAGTTTCCATTATAATTGGTTTTAGCTGCTTAACATTTAAACATTCTTCTTGCTTTACGTTAGCTGTTTTTCCTATGCATTGTTTTTTTTCAAAAAGCCCTTCCAAATTTTTAAAATTTACCTCATGTAACATTTAAAATCGCCTCTTTCCTGTTTTTGGTTTTTTCTTGTTAGGTGGTTAATGTTTATATATTTTATGTTACATGATTTTCCAGTTCAAGCTAAAATTCGTGTCTTTTTGTCTTGCTTTTTAAAATTCTGTGTCAACTCCGTTTTACATTAATTTTTAATGAAATTTATTTACTTTATTTAAATACTATTTTTTTACTCCTAATTTATTTTTTAATTCGGCATTCTCTTTTCTTAGTTCAGATACTTTATTTATGTATTTATTTTCTAAATCTCGAATATTTTTCATATCGAGTAATTTAAATATTTTTTTTGTTGTATTTTTTTCCATTTCTTTAAATTTATCATCTGTAATTTTCATTTCATTTTTTATACTAGATTCATTACATTTTATTATAAATTTTAATAATAATATCTGTTTATTATAATTTTCAACAATTTTGTCAATTTCTTCAATAACATCTTTATTATTTTTGTTTATATTTTTTTTATCTTTACGTTTTATATTCATATTTTTTATTTCTTCTACACTTTTTAAATATTCACCCCATAAAATATCACAAATAATGTGATTATCCCATAAATGAACCCATGCATCCATCATGTTACTTTCAAACAGCACTTCCAATTTTTTAAACGTAGTTTCATAATTAAAATTTTCACTATTTTTATTTAGTGCATTTATGATTGCGTCACTTTTATATTCTTTTGCTTTATTAGAATTAGATGCCGGATTTTTTAAGTTTTCATATTTATCTAACATTTTACTTAAAATGATATCTTCGTTTTTTTCTTCTTTTTCTTTAAATTCTAATTCAAATGTTTTTATTAATTTTAATAAAAATTCTTTATAATTATTTTTTATTATTTTATTTTTATTTTCTAATTTTTGTAATTTTTCTTCTGTTTCTTTAGAATTTGATGTTGATGAAGAAGTAGTTTTTGTTGAACTAAGATTTTCAATTTGTTTATTCTTAGAATTTAATTCGTATAGTAATTTTGTATTGTCTTTTCGTAAAATTTGATTAGTTAATTTAAAATTTTCATTTTCTTTGTTTAATATAATATTATTTTTTTTATATTCAATAAATTTATTGATTATTTCCTCACAATCTTTTTTTTCTAATTTAATTTCTTCAATCTTTTTAGTTTCCTCTCCTTTGGGATAATCTTCATTTTTTAATATATATAAAATATATTTTACAGTTTGTTCCTCAAAAGCACCATCTTTCTTTTTTTTATTTAATTCATCAAACATGTTTATTGCTTGTTCTTTAAATTTTTCAAATTTTTTTGTCTCTTCGTTTTTAAATTCATTATTTTTTTCAATAATCTTTTTATATTCATTTATAATCTTATTTTGCTCGTCATTATTTTTTTTAATTTTATCTTTTATTTGTTCAATAACATCTGACATTTTCATTGTAGAAAAATCAATTTCTAAATTTAGTTTTAATAACAAACCTAAATTTATTAAAAAATTCTTAAACATTTCGTCATTTAGGTTACCTTCTTCAATTTGTTTATTTAGTTTTTTATTTTTGTCTTTTATTATGTCTAGAGTTTTATTTGCATTTGTTAAATCAGTTTTTAATTTACCATTTTCTAAATTTAATTCATTAATATTTGTTTTCAAATTTGTTTCCAAATTTGTTATTTTGTCTTCCAAATGTTTTTTGCTATTTTTCAATTTATCGTAATAAGCCCATATTTCACCATAATCAATCTCATTCAAATCTATGTTGTCAAATGTATACTTTATTCCCTCATTATTTTTTTCATTTTTAGCATCTGCCTGAATACGTTTAATTAATAACCTAAATTTTTCTGCTATTAATCCTTTTTTTGAATTTATTTTATCAATAATAAAATAAAATTTTTGATTAATTTTAGATATATAATTAAATATTGAATACATAGGGGGAGACATCCCATATTTCATGCGGTCTTTAGCAACTACATTTTCTGTAATTTCGCAATCTTCTTCTTTTATATCTTCTTTTTTTATATCTTTTATATCTATATTTTCTTTATTTTCTTTATTTACTTTATTTACTTTATTTTCTTCATTTTCAATATCTTTTATTGTATTAAAAACCTTATCTTTACTAAAATCTTCTTTAAAAGAAAAGCTATTAGTTTCTTTATCACTTAATTTATTAAAAAATATTTCTAAATAAGCATAAAATATTTTAATATATTTTGAAATTTTTTTAAATATTTCTTCATACTCTTTTTTTGAATTATTTAATTCAGTATTAAGAGTATTAAGATTTTGCAGTCTTTCTTCTTCTAATTCATCTTTTGTTTTTTTAATTTCTTTGTCCTTTGCGCTTTCAAATTCTATAAAATCATTTTTTAATCTTTTTGTATATTCATCAAATTCTTTATTTTTATTTTCTAATTTTTCTTTATATTCGTTATTTTGATTTTCTAATTCATTTTTATATTCTTTAAATTGTTTATTTTTATTTTCTAATTCATTTTTATATTCGTTAAATTGTTTATTTTTATTTTCTAATGCGTCTATTTTATTTTCTAAGTTTTTCATTTTTTCTTTATTTTTACTTGTTTTGTTCTTTATTGCCTCAAGGTCTTTATTAATTTCTTTGACTGTTTCTTTTAATTCATATTCTTCTGTTTCGTTTAAATCAAAATCTTTAACATCAACTTCTTCTCCATTTTGAAGTCGATTAATAAAATTTGTGCTGTCTTTTAAATAATCTAAGTATCTTTTTAATGCATTTTTATATTTATTATTGTTGGTATTTAAAGAAAGACTTGAAACGTTTTCTTTATTTAATGAATTTGAGTCATATTTATTTTTTAAATTGAAAATTGCTATTTTAAAAATGTTTTCAATAATTTCTTTATAATCAATTTCAATTCCTTCGAAGTAAAAACATTTTTCTTTTTTAATTCCTTCTAAAATATACTTTTCTTTTTCTTCTAATTCTCGTTTTTTTAATTCTTCATTAGAATTATTATTGTTAATTTCAATTATTGTTTTTAATGTAGCGTATATTATTCTAATTAAATCAGCTAGTTGTTCCTTATCGTCTTTTTCCTCTTCTATATCACCCTCTAATTTTTCATTTTCCTCAACCAATTCTTTATTTTTCTTTTGTTCTTCTAAAAATTTATCTTTCATTTTGTTTTTTGATTCTGATAATACACTTAATTGCCACTCTAAATCTTTTAATTTGTCCATCCTTTCTTCTTTTTCTTTTTCTATGTTTTTGTAATCTTTTTTATATTTATCAATTTTTTCTGTTAGTTCTTTAATTGTGGATTCATAATTTTTCAAATCTTTTTCTTCAAGTCCTAGCTCAGGTTGGTTTACTACATCAAAAATATAATCTATGCTGTCGCTGGTGTATTGCAACATTTTCATTATTACTTTTTCCTTATCATCATTGTTATGTTTGTTTTGTTTCGCATTTTCTTCTATTTCTTCGAGTTTTTTGTCAATTACTTGGATTTTTGCTAACCCCTCAGTTCCTAATGCCTGATTTTGTTTTTCATTTAATTCTAAACTAATAATTGCTTTATCATCAGCATCAAGTCCTATTGGATTTTGAAGTTTAATAATATTTTTTAATCTATCATTTAAATATTTTGTATATTTTTCTAAAAATTCAAAATCAATCCCTTTTTTCTTATCAGACACTATTTGATAAATTTTTATATAAATATTATTAAGTTCCTCTTTTAAAAGTTTATATCCGTATTTTTCATTTAATTTCACAAATTCTTCTTTAAATAATTCATCTTTTTCATAATGCTTAAATATTTTATTAGTTACTACATTTTTTTCATTTAATTCTTCTGATTCTTCAAAGTATTGCTTTGCAATTTCGTCTAAATTTTCAGAGACTAAGCTTATATGTAATAGTATATTATAAAACATTCCAGCTGCTACTTCATACACATGATTTTTGTCGTGAACTTGATTTAAAATATCTAACAGTTTAACATCTTTTTTATCTTCATTTTTAAGTTGTGTGTTAAGTTGTGTAAGTATATCTTTATTTAATTTTATATTATTAGTTTTAAATCTTTCTCTAAGTTGTTGTCTTTTTTTCGCTTTTTCATCTTCTTGTTGGGTTTTTTTCAATTTTGAACTCATTTCATCAATTTCTTTGTTTTTAACATATAAGGCGTCAAATTTTTCTTTTTTCATATTTTCAATTTTGTTTTGATTTTCATTTATTTTTTTCTCATAATCTTTAATTTTTTCCTCATAATTTTTAATTTTATTCTCATTTGTTATATTTTTATTTTCTAAATTTTTCATTTGTTCTTTATTTTCTTTTGTTTTGTTTTTTATTGCCTCAAGGTCTTTATTAATTTCTCGGACTGTTTCTTTTAATTTTTTCTCTTCTATTTCGTTTAAATCAAATTTAAAATCTTTAACATCATCTTTTTTTCCATCTTGAAGTTGTTTAATAAAATTTGTGCTGTCTTTTAAATATGTTAAGTATCTTTCTAATGCAATTTTATATTTATTATTACTTTTTAAATTTTCGTTAATAGTTTTTAAATTATTGTAGTCACTTTCAAGTTTTTTATAGTTGTCATTTTCCTTTTTAAGTTCTTCATTTTTTTTGTTTGATTCTTTAATTTTTTCTTTTACAGTTTCATTTTCTTTTACTCTGTTTTCGTACATATTTTTATATTTAGTAACTTTATTTTTTAGATTTTCAATTTCTTTTTTATGTTTTTCCAAATCTTTTTCTTCAAGTTTTAGCTCAGCTTGTTTTACTTCATCAAAAATATAATCTATGCTGTCGCTGGTGTATTTCAACATGTTTCTTATTACTTTTTCCTTATCATCATTGTTATGTTTGTTTTGTTTCGCATTTTCTTCTATTTTTTTGAATTCTTCGTCAATTAGTTGGACTTCTCTTTGTAATTCTTTTCCTCTTTCTCCTAATGTGTGTATTTCTTCATCACTTAATCCTAATTTAATTTCTTTAGAATCAACATTCTGCCCTTCCTGAAGTTGATTAATAAAATTTGTTCTGTCTTTTAAATATTTTAAATATTTTTTCAAAATTTCAAAATTAATCCCTTTTTTCTTATCAGACACTATTTCAAAAATATTTTCATAAATAAATTCAAGTGCACCTTTTAAAAGTGTTTTTCCTGCTCTGTCTTTTAATTTGTCTAAGTTTTCATCGGTTTCAATATGCTTTTTCATAAATTTTTGTACTTCATTTTTGATATCTAATTCTTCTAAATTATCTAAGTATTGTTTTCTAATTTCCTCTAAATTAACAGAGACTATGAATATATGCTCTTTTAAATTATCAAACTTTCCTTTTACCATATCAAACAAAAAATCTCTTGCACTATTTTTTATATTTCCATCTTTATTAAATTTATCTAAATACTCATTATATTCTTTATAGCCTTCTTTATAGTTTTTTTGAAAGTTTTCTTGAATATCTTTAACCACCTCTTTACTTCCCTGCTTGAATCTACTTTTTAAAATATTTTTTTTCATTTCTTCGTAATATTTTCTAATATATTCATCAATCTCGTTGATATCTTTTTTTAATTTTTCATCTTTTTTTAATTTTTCATCTTTAAATAAATCAATTTTAAATTTTTCCATAATTATTGCTCTGTTATCTTCATTAAAAATGTTATTTAAATTGTCCTTTAAGTTGAACTCATTTTGATTTCCATTCAATATGTTATTAAATATTTTTTTTATTTCATAGATTATTTTTATTTTATCTTTTAACAATAAAAAATATCTTTTAAAGATAGCATTATCTTCTTCCAATTCTTTAATTTTGTTATTTTGAGTTTCTAAATTATTTCTGTTTTCTTTTGTTTTGTTTTTTATTGCCTCAAGGTCTTTATTAATTTCTCGGACTGTTTCTTTTAAGTCATGTTCTTCTATTTCGGTTAAATTAAATTTAAAATCTTTAACAGCAACTTTTTTGCCATCTTGAAGTTGATTAATAAAATTTGTTCTGTCTTTTAAATATGTTAAGTATCTTTCTAATGCATTTTTATATTTATTATTTAAATTGAAAGTTGCTATTTCATAAATGTTTTCAATAATTCCTTCAAAAGAACTTTGGTCTATTCCTTCAATTTTTCCTTTGAGATAATAATTTCTAATAATTCCTAAATTGTTTTGCTTTGATTGTTCAATTGCATTTATTTTTTTATTATAATCAATGTTTGTTTTTTTCGTATTAATTATATTTTCTAATACTGCTGCTATTACTTCAATAATGTAATTACAATAAATTATTTGGTTTTGCTTGTTTTTTAGTTCTTCCCGTAATTTTTCGTTTTCTTTTTCACATAACTTCAATTTTTCTTCATTTTGTTTGAATTCATACTCTTTAGATTCCATTAAATCGTCTTTTTCAAAGTTGTCTTTTTTTAAATTTGAATTTTCATTTTCCAAGTCGTTGATTTTTTTTATATATTCTTCGTTGTTTTTTTGAATATTTTCTTCATTTATTTTATAATTTTCTAAATCTTTTTCTATTGATTCTAAGTTCGCATTTTTATTTTCTAATGTTTTTTGCAGGTCCTTTTTCTCTTTGGTTAACTCATTTATTTTTAATTCATTTTCGTTATTCTTTAGCGATAATTTATTTTGTTCATCCACTAAATTTTTAATTCTTTCATCTTTTTCTTTATTTGATTTTATTAATTTTTTGTTCTCTTCTTTTTGATTGTTTAAGCTCATTTGCAACATAATATTGGCATATTTTTGGTCAAATCCATCATTATTTTTTATTTCTTCTTTATTTTTGTTTGATGATTCATTGGTTTTAATATCTAATTTTTTTATTTCTTTTTGCTTTTCCTTTATATTTTTATTTTCATATAATTTTAATTTGTCATTTAATTTTTCGTTTAATTTTTCTAAGTTTTCAATTCTTTTTTTTAAGTTCTCATTTTCTTTTTTTATATCTTTTAAAATTGCGTCTCCAGCATCAATTTTATTTGAACCAAATAAATTTACCTCCGTATTATTTCTTTTCATTGTTTTGTTATCTATTTTTTCAAAATTTTTCTTTTTCATATAATCTAATTCATCTTGGTTAGATATTGCAATTTTTGGTTTACCATTTTTTTTATCTTCTGAAGTTACATTTAAATTGTTAATCTCTTTTTCATCAATTAACTTGTCAAGAAAAAAAGAATTTTCTTCTTCATGTTTTTCAATTATTGATATATCACCAAATAAATTATTATTGTCTATATCACCAAATAAATTATTATTGTCTTTATAATCATTCAGTTGCTTTTGAAGATCTGTTTTTTGTTTTGATAATTTTATATTTGCTTCTTTTAAGCCATTATATCGTTTTTCTAATTCTTCATAGTTTCCTTTTAGGACAAGAATTTCTTTCTCATATTTTTCTATTCTTTTTTCATTTTCGGCATCTTTATTTAAATTTTGAATTTTCAATTCTAAACTGTTTACATCTTGCTTTTCTGGATTAACAATAATCATACTGTTTTTCTCAATTTCATCTTCTATTTTAATTGTGTTATTGTTTACCTTTTTTTCATTAGATTTTATTTTTGCTACCTTTTCATTTTCATATTTATTCATTTCTTCTTTAAGTTTCACTATATCATTTTCAAGTCTAGTTATTGTTTTATTTTTTGAATTAATTTCCTTCATTTTTTCATCATAATATTTTTTAAATTCATTTGCGGGTCCCGCATCTTTTTTTAGCACTGTAAATATAATTGTTTTTTTTATTTCTTTTCCATCTTTCTCTGCTTCTTTATTAATATAATTAAATTCAATTTTTTCTTTTTCTTTTAAATCACCATAAAAATCAAAATTGCCCCCATTACTAATAATTTTATTTTTTTCATCTGTTACATTTATTACGTCTATTTTTATTTTTTCTGGGTTGAAATTTAAATTTTGCGCTTCAGATATTTTAAGCATATTTGAATTTTTGTTTAATTCATTTAAATTTTCTTTTTTATGTTTATTACCTTTTAAATAGTTAAAATTAAATGTATTAATTTCATATGAAGGCTTTTTAAAAACATTTTCTTTTTTTTGTTTTTTAAAATTATTTTCAAATTTAAATAATTTATTTTGTGTATCTAATTTTTTAATACCTTCGAGTAAATCCTTATTATGTTTTCCCAATTCACTAATTCTATTTTCATAATATTGAATTTTATCATCTGAAGGTTTATTTTCTTCAAAATCTTGAATAATTTTAGTTTGTTCATTAATGTATTTTCTAAAACTATTGTTTTCTGTTAATAATATTTTATTTTCAAATTCATACTTATCTAACTTTTCTTGTAATTCACTATTTTCAGAACGTAATTTTTTTATTTTTTTCATAAGTTCATTATTAATTTTTTCAAATTCATCAATTGATTCTGGTTTTTTGTTTATAGATAATGATTTCATTTTGCTCAATTCATCTAAATAATTAGAATCAGACGGATTATTAATAGTTTTCTTACCTACATTATTTAAAATTGGATCTTCTTCAATTTTTTTATTTATATCTTTGAAATTTAGTCCACCATTAAAATTTAAACTAAATGTATTCACTTGTATAACATTAAAAAACTCATTATTTAAAGGTGCAAGTATTTTTTTTAATAATTCTTTGCCTGGGCCTGGTTTATCGAAAATATTAAATTTTTCATTTTTTTCAAATAATAAATTATTAAATCTATTATCTTCTCTAATATCTTTTATAACAGTTTCTGGAATCTTTTCTAAAGGTATTGTTATTATAATTTCATTACTATTTTCTATTTTTTTAATATTTTTATTTTCAACTTTTAACTTTTCTTTTGTTAAGTCTAATTCATCTATCTCTTTTTCTAATTTTTCTATTTCTTCATTATTGAAATTTGTTTTTAATTTGTTTATTTCATCTTGTATTTCTTTCTCTTTTATAACAAATTTATTTGTTAATTCTGCTATTTCATTATTTAATTCGTTTGATTTTTTTCTTTCCCGTAATTTTTTTATTTTTTCAAAATTTTCATTATTGTTAAAAGTTAATAATTCTAAATTAGTTATTTCTTTTTGTAAATTTTTTATTTCCGTCATTTTATCGTTAAAGTCTTCATTTAATGATTTTATTCTGTTTGGTATATCTGTGTTATTTTGTATTTTTAAATTTTTTAATTTTTCTTTTAAATATTTTAATTTTTCCACATTATTATTTATATTTAGTTTATTCACATTAGCATCTAATTCAAGTATTTTAACTATTTTAAAATCATAATCTTTTCTGAGTTGAATTATTCTTTCAAGGTCTGAGGTCTTCACATAAAGGGTTACACCTCCAAATTTAACCTCAATTTCATCTTGTATAACAGAAATGCTAGAACTATTTTCTTTTGAAAGGATTTTGTCTTTATTTTTAACATTATCGTTATTTGAAGAAAACTTAACTTTTGTACCACTATTTTCCATAACGTAATTTCTTAATTTATCTTCTGTTAAAGAAAGTTTACTTATTTTAGCTAATAGGTCTACCACTTTTTTCTTTAATTTTTCATTTTCTTCTTTTAATAAATTAGCTTTTTCTTGTAAAGAAATATCTTTTTCATTTAATAATGCATTTACATTTTCTAAATCTTTAAGTTTTTTGTTTAATTCATTAATTTTATTATTTAATTCTACATTTTCTTTTTCTAATTTTTCATTTTCTTCTTTTAATTCTTTAATTTGGTTATTTAATATATTAATTTTTTCAGTATTTATATTATTTCCTGATATAGTAAATCTATTATTTTCTTTTTCTTTATCTATTTTATATACTGGTTTTTCTTTGCCTTTTAAATTAATTTGTTCTGTTCCTGTAGGGCTAACGTACCATTGTTGTTTTTTGCCTTGTATTATCAGCTTTTCTATGCTGTTTTGAATTTTATTTACTTCATTCCAATTTTTCTTTGCATTAGTAGGTTGTTTAATAAAACTTATTTCATTTTTTTCAGATGCTTTATCTGATATTAGTAGGTCTTCACCTCCCCAAGATTTTTTTTTGCCTTCTATGTTAAATTCTTCTTTACTTATTACATAAATTGGTTTTTCTTTGCCTTTTATGATTAAATCTGTATTGTTATTATCTAATATATATTCTGGTTTTTCTTTGCCTTGTATTTTAATCGATTGTCCTTCACCTATCTTATAGTTTTTATCCTGTTTGGTTATTGCAATATTTACTCCGTCTTCTTTCTTATATTCTGGTTTTATTGAAATAACTTCTATGTTGTCTCCGTTATCTATCTTATAGTTTTTTTTCTGTTTGATTATTTCAATTTTTTCTCCTTCATTTACTTTATATACTGGTTTGTCCTTGCCTTTTAAATTAATTTCTTCTTTTTTTTCTATAAAGATATCGTTCCATTTTTGTTTTTTGCCTTGTATTGTCAGGTAGTTTTCTTTGTTGCTTGGAATGATATTTGATTCATTCCAACGTTTTTTATGTGCTTTATACGCTTTATTTTCTTCTTTTAATGAATCAACTTCTTTTTGTAAAATAATATTGTTATTATTTAATTCTTTAATTTTATTATTTAACTCAATATTTTTATTATTTAATTCATTATTGTTATTATTTAATTTTTCATTTTCTTTTTGTAATTTTTCATTTTCTTCTTTTAATATTTTGTTTTTACTATCTAATTCAATATTTTTACTATTTAATTCATTATTTTTTTCAGTATTTATATTATTTCCTAATATAGTAAATTCATTATCTTTTTTATTTTTATATATGTGATATTCTGGTTTTTCTTTGCCTTTTAAATTAATTTCTTCTTTTTTTTCTATAGAGATATCGTACCATTGTTGTTTTTTGCCTTGTATTACAAGCGGTTCTTTTGCATCTATTTCATATTCTGATTTTTTTACAGGTTTAATTTCAATTCCATCTCCTGCATTATCTATCTTATAGTTTTTATCCTGTTTGGTTATTGCAATATTTACTCCGTCATCTAATCTATATTCTGGTTTTATTGAAATAACTTCTATGTTGTCTCCGTTATCTATCTTATAGTTTTTATCCTGTTCGATTATTTTAATTTTTTCTCCTTCATTTATTTCATATTTTGTTTTTCCCTTGTCCTTGCCTTTTAAATTAATTTCTTCTGTTTCTATAGAGATATCGTTCCATTGTTGTTTTTTGCCTTGTATTATCAGGTAGTTTTCTTTGCTGCTTGTAATGTTATTTACTTTATTCCAATTTTTCTTTTTTCCTAATATATTCACATTTTGGATATTTTCAATACTTAAAGATTTTTGATTGAATTTACCATTTAATTTTAAATTTTCAATAGGTATATCAGGTATATCTTCTAAATCGTCAATATCTATAGTATTACTAATTATTATCTTGCCTTTTAATTTTGGTTTACTGTCTATGTTAAATCCTTCTTGTACAACTTCAATTAAATTATTCCAATTTTTCTTTGCATTAGTAGGTTGTTTAATAAAACTTATTTCATTTTTTTCAGATGCGTTATCTGATATTTGTAGGTCTTCGCCTCCCAAAGGTTTTTTTTCGCCTTTTATGGTTAAATCTATTTTGTCTTTATTTTCCATTTTATATTCTGGTTTTTCTTTACCTATTATTGCAATATTTACTCCGTCGTCTTTCTTATATTCTGATTTTTTTGAAATAACTTCTATGTTGTCTCCGTTATCTAAGCTATATTTTGTTTTTTCTTTGCCTTTTAAATTAATTTCTTCTTTTTTTTCTATAAAGATATCGTTCCATTTTTGTTTTTTGCCTTGTATTATCAGGCCTTCTGTGTTGCTTGGAATGATATTTGATTCATTCCAACGTTTTTTATATGCTTTATATGCTTCATTTTCTTTTTGTAATTTTTCATTTTCTTCTTTTAATTCATTGATTTTTTTATTTAATTCTACATTTGCTTCTTTTGATTTTTTAAGTTCTTTGTTTAAATCCTCAATGTTTTTAGTATTTATAACATTTCCTGATATAGTAAATCTATTATTTTCGTCTTTATCTATTTTATATACTGGTTTTTCTTTGGCTTTTATGGTTAAATCTATTTTGTCTTTATTATCTATTTTATATACTGGTTTTTCTTTGCCTTTTATTTCAATCGTTTCTTCTTCACCTATCTTATAGTTTTTATCCTGTTTGGTTATTATAATATTTACTCCGTCGTCTTTCTTATATTCTGGTTTTTTTGAAATAACTTCTATGTTGTCTCCGTTATCTATCTTATAGTTTTTATCCTGTTCGATTATTTCAATTTTTTCTCCTTCATTTATTTTATATACTGGTTTTCCCTTGTCCTTGCCTTTTAAATTAATTTGTTCTGTTTCTATAGAGATATCGTTCCATTTTTGTTTTTTGCCTTGTATTATCAGTTTTTTTGTGTCGCTTGGAATGGTATTTACTTTATTCCAACGTTTTTTATGTGCTTTATATGCTTCATTTTCTTCTTTTAATATTTTGTTTTTATTATTTAATTCATTATTGTTATTATTTAATTCATTAATTTTTTTATTTAATTCATTAATTTTTTTATTTAATTCTACATTTTCTTTTTTTAATACAATATTGTTATTATTTAATTCTACATTTTCTTCTTGTAATCTCTCTAATTTATTTTTTAAATTCAAATTTTCTGTTTTAATTTTAAGTTGTTCTTTTAATGCTTTATTTTTTTCCGCATTAATTGTATTCAATTGAATATTAATGTCATTAATTTCATGTAATTCTTCGTTTGAGAAAATTTTTTTATGGGGATTTTTAAAAGCATATTTTAAAATATTTAATTTATTATTTTGTTCTGAATATTTTCGCTGTAACTCTTCAAACCTTCTTCTTAAATCATCACATTTTTGTTTTAAAAATTCAATTTCTTTTGTTTTGTCATATAAATCTGGTGCGCCGGTGTTAATGGTAAAACGTGGAAAAAGGTCTTCATCTTCTTCTAGCTGTCTTAAATAATTTAGTGCATAGTTGTTTTCAATTTGTTGTTTTTTAGATCTATCTTCATCAGAATTTTTATTAGAAGATTTACTCCTATTTTTCTTTTCAATTACACTGGCATTTTTAAGGTCGGTTGCGTTTTTCATTTCATCCTGCATTTTATTAATTTGTGACTTTAAAAGAATGTTTTCTTTTAATAAAGATTTATTATCTTTAATAATCTCTTCATTTTGTTTATTAATCTCTTTTAGTTTCTCGTTTAAAATGTCAAATTCTTCTTTTAACCTTTCAAATTTTAATTTCCAATAGTCTCCTTCATGTTGTGCTGGTTTTTCGGAAATTTTTTTGGGAACTGCCTTTTTTTGCACAGTTGTTTTGTTGTTTAAAGCCCTATCATTATTCTTAACAGATTGGTTGCTGTTGTTAACAGTTGCGTTATTTATTTTTTTAGGGGGAATTTCTTTTTTTTCTTGTGCTTTCATCTTAGTTATTTCATCTAATCTTTTTTTTAAATAATCATCATCATTCAAAAGTCTTCTCATTTGTTCATTATCTTTAAGTAATTTGTTGAACTCTTCTTCACTTCTATTTTTAACATGTATTATGTATTTCCTAAACTGGTTAAATTCCCCATTAGGCATTGTTTTTAATCTGTTAATTATGTCGTCACTCAAATTTTTCTTAATATTCGTTCTTTCTTCAATAATGATAGTATTTTGTAAATAATTCCCAAAATTATTTTTTTCATAAATTCCATTTGAATCTTTCAGCACAACCATATCTTTTTCTCCTTCAAATTTTATCTATTAATGTCCTTATTTTTAAAAATAATTATTCAGTTTTAGTTTTTGTAAAAATGTTCAAATTATAAAAAATAAATAAAAACACCAATATATGGTTTAAAATTTAAAGAATATTCTTCTTTTCTTTTCGTTATAATTCAAATTTATAAATATTTCCTTTTCTTATAATTTCCAAATAAATTTTAGTTAAATTTTCGAAAAAATAATTTAAATTAAGAAGTTATATTTGAATTTTAAGCTTTAAAAATTCAAATTCTTTATTATTTAAAAATAATACAATTTTTATTTACATAATTTTACAAAAAACTTTACAAAGTTAAAAATATATGATAGAATTTACAAAAATTCAACAAATAAAATTCATAATCAATAGAGTAAAAATTCCTAATTATTACAACTTTTTGAAAAAACTGGAAAATCATATAATTATTTTTCTGAATCTTGTTTTAACAAAACCTAGACAAATGAAATAGCAACAACGAGTACATGTAAAATATGATAATAATTAAGATATGTTTTCAAAAGGAATAATATTGGTTAAAATTTTGGGGGTAAAAATGAAAAAAATTAAAAAAAATAAAAATAAATTTAAAAAATTAATACTTTTAGTTTCAGTTAATTTATCTGTAGCAACTTTGTTACCAAATATGAATAATATATTTAATTCAGTAAAAGCAGTAGGAAAAAATAATTATGATGATAATAACGAATACATAAGAATTAACAATGATTATGATTATGATTATAATTATAATAATGATATCGAAATTAATAATAATAATGATTTTTACAGCGTTAATAATGGATTTTATAACAACAATGATTATTTAATTTATTCTGCTGTTGAACAAATTTTTCCTAATTATTATGATGAATATAAAGTTAGTGGCTATTTTTACGACGAAGTAAATAATAATCTATTTTTTATCGAAAATAGAGATAATGATTTCTATTATAATAATAATAATTTTAATGATTCTTTCTTGAGTAACAATAATTATGATAACGATTACTTAAATGATTATAGTAACAATAATTATTATAACGATAATTATTATGACGATAATTATGATAGTTTCTATTATAATAATAATAATTATGATAATTCTTTATTAAATAACAATAATTATTATGACGATAATTATGATAATTCTTTATTAAGTAAC
>CAMZAK010000023.1 GCA_947304245.1 uncultured Clostridia bacterium
GTGCTGACGCATCCTTCATCCTCCCTGTCTTCATGCTTCTTCTTTTGTTTTAATAATAGGATCGAAATAATCAGCAACTTTAGGGTTTTTATACCATTTTAAAATTAAGTTGTAGTCCTCATCAACATCTTTCATCTTCCTAATAAAAATTTTATCTTCACCTATTTCATTCATGAGACCTCCAAAAACTAATCAAAATATTTAAAAAAAATAATAGTTAACTTAATTATTATTTTACTCAACCTGTTTTAATATATTAAAATTTTTTTTAATTTAAAAATAATAAAAAAATATTATGCAATAAAATTATATTGTATAATATTCATAATCTAAAAAAATTTTAAAATGCACAAAAAATAAACCTAATAAGAGCTAAATTAAAATAAGATGCCCCCATTAGGTTTTTTTGTTTTTTCAATATTTTTAATGTTTTTTTATTTTTTCAAAACGTCGTAACCTAATAAATAGGCTAAAAAGCCATTGTTAAACCAGCAAAAAACTTCTGCGTCTTCAAAAAACTTTTTAGCTATCTGTTATAAAAATTTATTTTCTTTGTTACATATATTGCTGTTTTGTTTTTTCCCCATCTACCTTAATTTTAAATTAAATTTCACTTAAAGATTATTTATATTTTTAAAATATAACCTCTAAATAGACCCTAATTTCACAAAACAATAATCATTATCATTATTTAAATCCACTTTTTTATAACTAATCCTTTTTTTATTAATATACATTTTAAAATTAAAACAATAAATAACTTTTAATATAAAAAATTTAACTATTCATAAATTTTTTTAATTCTTTCAAGATATTCTCTTTTGTTTTTAGAATCTTCCTCAGATTGTTTAAATAAATCTTTAGCTTTTAAAGCATCTTTTTTAAGAAGAGAGCTATATCTCACCTCTCCTAATAAAAATTCTTCATAATTAGAAGACGGCTCTTTGCTGTCTATTGTTAATTTGTTTTTCTCCAAAGCAGGGTTAAACCTAAACAGGTTCCAATATCCGCTCTCAACTGCTTTTTTCTCTTCTGCAATGGAGCCTTTCATTCCGCCTTTTAAACCATGGTTTATGCAGGGTGCATAACAAATAACAATTGAAGGACCGTTATAGTTTTCTGCTTCAATTAAAGCTTTTATGCATTGCGCGTAGTTTGCTCCAATTGCAACCTGAGCAACATAAACATAGCCATAACTAATAAATATGCTTGCTAAATCTTTCTTTTTAACTGTTTTTCCTCCCGCTGCAAACTTTGCAATTGCACCAGTTGGAGTAGACTTTGAAGCTTGCCCTCCTGTGTTGGAGTAAACTTCTGTGTCGAACACTAAAACGTTAACGTCTTTTCCAGAAGCTAAAACATGGTCTAGCCCGCCGTAGCCTATGTCATATGCCCAACCATCTCCTCCAAAAATAAACACAGACTTTTTGTTTAAATATCTCTTATTAACAACAATTTCTTTTTCAATTCCTTCTTTTGTTAAAACTTCAACCAATTTTTTAGAACTAATCTTGTTTTTTACTCCATCATTTTTAGTTTCTAAAAAATTTAAAGCAGCATTTTTAACCTCTTCATTTGAGGAATTAGAAAGTTCTTCAATTTTTTTAATTAGTCTTTCTCTTAAGCTGTTTTGTGCTTCATAAATTCCAAGCCCAAATTCCGCATTATCTTCAAACAAAGAATTTGCCCAAGCAGGCCCACAACCGTCTTTGTTTGTTGTGTATGGCGTAGAAGGAGAAGAACCTCCCCAAATGGAAGAACATCCGGTTGCATTAGCAATATACATCCTATCTCCAAAAAGCTGCGTGGCTAATTTTGCATAAGGCGTTTCACCGCAACCAGCACAAGCACCCGAAAACTCTAAAAGAGGTTTTTTAAACTGGCTGCCTTTAATTGTGCTCTCGCTGAATTTTAATAAAACATCTTCTTTTTTTTCTAAGTCTTCAGCATAATTAAAACATTCCTGTTGCTTAATTTGAGTGTGAAGCGGTTTTAAACTAATTGCCTTTTTCCCTGCCTTGCCAGGGCAAACACTAACACAAACCCCACAACCTGTGCAGTCTAAAACAGAAACGTTAACTGCAAATTTTTTGTCTTCAAACCCGAGCATTGGAGCTAGTTTTTGTTCTTTTGGCGCTAATTCTGCTTCCTTTTCACTAAAAGCATAAGGCCTTACAACAGCATGCGGGCAAACATAAGAACAAAGATTGCACTGAATGCAGTTTTCAGCCTCCCAACAAGGAACATCTGGCGAAACCCCTCTTTTTTCATATGCAGCAGACCCTTGCGGAACAAACCCGCCAACATATTTTAAAAAAACAGAAACAGGCAAATTGTTTCCTTTTTGAGCGTTTATTGGTTTTAAAACATCGTTAACATAATTAATTAAAACCTCATTAGAGCCTTTTGCTAAATCTTTTTCTTTTTCTTCAAACTCTGTTTTCCAGGAATCTTTAATTTTAACCTCAACAACAGAATCTGCCCCGGCGTCTATTGCAGCATAGTTCATGTTAACAATTTCTTCACCCTTTTTAGAGTAAGACTTGTAGGCTGCTTCTTTCATTAACTTTTTTGCTTTTTCAATTGGCATAATATTAGAAAGTTTAAAAAATGCAGACTGCAAAATTGTGTTAATTCTTCCTCCTAGCCCAATCTCTTTAGCTAATTTTAAACCATCTATTGTGTAAAATTTAATGTTGTTGTTGGCAATAAAAGCTTTAACTTCACCGGGCAACTCCTTTTCTAGTTGTTCTTCATCCCAAGGGCAGTTTAATAAAAAGGTTCCTCCTTTTTTAATTTCTTGTACTATGTCATATTGTTTAATGTATGAAGCATTGTGGCATGCAACAAAGTCTGCTTTTGAAATTAAATAAGCAGATTTTATGGGCTTTTCACCAAACCTTAAATGTGAAATTGTTATTCCACCAGACTTTTTAGAATCGTAAGCAAAATATGCTTGAACATACATGTTAGTGTTATCACCAATAATTTTAACAGAATTCTTGTTAGCTCCAACTGTTCCGTCTGAACCTAAACCCCAAAATTTGCAAGATTTTGTTTTTTCATCTGCAGTTTCAAAATGTTCTCCCTCTTTTAAAGAAAGGAAAGTTACGTCGTCATCTATGCCTACCGTGAACTTTGCTTTTTCTTTATTGTTAAAAACAGCCTTTATGTGTGTTGGGTTTGTGTCTTTTCCTGCAAGCCCATAACGCCCTCCAAAAACCAAAACATTTTCAAACTTAGTCCCTTTTAAAGCAGCAACAACATCTAAATATAACGGCTCTCCAACAGAACCAGGCTCTTTTGTTCTGTCTAACACGCTAATTCTTTGCACGGTGTCTGGCAAAACACTAATTAAATGCTTTTTGCTAAATGGCCTATATAACCTAACCTTTATTACGCCAACCTTTTCTCCCTCACTAACCAACTTTTCAACGGTTTCTTCAACAACATCACAAACAGAACCCATAGCAACAATTATGTGTGTTGCGTCTTTTGCACCATAATAATTAAAGGGTTTGTAGTCTGTGCCTATTCTTTTGTTTATTTCATCCATGTAACCCGCAACTATGTCTGGTAGCTCATCATAATAAGAGTTAGAAGATTCTGCAGCTTGAAAGAAAACATCACTGTTTTGAGCAGACCCATAAAGAACAGGGTTATTAGGGTTTAAAACCCTTTTTCTAAATTCTTCAACATTTTTAAAATCTAGCATTTCTTTTAGTTCTTCATAATCCCACACATCTATTTTTAAAAATTCGTGAGATGTTCTAAAACCATCAAAAAAATTTAAAAATGGCACCTTTGCCTTTAAAGCACTAAGATGTGCAACCGGGGTTAAATCCATAACCTCTTGAACCGAAGCTTCACAAAGCATTGCAAAACCCGTTTGCCTGCAAGCGTAAACATCTGAATGATCCCCAAAAATTGAAAGTGCATGCGTTGCCAAACATCTTGCTGAAACATTAATAACACCAGGCAACTTTTCTCCCGCCATCTTATACATATTAGGAATCATTAAAAGCAACCCTTGAGATGCTGTAAATGTTGTTGTTAAAGCTCCAGCTAGTAAAGAACCATGAACAGCTCCAGCAGCTCCCCCTTCAGACTGCATTTCAAAAACTTTAACGGTGTGCCCAAAAACATTTTTTTTGCCATCGTTAGCCCATTCATCCACAACTTCTGCCATCGTTGAAGAAGGCGTTATTGGGTAAATTGCTGCAACATCTGTGTATGCGTAAGAAACATAAGCAGCCGCTGTGTTTCCGTCCATTGTTTTCTTTTTTCTTTCCATTTTTAAAACCACTCCATTAATTTTTTCTAATTATTTTTTAACAATGTTTTTTTAAAAAGAACTTTATTATGTTTTAACATTTTAAAGCATTTTAACATCTTAAATTTAAATTGTAAATAGCAATAACTAAAATTAAAAATTTAAAACAAATTTAATCTTGTTTTCTCTAACTTTTTAATACATTATTTAATCTTAATTTTAATATAACCCAATTTTTATAATTAAATTAACAAAACAAAATTTTTCTAATCTGCTATTGATTTTATTTTAATTTTGATTTATACTAAAAATAAATTAGCATTTTAACGGTGAGAGTGCTAAAAAAGATTAAGAGGTGATTTAAAATGACTAAAACAGAATTTAAAGCTGAATCTAAAAAACTTCTAAATTTAATGATTAATTCAATTTACACAAACAAAGAAATTTTTTTAAGAGAACTCCTTTCAAACGCTAGCGACGCAACAGACAAGCTACATTTTAAATCTTTAACCGACAGCAAAATTAAAAGCAGCTTTGAAATAAAAATTGAAGTGGACAAGGAAAACAGAAAACTAAGAATAATAGACAATGGAATAGGGATGACAAAAAAAGAACTAGAGAACAATTTAGGAACAATTGCAAAAAGTGGATCTTTAGACTTTAAAGAAAAAAATGAAAAAGACGCAGCAAACATAATAGGCCAGTTTGGAGTTGGTTTTTACTCTGCTTTCATGGTTGCTGAAAAGGTTGAGGTTTTAACAAAATCTTACGAAGAAGAAAAAGCATATTTGTGGGAATCTGAAGGTGTTGAAGGCTACACAATAAAAGAAAGCGAAAAAAGCACAATAGGCACAACAATTACTCTAACACTTAAAAAAGACGACGAAAACTACAATTACAGCAATTTTCTGCAAGAATATTATTTAACTTCTCTTGTTAAAAAATATTCAGATTATTTAAAATACCCCATAAAAATGGAATGCGAACACACAAGAAAAAAAGAAAACGCAAAAGAAGACGACAAAGACGCTTTTGAAACCTACAAAACACTAGACACCCTAAACAGCATAACTCCAATATGGGATAAAAACAAAAACGAAGTAACAGAACAAGAATTAAACGATTTTTACAAAGAAAAATTTCAAGATTTTCAAGACCCACTAAAAACAATATTTTACAAAACCGAAGGAACAGCAACATTTTCTTCAATTTTATTTATTCCAAAAGCTCCACCTTTTAACTACTACACAAAAGAATTTAAAAAAGATTTAAAACTATACTGCAACGGCGTTTTAATTATGGAAAACTGCACAGATTTATTACCAGAATATTTTGGTTTTGTTAAAGGAATGGTGGACTCCAAAGACCTTTCTTTAAACATCTCGAGAGAAATTTTACAAAAAACAAGACAACTGCAAGTAATAGCTAAAAATTTAGAGAAAAAAGTAAGATCTGAACTTTCTAGTTGGCTTAAAAACAACAGAACAGAATATGAGAAATTCTTCGATAATTTTGGAGTTAGTTTAAAATATGGGTTATATTCTTCCTATGGAGCTAACAAAGAAAATTTAAAAGATTTAGTTCTTTTTAAGTCTTCTTTTAACGGAAATTATGTTACCTTAAAAGAATATGTTAGCAGAATGAAAGAAAACCAAAACGAAATTTACTACGCTTGCGGAGAAAGTTATGAAAAAATAAAAAATATGCCTCAAATTGAATTCATTAAAGACAAAGGCTATGAGGTTTTATTTTTCACTCATGAGGTTGATGAGTTTTCAATTAAAATGCTTTCAGAATATGAAGGCAAAAAATTTAAAAATATAACATCTGAAGAAGTTAATTTAGAAACACAAGAAGAAAAAACAAAAGCAGAAGAAACAACAAAACAATATAAAGATCTATTCACAAAAATGCAGGAAGCTTTAAAAGACAAGGTTTTAGAAGTTAAACTTTCAAACAAACTTAAAAATTCTGCAGCTTGCCTTTCAACAAAAGGAGAAATTTCAATTGAAATGGAAAAAGTTTTAAATGCTATGCCGAACTCTAACAAGGTTAAATCTCAAAAAATTTTAGAAATTAATGAAAACCACAAAATTTTTAAAAAACTTTGTGAACTAGAAAAAAACAACCCAGAAAAATTAAAACAATATTCTAAAATACTTTACGATTGTGCAGCGCTAATGGAAGGAATATCTCCAGAAAACCCTGTAGAATTTTTAAATGAAGTTTCAGACATTATGGCTTAATTTTTTAAAATAAATTTTTGTTTCTTTAGAAACATATTTTTAAACTATGTTGGTTTTTTATAATTTTGTTTTTAAAATTATTAAAAAAGTTGTCATTTAATAATATAAAAAACAACTGGCAAAATTTTAATTTGTTGCCTCCATTAAAAAACTAAAATCATATTTAAAATATAATTAATCTTAATTAATTTTGGAAATTTTTTTACACTGATAATATTAAATCTATCATTTCTTCTTTCTATGTTAAAAAAAACAAAGTATAAAATAAAAACAATAATTCATAAAAACACTTCATATTTAAATCATACAATAAACCACTAAAATTAATTTTAGTGGTTTATTTTAAATTATTCTCTAATTTGCCCAGTCCCTTTAATTATAAATTTATTTGTTGTTAATTCTTTTAGTCCAAGTGGCCCTCTTGCATGAAGCTTTTGGGTTGAAATTCCAATTTCTGCTCCTTTTTCAAATTCCGCTCCATCTGTAAACCTAGGTAAAGCTTAACGTAAACAGCAGCAGAATCCACATTTTTTAAAACTAATTTATTTTTTAAATAAAATTAACTAAAAATTTAAACTAAGTATATTTTTTATATGTTCACTTTAATTTTATTTTAATTAAAATTTTAAATTATTCTCTAATTTGCCCAGTCCCTTTAATTATAAATTTATTTGTTGTTAATTCTTTTAGTCCAAGTGGCCCTCTTGCATGAAGCTTTTGGGTTGAAATTCCAATTTCTGCTCCTTTTTCAAATTCCGCTCCATCTGTAAACCTAGTTGAAGCATTAACGTAAACAGCAGCAGAATCCACATTTTTTAAAAAATATTGCGAAACAAAATAGTTGTTAGTTACAACCGCTTCAGAATGCTTAGAAGAATATTTTAAAATGTGTTCAACCGCTTCTTCAACACTAGAAACAATTTTAACAGACATTTTATAATCTAAATATTCACAATAAAAATCTTCCTCTGTTGCAAATTTTATGTCTTTTAAAATTTTAATTGTTTTTTCACACCCAAAAAGTTCAACTTTTTTTTCATCAAACACATTTTTTAGCATTTTTAAAAAAGAAGATGCAACCTTTTCGTGTACAAGTAAACTTTCAGCAGAATTGCAAACACTAGGCCGTGAAACTTTAGCATTAACAACAATTTTAAGTGCCATTTCAAGGTCTGCAAATTCATCAACATAAACATGACAATTTCCAACCCCAGTTTCAATTACAGGAACAGTGGCATTTTCAACAACAGCTTTAATTAAATCTTTTCCTCCTCTTGGAATTAAAACATCTAAAAACCCATTTAATCTCATTAATTTTAAGCAATCTTCCCTGTTTGTGTTTTCAATGAAACCAACAACATTTGAAGAAATTTTAGCTTTTTCTAAAGCTTTTTTAATTAAACCAACTAAAAATTTGTTGGTGTTTATTGCTTCTTTTCCCCCTCTTAAAACAACAGCATTAGCAGATTTTATGCAAAGAATTGCAGCATCTAAAGTTATGTTAGGGCGAGATTCATAAATCATTCCCACAACACCTAAAGGAACTCTAACATTTAAAATTTGTAACCCGTTTTTTGCTGTAATTCCGCTAATTACTTCGTCTACAGGGCTTTTTAAAGAAATAACAGAGTCAACAGACTCAGCCATTTTTTTAACTCTTTCACGGTTTAAAGTAAGCCTTTCAACTAAATGTTTAGGCATATTGTTTTCTTCTGCTTTTTTTAAATCTTTTTCATTAAACTCAATAATTTCTTCAACATTTTTCAAAATTTCTTCTTTAATGTTTCTTAAAATTTCATCTCTTTTCTCACCAGATGAAAAATTAATCTCTTTTGCAGAATCTTTAACATTTCTCACAACATTTAAAATCTCCATAACTAAACCCCTTCAAATTTTTTTTGTAAATCTATTAAAGTCCCATTAATGTCCCCGTTTAAAACGTCTAATAACCTTTCAGGAAACCTGCCATTTAAAATTACCGTAGGAGTTCTTTTTAAAGAAGCAATTTTTGCAGCTTTTAGTTTGGTTTGCATTCCGCCGGTTCCAAAAAAATTTGGTTTTCCTTTCACTGCTTCTTCAATTTCCTCTGTTATTGCAGTAACTTTTTTAATTAATTTAGCATCAAAATTTTCATTTGGGTTTTTATTATAAAGCCCATCTAAATCTGTAAATATTACTAATAAATCTGCTTCAATTAAATTCGCAACACTTGCAGAGAGTGTGTCATTATCTCCCCATTCTAGTTCTTTAATTGAAATTGTATCGTTTTCATTAACAATGGGCACAATTTTTCTTTTCAACAATTCATTAAAAGTGTTTTTAGCATTAGTTTCGTTATAAGCTCCATCTAAAACATTTTGAGTTAAAAGAATTTGTGAAACAATTAATCCATGTTCCGAAAAAATTTCAGCATAATGGTTCATTAAAATGCATTGCCCAACAGAAGCAGCAGCCTGCTTTAAAGAAATTTCTTTTAATGGAAGCACTAAACCCAACTTAAAAGCTCCAATTCCAACAGCGCCGGAACTTACAACAACAACTTCTAAACCATTTTTTTTTAATTTTGCAATTATTTTAGCAATCTTTTGCATATTATTTAAATTAAATAATCCATCTTTTCTCGTTATTGTGGACGTTCCAATTTTAATAACAATTTTTTTAATTTCCATTTTTTAACTACCTTTTTAACAATCCACTATTGATTTTAACAATTATATCATATAAAAAAAATCCTATGAATATCAATAAGTTTGAAAAATAAATTTCGTATTAAGGAATTTTTTGGGCATACTAAAAAGGAAAATATCTATTAGGTTTAAATGCTAAAATATTTTTTATTTGTATATTTTAATAACAAAAATAAAAAAATTTTACAAAAACATTGTTAATTTTTAAATAATATATTATAATTTAAAATATGAAAAAATGTTAAAATTTTATGATTTTTTTAGTTTACTTAAAATATTTAAAATATAACTTTTCGGGAGGAAAAAAGTATGGAATTTTCCAAAAATTTAGGTATAGATTTAGGAACAGCAAACACCTTAATTTTTATGAAAAATAAAGGAATTATTTTAAGGGAACCTTCTGTTGTTGCAATAGACAATAGAACAAATGTTGTAAAAAGTGTTGGCAAGGAAGCAAAAAGCGTAATAGGAAGAACTCCAGGCTCTATTACTGCAGTTCGCCCTTTAAAAGACGGGGTAATTGCAGATTTTGACATTACAACAACAATGCTTCAAAAATTCATACAAAAAGCAATAAACAAGAAAACAATATTCAAACCAAAAATAATAATATGCATTCCTTCTGGTGTAACTGCAGTTGAAAGACGTGCCGTAAAAGAAGCAACAGAACAAGCAGGAGCAAAAAAAGTTTACATAATAGAAGAACCCATGGCAGCAGCAATTGGAGCAAAATTGCCCATAGAAGACCCAACAGGAAGCATGGTGGTGGACATTGGCGGTGGTACATCTGAAGTTGCAGTAATTTCTCTCGGTGGAATTGTAGCAGCGCAGTCTGTTAGAGTTGGAGGAGATGAACTAGATTCAGATATTATAAATTATATTAAGAAAAAATATAATCTTTTAGTTGGGGAAAGCACAGCAGAAAACATTAAAATTCAAATAGGCTCTGCTTTTCCTTTTGAAGTTGAAGAATATATGAACATACGCGGTAGAAACCTTTTAAACGGTTTACCAGAAAACATTGAAATTTCCTCCGTTGAAATTAGAGAAGCACTAAAAGAATCTTTAGAAATGATTTTAGACGCCATACATGTAACTCTTGAAAAAACTCCACCAGAACTTTCAGCAGACATAATAGAACAAGGCATTACTCTAACAGGAGGAGGAGCACTACTAAGAGGGTTAGACCTATTAATTAACAAAAAAACTAAAATGCCGGTTCACATAGCAGAAAACCCACTAGATTGCGTTGCAAAAGGCACTGGGCTTGTTCTAGACAGCATAGAAAAATTACATGAAGTTTTATGCGATTAAACCTTAATTTTTGGAAAATTAACATTTTAAATAATTGTGTTGAAAATAAACTAAAAAATTCATAATAGATTTTTGTTATTAAAAAAAGGGCATTTTAATTTAAGAATATATTATTATTATCTTTGAGGGGGCCAAATAAATTTGCAAAATTTTTTTAAATCTAAATTAACAAAAACTCTATTTTTTTGCTTAGCATTTTTATTTGGCATAATATGTTTTAAAATTACAATAAAAAAACCAACATTTATTGAAGAAATGATTTCTAGCATAATTAAACCGGTTTCTTCAACAGCTTCTAATATTCATAATGGTATTTTAAACTTTTTTTCAGAATTTTTTGAAAGTGGCAAATTTAAAGAAGAAAACGAACTTTTGAAACAAGAAGTTGCTAAAACAAGAAAAGAATTAATAGATTACAATAATCTTAAAAATGAAAACGAACAACTAAAACAAGCATTAAACATTCAAAAATCTAACAAAAATTTTAAAGTTGAAGTTGCAAACTTTGTTGCAAGAAACCCAAATGATTATTATGGGTTTACAATAAACATTGGAGAAAATAAAGGAATTAAAAAAGGAAACATTGTTTTAACTAAAAATGGCTTGGTGGGAACAGTAACGAAAACTATGAATTCAACTGCAAACGTTACAACAATTTTAGGTTTGAATTCACAAATTCCTGTAATAGATAGCAAACAAGATGAAAAAGGAATTTTAACAGGAAGCGCAGAATATTCAAAAGATGGTTTTTGCGTTATGCAGCATTTAAATAAATTTACAAAATGTGAAGTCGGAGACATTATTTCAACATTTGGTGGCTCTAATTTTCCTGAAGATATTCCTGTTGGAAGAATTAAAAAAATTAAGTATGAAGAAAATGGAATGTCTAGCATTGCAATTATTGAGCCTTTCGAAAAAATTCAATATGTTAAAGATTTAGTTGTAATTAAAAACTAAAAAAGGAGCAATAATTTCATGTTAAAAGGAAAGCAAATTTTAACATTAAAAAGATGGTTTGTTTTAATCTTCTTTTCATTTTTGTTTTTAATTATTCAATCTACAGAAATATTAACATCCTTTTTTAATGCTAAACCTAACCTAGTCTTTTCGTTCACAATTTGCAGTTATTTTTTCTTAAAAAAAGAAGAAGCTATTGTTTTTTCGGTTATTTGTGGTTTGTTTTTAGACTGTTTTTCTAATTTATTTTTTGGCGTTTCTTCTTTCATTTTAATAGCATTTTACTTTTTAATAATATTTTTAATGAAAAAATTTGTTAAAACCTGCTTTTTGAACATTTTTTTAATAAATATACTTTTTTTTAATTTATATTGTTTAATAATTTTCGCAACTGAATATATGTTCTCAACTAAGGAAAACGTTTTCATGATATGGATCTTTAATTTTATTCCTAGCATAATTTATACAAGTCTTTTTTCTATTTTAGTGTTTATTTTATGTAAGAAAGTATGTTATAATTTTAAAATGTATGATAATTTTAAATTATACAAAAGAAAAAGGAAAAATTATGAGCAATATTAAAAAAGCCATATCTGAAGAAATGAATAAACCAATAAAATGTAACAAAAGACTTTTTGTTTTTGTTATATTGTTAATTGTATGTTTTTTTATTGCTATTGCAAAATTAATTGAATATCAAATAATAGATTATGAAAAATATAAAAACTCTTACATGCTAAATTTTAATAGCCAATTTAAAGAAGTTATTCCAGCAGCAAGAGGAGACATTATAGACAGACAAGGTGTTCCTTTAGCAACAAACGAATTGAATTTAAGTTTAATAATTAGTGAAAACTTTCCACATAAATTAAACGAAGATAACAAAGCAGAAGTAGAAAAAAAAAATAATCAAGGTAACGACATAATTTTAAAACTAATTAAAATTTTAGACAAAGAAAAAATTAAATGGAATGAAAATTCTCCAATTAAAAGAAGCTATCCTTATGGTTTTTTAGAAGACAAAGAAGTTGAACTTAAAAAACTTAAAAATGCACTTTCTCAACAACAATATGCCACAATTAAAGATGTTACTAAACTAATAATTGAAAAATTTAACATAAACGAAGAGAAATATTCAAAGCAAGAAATTATGGATATTGTAATCTTCAGAGCAGAAATGCTAATTAATGGTTACTCAGACTTTGGCTGGAAAAATTTTGTTGTTGTTGAAAAAGTAGATGCAGATTTTTTAGGAAAAATAACCGGGATGGGAAATGAACTAAAAGGAGTTCAAATTTTAGAAACTTCAAAAAGAACATATCCCAGTGGAGAATATTGTTCACATTTTCTTGGCAACATAGGCCCAATTTACAAAGAAAATTTAGAAAAATATGAAAACAAAGGTTATTTACAAGATGCACTCGTTGGAAAATTTGGCATAGAAGAAAAATATGAAGAAAATTTAAGATCTAAAAATGGCACAAACATTTTAAAAAGAGATGAAGACGGCAACATAATAGAAAAACACCCCGAAAAAAAACCTCAACCAGGCAACACCATTCGCCTTACAATAGATTTCAAATTTCAAAAAGCAATACAAGATGCCTTACCGGCTTATGTTAACAGCCATTCTTCAACTTATGCACATTCTAAAGGTGCTTGTGTTTGCGTTTTAGACGTTAAAAGAGGTGAAATTTTAGCACTAGTAAACTATCCTTCATACGATATTAATTTTTACAATTCAAAATATGAAGAATATAAAAAAGCTGCAATGTCTCCTTTAAAAAACAGATCTTTAATTGAAATCTTCCGGCCTGGTTCTTCTTTTAAACCTTTCATTGCGCTAACAGGGCTCATGACAAAAGCAATCTCTCCTTCAACAACTTTTGTTTGCCGAGACGGCATAATGCCACACATGGGGTGTGTGCACCAAAGACACTCAGTGGGCAGTGTAATAGACATTTATTCTGCAATTGAAAAATCTTGCAACAATTATTTCTACCAAGCAGGCAACAGAATAGGGATAGATAAAATAGATGAATATGCCCCCTACTTTGGTTTTGGAGTTGAAACCGGCGTTGAAATTAGAAACTCAATTGGAAGAGTAACAAACCCAAGCAAAGAGTTTGAAAAAAAATATAACACAACCTACAGAATAGGAGACTTATGGCAAACTTCAATAGGGCAGGCAGAAACATACACCACAATAATTCAACAAGCAATCTGCCAAATGACAATTGCAAACAAAGGAAAACGCCTAGCAGCACACCTTATAAAATCTATTGAAGACCAAAATAATAACATCATAGAAAAACCGAAACCAAAAATTATGAGTGAAATTAAAATTCCAGATTACGCATATAAAACAGTTTTAAAAGGGATGAGCATGATGGCAGAGTCTCGTCCTGCTTTAAAAGGGCTTAACATTGCAGCAAAATCTGGTTCTCCGCAGTATTCTTACAACAAAAATTTAACAAATGCAGCAGGGGTTGGGTTTTACCCCACAAATAAACCTGAAATTGCAATGGCAATTTTCATTGAAGACGGAAGAACAGCAGAAGACTTTTTTGCACAAATTGTTAAAATCTACGAAATGAGAAAAAATGGAGAACTTTAAAAATTTTAATTAAGAGGTGGAAATGGAAAACAAAATAATTGCAGTAGCTTCGGGAAAAGGTGGCGTTGGAAAATCCACAATATGTTGCCACATTGGAAAAGCTTTTGCAAACAAAAATGAAAGAACTGTTTTAATTGAAACAGATGTGGGCCTCAGAGGACTAGACATATTCTTAAACGTTAAAGACATAATCTACGATTTAGAAGATTACTTTGAAGACGAACTAAAATTAGAAAAAATTATATATGAAACCCCACAAAACAACCTTTTTTTAATTCCAGCACCTTTTAATTTTGACGCTAAAATTAAAAAAGAAAACATTGTAAAACTCTGTGAAGACCTAAAAAAATATTTTAAAAACATAATAATAGACCTAAAAGCAGGAGTTGAAATTGCATTAGAATTAAAAGAAATAGTGAATTTATTTTTAATTGTTGTAACTCCAGATGCGGTTTCTGTTAGAGACGCTTCTTTTTTCGCTAATTTTTTAGAAATAGAAAATTTACAGCAAACAAAAATTAAACTAATTATTAATAAAATAAATAAAAGTTTCAATAAAAATTCTAACTTTAAAACTCTAGATGACATAATAGACGAAACCAAAATTCAGCTAATTGGCGCCATACCTTTTAGCGAAGAAATTAAAAATTCCACTCAATGTGGGCTTAACCTAAAGCAAAACAAAAAACCTTTTAAGATTTTTAACGCTATTTCTAATAGAATTAATCTTGAAGATGAAAAATTAATTTTACGCTAATTTTAAAAAGCCCTTATAACAGCAAAAGTTCCACTCATTTTGCACTTAATCTAAAAAACAAAAAAACCTTCAAAATTTTTAATGCTATTTTTAAAATATAGGTTATATTATTTGACCATAACATTTTAATTTGTTATCATAATTTAAAATAAATGAAGGGAATGTATTAAAATTAAAATTTTATATAAAGCTCCAAGAGGCACGGTAGATATACTTCCAAACGAAACAAAATTATGGCAATATGTTAAAGATGTTGCAGTTAAAACATGTGAAAAATTTGGGTTTGGTGAAATAATAATTCCAACATTTGAAACTAAAGAGCTTTTCATGCGTTCCACCGCTGAAAGTTCTTTCATTGTTCAAAAAGAAATGTTTAGCTTTAAAGATTTAAAAAACCGCGACTTTTTCTTGCGTCCTGAAGGAACACTTCCCACAGCAAGAGCCGTAGTAGAACACGGGTTTTTAAATAAAACACCACCAATTAAAATTTTTTATATTATTAATTCATTTAGAAATGAAAGACCACAAGAAGGCAGATATAAAGAATTCTACCAATTCGGAGTGGAACTTTTTGGTTCTAAAGAAGCTATTTCAGAATTTGAAGTTATTTCTCTAGCAGAAATGTTTTTTAAAGAAATAGGCATCTCTAATTTAAAATTAGAGATTAATTCCATTGGTTGCTCTAATTGCAGAAAAGGTTTTGTTGAAAAATTAAAGGATTATTTTGAAAAGCACTCAAACAAGATGTGTGAAGACTGCCAAAGACGCTTAAACACAAATCCATTGAGAATTTTAGATTGCAAAAACTTAAATTGCAAAGAAATTTCAAAAAATTCACCGAAAATTTTAGATTTTATCTGCAAAGAATGTTTAAACCATTTTGAAGATGTGTTAAAACTTTTAAAATTCAACAACATAAAACACGAAATAAACCCCACTCTAGTTAGAGGTTTAGACTACTACACAAGAACAGTTTTCGAATTTACAACAGAAAACCTAGGCGCACAAAACACTGTTTGTGGTGGTGGCAGGTATGATGATTTATTAGAAACTTTAGGGGCAAACCCAACTCCCGCTTTAGGTTTTGGCGTTGGCTTAAACAGATTAATTCTTTTAATAAAAAAAGAAAAAGAAGAGCTAATTAAAGAAAAATGTGACATCTACATCGGCAGTTTAAATGAAGAAGCCATATTAAAAATTAGCAAAATAGCGAATAATTTAAGAAAACAAAATTTAATTGTTCAAACAGACCTTTTAAACAGAACCGTTAAATCTCAAATGAAATATGCTAACAAAATTAACTCTAGTTTTTCATGCATCATTGGAGAAAACGAACTAAAAAACAACAAAGTTAGTGTTAAAAACATGTTCACTAAAGAGATTTTTAATGTTAGTTTAAACAA
>CAMZAK010000024.1 GCA_947304245.1 uncultured Clostridia bacterium
AAAGAGAAGTTGGAGTAAAATTAAAAGCTCATCTATTAAGTTAGGTGGGTTTTTTTATTATAAAATATTTTTAGTTGTTTTAGTTAAAAAGAAGTTGGAGTAAAATTAAAAGCTCACCTATTAAGTTAGGTGGGTTTTTTAATATAAAATATTTTTGGTTACTTTAGTTAAAGAGAAGTTGGAGTAAAATTAAAAGCTCATCTATTAAGTTAGATGGGTTTTTTAATATAAAATATTTTTGGTTACTTTAGTTAAAAAGAAGTTGGAGTAAAATTAAAAGCTCATCTATTAAGTTAGGTGGGTTTTTTAATATAAAATATTTTTAGTTGTTTTATTTAAAAAGAAGTTAAAAATAATTTATAAAAACTGATTAAAATTTTTAGTGTTTGGACAAAATAGAAGCAATAAAAATTTTAAAACAAAGAGGGGTGTTGAGTGTGAGTGTGAGCATAAAAAGAGGAGAAATTTATTATGCAGATTTAAGTCCTGTTGTGGGTTCGGAACAGGGTGGCATTAGGCCTGTTTTAATTGTGCAAAACAATGTTGGTAATAAATATAGCCCTACAGTTATTGTTGTTGCAATAACTAGCCAATTTGGAAAAACAAAGCTGCCAACTCACATAAAAATCACCTCAAAAGAATGTGGGTTAAGTAAAAACTCTGTTATTTTAACAGAACAAGTGAGGACATTAGACAAAAGCAGGTTAATGGAAAGAATAGGTGAGCTACCAGATCAATATATGCGGTTTGTTGATGTGGCTATTGGGCTTAGTCTTGGTTTAAATTATGAAGTTCACAATAAAATTACAACCAAAAATGTTATTTAAAATATAATTTAAATTATAGCGTGCATTTAAGTTTTAATTTAACTTTATGTGCGCTTAAGTTATTTTAAAATTAATACTATTAACTAAAAGTTTTGGTTTAAATCAATTTTGGAGGTGGAGTTTTTGCTTTTTTAAAAGTTTCATCATGCTTGTAAAATAAGAGCCAATAATTATTAAAAAAGTAACATACCAGGTGCAGCTTGGTGTCCAGCATATTCCGGTGTAACCGAAAAGTTTGGCTAGAAAAAAAGCACCGAAAATTCTTATAACAAGTTCACAAAAACCAGACAAAACAGGAATTAATGTTTTGTTTAAAGCTAAAACAATAGAGCGAAATATTAGTAATAAACATAGAACAGGAAAGTTAAAAATTGCAATATCTATGTATTGTTTTGCTGCTTCTTGTATTGAATTTTTGGTTTCTTGTGTTGTTGTAAAATCGTTTGAAAGAAACAAATTAATTATTGGGTCCCATAAAACTAATAAAAGTATGCTAAAAACAATGCATAAAAAAATTCCAATTAAACTGCTAGCATGTGCTCCTTTTTTAATTCGTTCATATTTTTTCGCGCCATAGTTTTGTGCAGCAAATGTTGCCGTTGCTGTTGCAAGTGCAATGAAAACAGCAATTATTAAATCTTCAATTCGCATTGCAATTGTAAAGCCTGCTATTATGTTTTCTCCAAACTTGTTTACTGCTTTTTGTAAAATTATTATGCCTATCCCGGTTATTGAAAATTCTAGCCCCATGGGAAGGCCTATTTTGGTTTGTGCTGTTATGTAGCCCCTATTAATTTTAAACTCTTTTTTTGTTGGCCACATGAAAGAATATTTTTTGTGTATGAAAATTAAACAAGGAATACAGCAAATTGCCTGAGAAATTACAATGGAAATTGCTGTTCCTGCTGTTTTTAAATTAAGAATTGCAACCGTTATGAAGTCTAAAATTATGTTTAATATTACAGATATTATTAAAAAGAAAAGAGGTGTTTTGTTGTCCCCAACACTTCTTAAAAAACCAGATAATAGGTTATAAGCAATTAAAGAAAAACAACCCAGAAAATGTATTATTGTGAATATGTAGGCATGCTGAAAATTTTCAGCAGGAGTGTCTATTAAGTTTAAAATTGGTTTTGTAATTAAAACCCCTACAATGGTTATTAATATGGTTACAACAAAATAAAGATAAATAGAACTTGCAACCGAAAGCTTTATTCCTTTTTTTCTTTTTGCTCCAAACCTTTGTGCTAGAGTTATGCAAAAACCATTGCAAGCACCAACAACAAAACCAAAAGTTACAAACAACACCGTTGAAGAAATGCCAACCCCCCCTAAAGCAGCAGGACCAACATAAACACTAACAAAAATTGAACTTATTAGATAGTAAAATTGTTGAACTAGGTTGCCAATTAAAAAAGGCACTGTAAAGTTTGCAATTAATTTTAAAGGGTTCCCTATTGTCATGTCTTTGGTCATAAAAAATGGTAACCTTTCGAATAAAAAATTTAAACGGTGTTAAAAATTAAGCATAACATTAAACAATAATCATGGAGCTACTGATCCGCCTCGAACGGACGACCTGCTCATTACGAATGAGCTGCTCTACCATCTGAGCTACAGTAGCAAAGTGAAAATATAAAAAATATTATATCATAATAAAAGTTAAAAAGTCAACAAAACAGAAGGTAGAGTTTAAATGAAAAACAAAAAGACCTTGTAGATGAAGGGTTAGAAGAGTTAAAGGGAGAAGGTTTAAAAAAGAATTAAAAAATTAGAAAAGAGGTTTAAATGAAAAACAGAACAGACCTTGTAGATGAAGGGTTAGAAGAGTTACAGGGAGAAGGTTTTGAAAAAGAAATTAAAAAAGAAAACGGTTTAGAAATAATAACAGTAAAAATTAAAACAAATGCAGCATCAAACCTTTTAAAAAAACCAAAAGGAAAATATATTACAATACAAAAACAAGACATTTTAGAGCCGCAAAACTTTAAAGAAGTTGAGATGGTTTTAAGAAGGGAAATAATGTCTTTTTTGGAAGGAAAGAAATCCATCCTTTTTGTTGGGCTTGGCAATAGAGACATAACCCCAGACAGAATAGGGCCCGATGTTGCAGACAAAATTGTTGCAACAAGGCATATAGATGGAAGGCTTAAAAAAATTTTAGGTTACGAAAATTTAAGGTCTGTTAGTGTTATTGCGCCCGGTGTTTTAGGGCAAACCGGAATAGAGACAACAGAAATTGTAAAGGCTTGTTTTAAGCATGTTAAACCAGACCTAATAATTATTGTAGATGCACTAGCGGCAAGAGATTTTAAAAGACTGGGCACAACAATTCAAATAACAGATACGGGAATTTGCCCTGGTTCTGGTGTGGAGAACAAAAGAAAAGAAATTTCAGAAAGAATTTTAGGTGTTCCCATTTTAGTTGTGGGCATTCCAACTGTGGTGGACATGAAAAAGTTAAATTCTGAGAAGGAGGATGAATCTGAATTTTTAATGATGGTTACGCCAAAAAACATAGATTTAATTGTTAAAAGAGCAGCAAAATTAATTTCCAGTAGTATTAATAATGCAATTTTTAACGAAATGGATAAGGAAGATTTAGAGATTTTTTGTGAATGAACTTAAAATTAATTTTAAAATTATACAGTAATAAAAGTTAAATTAGCTTGCATATACTTAGTTAAAGTAAAGTTTAAAACGAGGAGAAAAAAGGTGAGGTTTAAGTCTTTAAGTTTAAAAAAAAAATATTTTATATTTTTTATTTCAGTAATTTTAGTTTTTGTTATATTTTTAAATATTGTTCCTTCTTTTGCAAAAATTTTAAGTAGGCTTGCTATTACTTCAACTAAAATTAATTTAACAAAAAACCCTAACATTGTTCGTTGTATTAAAGAATTTAATGGTGTTGAATTTGGGATTGATGATTATTTTTCAAAAAAAGAGGAAGGTGGGGATGGTGAATTTCACAATGAAAAAGATGTGGATAAAACAGAGTCAGGAGAAGGAATAATCATAAGAAAACAATATGAACCGTTAAACACAATAAAATTCATAAACATTGGCAAAAGTGCTTATGTTAACAATTTAACAAAACTTTCAAACGATGTTGTAATTAAAGCAAACAAACAAAAACCAGCGTTTAATTTAGAAACAACAAACGAGCCACAAGTTTTAATTTACCACACTCACACAACAGAGTGTTATGAAAAAGAAGAAACAGACCGTTACAATAAAAACGTTCCTACAAGGTCTAAAGACACCAAAATTAATGTTGTTGGAGTGGGGCAGGAAATTGTAAAACAACTAGAACTAAGAGGTATTAAAACAGTACACGATACTAAAATTTACGATGACCCAGCTTACAGTGGAGCTTATGACAGAACAAATGCTATGATTGCTAAAAATTTAAAACAGCATCCCAAAATTAAAGTTGTGTTAGATATTCATAGAGATTCTATTGTAAATCAGAGAAAAGAAAGAGTAGCACCGGTAACAAAAATAAATGGAGAAAATGTTGCACAAATTATGATTATTTCAGGGTGCGATAACGGAACAAATCATTATAAGAATTATGCTAAAAATCTTTCTTTTGCTTGTTTTTTAGAAAAGCAGTTAGAAACAGAACACCCCAAAATTACAAGGCCTGTTTCTTTTAAATATAAGCATTATAACCAAAGTTTAAGCCCGGGAGCTTTATTAATTGAAGTGGGCAGCCAGGCAAACAGCACAAGAGAAGCACATTTAGCAGGAATTTATTTGGGAGCTTCTCTTGCAAATGCATTAACACAACTTAAAGTGCCAGCGGCACAACCAAAGAAGTAAAAAACCAAAGGAGCAAAAAATGAACAAAAGAGCATCTTTAACGTTAAAGTCTTTTTTAATTACATCATCTTTAATTTTAATGTTTGTTTTAATGTTAAAAATATTTAATGAAAACCATAAAAAGTTAAATGGAGAAGGAATTGATGTGTTTTTAACTTTAAATTCTGTTTGTTTAAAAACACCGGAAGCAGAATATTACATTGAACCAGATAAAGAAAGTTTGCTTAATGTTTACAGTTATGTTAATCAGCACCCTGCTTTTGTTCCTTTTCCTTTAGGTTTTGGTTTGTTTTCGAGATATTTATTAAATAATTAGAAACTTCTAAAAGGGAAGGCTTAATATGTTTAATAAAAATAAAGTTTTTTTTGTAACAATAACAATATTAACATTTTCTACCGTGTTTTGTGGGTTTTCTTTTTTTGTTAAATATAAGATGGCAACATATGAGGAAAATTTTAAGCAATATAAAAAATTAGCGAGTTATGTCGTTCCAGTAAAAGTAATGGAAAAAGCTTTAAGAGAAGATGTTAATTCTCAAAAAAGCGAGGAGAAGGTTAAATTTTTAACCATTATTAGCCTTCTTGCTGCTAAGTATGATGGAGAATGGAGAAATTATTGTGAAAAAGATGTGGATGAATTAGTTTTAAAGTTAAAGGGTGGCGAAGAAGAAGAAATAAAAAGTCTTTACAATAATTATGAATATTTTGAAATTTTTTATGAAACCCTATTTAAAGAATTTATTGGAAATTATAAAATAACAAAAAAGCAAAAAAATAAAGAACTAGAAGAACCAAAAGAAAAGTATGGCTTAAAGGCATATTCACCAATTGCTTATGGTTATGAAACGAGTTTTTGTGATGATTTTGATAATGAAATTAATTTTGCAAAACAAAAAGGGCATTACGGCAACGACATAGCAGTTAAAAAAGGCACACCATTTGTTGCGGTGGAAAGCGGGGTTGTTTCTGAATGTTTAAATGAAAATGGGTTTGCTCGGCTAGAGTTGAAAAGTTTTGATGAGAAAAGAACATACATATATTCAAATTGTGATTCTAAAAAACCGTTCGCAAAAGGAATAAAAAAAGGAAGCGTAGTTTCTGGTGGGCAGCTTTTGGGGTTTGCTGGAGACAATAATTGTTGTAAAAAGGGTGGGGCTAAAATTTTAAGATGCCCTTATTTGCATTTTGGAATTAAGCTTACAATTAAAAAAAAGAATGAACCCAGTAGAGATGTTTATGTGGATGTTTTTAATATTTTAAAGTTTTTAGAACATCATAAGTCTGCTTTGAAAACGGCAGAGCAAGGTTTTGAGCAAAAATATTATTTTGAAGATGAGGAATTAAAGCAAAATTTTAAAAGCTACAGCACAGAAAATTTAGAGCAATTTAAAGAATAGGTTTTATTGTTTAATTTAACTAGAAGGTTTCCGTTTAGTGAAATGCCCACAGCTTTTGCGGTGAACATCTCTTTTGAAGAGAGGCTGAAAACTTTAACGTTTTTCTTAATTGTTTCGCAGTTGTTTTGAAAGAGATTGTTTAGTTTAATTAATTTTTCTTCTGAGCAATTTTCTAAAAAGGTTAAATATGTTAATTCTAGTGTTTCAATAAAATTTTTCAAAAAATCTTCCGGTTTAACTTTAATTTTAGTTTCAGAGAAAACAGAGCCAGCTTTGAAAAGGTTTAAACTTTTTAATTCTTTTTCTGTTGCTAAAAGGTTTATTCCAACGCCAACCACACAATTGGTTGTTTTTTTAAAAATGCTGCTTTCGCATAAAATGCCTGCAATTTTTTTTTCATTTATTGTTATGTCGTTAAACCATTTAATTTTGCAGCTGTTAACGTTAAAATTATTTAAACATTTAATTAAACCAACAGAAAAAACTTTGGGTAGGTGGTTTATTAAATTTATTGAAAAATTTTTAAAGAAAACTGAAACCGCTAAAGTTTTTGAAGGGACAGATAAAAATTTTCTGTTTTTTGTGCCTCTTCCCTTTGTTTGGTTTAAGGTTGCAACAACGGTTTTATCTTGCAAATTTTCTTGGTTTTGCTTAATAAATGAGTTTGTGCTTTCAACTGAATTTAGCCAAATAAAATTTTTAGCAAACTTTTTGGTTTTAAAAACAATATTCATAACAACATCCAATTAATTGATTTTATTAATTTAGTTTAATATAATTTTAGCATAGAATTACATATTATTAAAATTTTTTGTATAATTTTTAGAAATATAATTAATTGATTTTATCAATATACTTTAATATAATATTACTATTATCATTATTATTTATTATTGTTAAATGATTTATGAAGTAGATAAAAAATCAATTTAGAGGAGATGAGACTTTTTGTTTTTGCAGAAAGAAATTTTCAGTGGGGTTTTTCATTATAGTTTTAATAGTAAAAAGTTTAAGTTTAACGTTATTACAATAAATTTTATTTTGGAATTAGAGGAAAAAACAGCTTCTAAAAATGCTGTTTTGTGCTCTTTGCTGAGGGAGAGTTGTAAGAAATATTCCAATAATTTTAAGCTGGGTGAAAAACTGAGAAGTCTTTATGGTGCTAACTTGTTTTGTGATGTTAAAAAAGCGGGCAACAAACAAATAGTTATGCTGGGGGTTAAAATTTTAGATGATGAATTTGCTTTAGAGGGTGAAAAACTAAAAAAAGAAGCTGTTGAACTTTTAATGCAGGTTATTTTTAACCCTAAAATTGAGAACGAGCAGTTTAGCAAAAAATATGTTGAACTTGAAAAGAACGAAATAAAAAACCTTTTGAAAAATATATATAATGATAAGAAACAATATGCTTTAAACCAGGCTGTTAAAACCTTGTTTGAAGGAAAAACAATGGCTGTTAACAGATTTGGAACATTAGAAGAATTGGAAAAAATTAATGAAAAAAATCTTGTTGAAAGCTATGAAAGTTTAATTTTAAACTCTAAAATTTTGGTTTGTTCTTGCACAAGAGAAGAAAATTTTGAATTTTTAAATGTTTTGTTTAATAGGCTAAAGGCAATAAGAAGGAAAGTTTATGAAATAAAACCATATGAAAAGTTTTATTTTGAAAAATTTAGAGAAAAAGTGGAGCAAGATGATGTAACACAAGCAAAACTTGTTTTAGCGTTTGCAAAAAAGCAAGAAGGCTTAGGTTTAAAACTTGAAGATGAGCTTAAAATTGAAGTTATGAATTGTTTGTTTGGGGGCTCTGCCACTTCTCTTCTTTTTAACAATGTTCGTGAAAAGCTTAGTCTTTGTTATTATTGCAGGTCTTATTATAACTACTTTTCAGGGGTGATTTTTGTTGAAAGTGGAGTTGAGAGCAAAAACATTGAAAAAGCTTATGAAAACATTATTTTACAGTTAGAAGCATTAAAAAAAGGAGATTTTTCAGAAGAAGAGCTAAACCAGGTTAAATGCGTTTTAGAAACAGCCTATGAGAGCGTGGTGGACGGTGAAGAGAAGGTTTGTGGCTTTATGTTAAACAACTTTTTAAAAAACAGAGACTTTTCGGTGGAGAGAATTATTGAAATAATTAATAGCACTCAAAAAGAAGACGTAATAAATGCTGCCAAAATGTTTAATGTTGCCTTAAAATATGTTTTAAAAGAAAGAGAGAATTAAAATGGAAAGAGAAACAATTAAAATTGAAGAATTTAAAGAAAGTTTTGTTAAAATTAAACACAAAACAGGCTTAACAATTCTTTTAAAGCAGATGAAAGATTTTTCAACAGCTATTGCAGTTTTTCTAACAAGATTTGGCTCGGTGGATAGATGCTTTAAAAAAGTTGGTGAAAATGAAAAAATAACGGTGCCAGATGGAGTAGCGCACTACCTAGAACATAAACTTTTTGAAAACGAAGACGGCAGCATAACATTTGAACTTTTTTCCAAAGAAAAAGCTTTAGCAAACGCAGAAACTTCTTTTAACAGCACATCTTACTATTTTTCTAGTCCGGCTAAAAATTTTTTAGAAGCATTAAAAGTTTTGTTAAATTTTGTTCAAAACCCATATTTCACAGATGAAAATGTGGAAAAGGAGAGGGGAATAATTTCCCAGGAAATTAAAATGGGGAAAGACACACCAGAAGAGGTTGTTTTTTACAAATGCTTAGAGGGGATGTTTAAAAATAGCGCAGTTAAAATAGATATTGGAGGCAGTGTTAATTCCATTAAAAAAATAAACAAAGAAATATTGTATGAGTGTTACAATAACTTTTACAATTTAAATAATATGTGTTTAATTTTGGTTGGGAATTTTAATGAAGAAGAGGCTTTAAAGTTAGTTGATGCACAATTAAAAAACGAAGAAGCTGTTGAAATTGAGAGGTTTTATGAAGAAGAGCCAGAGGAGGTTGAAAAAAAATATTGCGAAGTCTTTATGTCTGTTAAAACGCCACTTTTTTCTATTGGTTTTAAGCTAACTCCAAAAAAAGGGGAGCAGCGTTTAAAAACAGTAATAGGTTTGAGAATTTTGTGTGAATTGTTGTTGGGAGAAGGCTCTTTTCTTTATAATGAATTTTATGAAAAGGGGTTGGTTCCTGGAGCGGAAGTTGGTTTTAACATTTTAGATGGTGAAGACTTTTTAACTTTAATTTTAAATGGAGAATCTGAAAACCCTAAAGAGGTTATGAATAAAATTTTTGAAGAGATTGTAAAAATGAAGGTGAAAGGAATTAATGAAAAAGAATTTATTTTTGTTAAAAAATTTGTATATAAAGAATATTTAGAAGAATTTATTACACCAGAAAAGGTGGCATATTATTTATAGGAGCTGTTTATTAGAAAAGATTTGCAAAGTAAAAATTTAAACTTTATTAAAGAATATTATTTAAAAGATTTAGAAAATTGCCTAAATGAGATTAATTTAAACAAAACCAATTTAACGGTTGTTTTGCCGTTGAAACACTCTAGCTAGTTTATGTGTTTTATTTTAATTAAAAAATTTATTCTTTAATTTCTTTAATTAAGCAGCAGCTAAAACATGCAATACAGCTGCCTTTTTTTGTTATTCCTAAATTTTCTTCTGTTGTGGCTTTAATGCTAATTGCAGTTTTTGGTATGTTTAGAATTGGCATAATGTTTTCTTTCATTTTTTCAATGAATGGGGCAAGTTTTGGTTCTTTTGCAACAATTGTAAGGTCCACATTGGAAATTTTAAAATTATTGTTTTTTAAAATTAAAACGGTTTTTTTTAGAAGAATTAAACTATTAATGTTTTTAAAATTTTCTTCGGAATCTGGAAAGTGGCTTCCTATGTCTTTTAATGCGGCGGCACCGAGGAGTGAGTCTATTAAAGCGTGAGTTGCAACGTCGGCGTCTGAATGCCCTAAAAGCCCTTTTTTGAAAGGGATTTTTTCACCGCATAAAATTAAATCTCGTCCCTTTTTTAGTTTGTGTAAGTCGTAACCTTGCCCTACTCTTAACATTTTTTCTCCTTTGTTTTTTTTAAAATTTTCGTTAGAATTTAAAAAGTGGCTGCCTATGTCTTTTAATGCGGCGGCACCAATGAGTGAGTCTATTAAAGCGTGAGTTGCAACGCTGGCGTCTGAATGGCCCAAAAGCCCTTTTTTGAAAGGGATTTTTTCACCGCATAAAATAAACCATTCCCTTTTTTAGTTTGTGTAAGCCTAACTTTTTTTGTTCTTTTAAAGCTGTTTTAAATCTTCTTTTGTTGTAATTTTAAAATTTTTACGAGAACTAATAACAATTTCAACTTCATGGTTTAATTTTTCAATTAGTTCGCAGTCATCTGTGCAGTTTCTTTTTAAATTTTCGTTTAATTTTAGTGCTTTTTGGTAAAGCTCAATTGAAAAGCTTTGAGGAGTCTGCGCTAGAAAAATGTTTTCTCTTTTTAAGGTTTTATTAATTTTAAGGTTTTCGGCGTGTTTTACGGTGTCGTAAACCGGGCATGCTAAAATTGCAGCTTTGGTTTTTCTTGCAACTTTAATTAGTTCTTTTGTTTTTTCAACACTAAAAAAAGGGCGTGCCACGTCGTGAATTAAAACAATATCTTTTTTTTCATGGTTTTTAAATTCTTTTAAAAATGCATTTTCAATAGATTGTTGCCGAGTTTGCCCGCCTTCTACTAAAACAATGTTTTTTTCGTAGTTATGTAATATTTTTTTTATTTCGTTAAAATCTTTTTTTTGTGCTGCTATTACAATTTTTAAAATGTTGCAAGAAAGCAATTTTTCAACACATGTTTTAATAATAAACTCATTGTTTATTTTTAAAAACTGTTTTTTAATGTTGCCTAAACGAACTCCATCTCCAGCGGCAGCAATTATGGCAAACATAAACCCCTCCAAAACTAAACTAATTATATTATATTAAATTTTTAAAGTAACATCAAAATTAAAATTATGTTTGACAAATATTGAGCTTTTATATATTATATAGGTATTGTTAATTTGGAAGGAATTTAGAAAGGAAAACTAATGTTAAAATTAAAAAATATTACAAAAATATATGTTAACAAGAAAGATAGTTCTAAAAATGTTGTTGCTTTAAAAGATGTTTCTTTAGAGTTGCCACGTCAAGGGTTTGTTTCCATTTTAGGGCCTTCCGGTTGCGGAAAAACAACTCTTTTAAACATTCTAGGAGGGTTAGACACAAAATACGCTGGAGAATTTTTAGTTGAAGGGGTTTCAACAAAGTCTTTTAAACCGCACGATTGGGATGCCTACAGGAATAATCATGTTGGTTTTGTTTTTCAGGAATATAATTTAATACCACATCAAAACATTAGCAAGAATGTTGAACTTGTTTTAACCATTGCGGGTGCTTCTAAAATTGAAGCTAAAAGAAACTCAAGAAAAGTTTTGGGAGATGTTGGCCTACAAGACAAAATAATGAGCAATTCTAATGAGCTTTCAGGAGGGCAAAAACAGCGTGTTGCAATAGCAAGAGCCATTGTAAACAACCCAGAATTAGTTTTAGCAGATGAGCCAACGAGCGCACTAGACTCTAAAACTTCGGCACAGGTTATGCAGGTTTTAAAGGAAATTTCTAAAACAAAACTTGTTGTTATGGTTACTCATAATGTTGAACTTGCTAAAAAATATTCTTCTAGAATAATTAAAATATTAGATGGAAAAGTTGAGGCAGATGAAAACATAGAAGAGCCGGGAGAAAGAGAAGAATTTTTAAACAAATTGCCACAAAGATATAAATATGGCAAATCTAAAATGAAACTTAAAACTGCTGCAGCTCTTTCTTGGAAAAATTTAACTTCAAAAAAGAGAAGGTCTATTTTAACAGTGCTGGTGGGCAGCATTGGAATAACCTGTTTAGCAATAATTTTAGGTATAATTAATGGTTCTAGTAAGTTTGCTAAAGATTTATATAATACTAGGTATAATAAACCAATCACTGTGGGTTCTGAAGTGTATGAATTTATGTCATCTGATGAATTTAAAAAAACACAAGAGAAGGTTAACGATGAAATTAAAAAAGAAGAAGAAAAAAACAAAGACAGCTCTAAAATTAACACAGAAGACAAAAGTTCAAAAGCTGTGGAAGAAATCTTTAGCGAAAAACAAAAGATTCATTTAAACAATTTAAATGAAAACTTCATGAAATATCTTCTAAACACAATGAATGAAGATAATTCGGGAGCAATTAAGGCAGTTCAAACCGTTAGAAATACTGGAGCAAGATTTGTTTATTCTAAAAATGGTGAACCTAACATTTCTATGGGGACCTCTTTAAATAGTGGATTGTTTAAGGAGATTCCATATTTTAAAAACATTAACAATGAACTCAAATTTTTAGCGGGTGGGCCGCCAACCGAAAAAGATGGAGTTATTATTGTTTTAGATAGATTTAACAATATGAGTGAAGAGCTATTGGAAATTTTAGGTGTTAAAGACAAGAAAGAATTTGACGCATCAGCATTACTAGGAAAAGTGGTGGGGTATTTTGTTCCAAACAATGGAATATTTAAAAGAGAAGGAAACAAATTTTTTGAGAAATCTGGCGCTAATGAGCTAAATAACATTGAGGGCAGAATTCCTTTAAAAATAGCTGGGGTGGCTAAAAATATATATAAAGAAAACCCTAACTTAAAACATGGTTTTTACGGAATAGCTGAAGGAATGTTGGGAAATGGTGGATTTTACTATTCTAACGCTTTAGCAGAATACATTTTAAATGTTAATAAAGATTCTGAAATAATTAAAGAACAAATGAAAAGAGATGATTTTGTTCTAGGTTATGCAGGATTAGATAAGAATTTAATGAGTAACAGAAAAAAACAATCTTCAAAAAAACAGAAGTTAGATAATTTAAGAAGTTTGGGTTATTGTGGTAATATGGATGCAGTTAACATTTTTATGAATAACCCTGGTGACGATGAAAATAAGGTTTTAGAATGCATTGAAAGATATAATAACGACAAGAAAGATGAAGACAAGATTAAAATTTCTGAATGGAACAGGGGAAGCCAGATGTATGCAAAAACAATTAAAGATATTAGTTTATTTTTACTTTTAACCATAGGGCTTGCCTCTCTTTTAACATCTTTAATTATGGTGGCGTTATTAGAATTCATTTCAGTTTTAGAAAGAACAAGAGAAATTGGAATTTTAAGGAGCATAGGAGCAAGAAAGAAAGACATTTCTCGTTTGTTTAAATCTGAAGCAGTAATTATTGGGTTCTTCACAGGAATTGTTGGTGTTGTATTAGGGTTTTTACTAACAATACCTTTAAACAATTTCATTAGGAGTAATGCTGGTTTGAGTGCTAACACTAAATTAGTTGACATAAATATTATGATCTTTATTGGGTTATTGGCATTTAGTTTATTGGTTAATTTAATTGCTGGTTTAATTCCTGCAAAGATTGCTTCAAGAAAAGACCCAATTAAAATTTTAGTTGGAAGTAATAACTAAACCAATTTAAAAATTCAAAAAAAGAGCTTCATTTTAATTTTGAGGCTCTTTTTTAGTGGTTGTAATTTAAATTAATATTTTTTATTAATTTTAATAATATTGGAAAATAAACAGCAAGCAAAAGAGTTTTTAAATAGGTGTACAATTTAAATTTAAAATGTGAGAATAAATAACCAGGCTCATAAGACAAAGCATAACTTGTTATTTCAAATTAAAGTTTTTTAAACTCCTGTTAAAATTAAATATATCTTTTAAACTATGTTTGTTGAGGATATTTAAATGAATAGATTAAATTTAAAGTTTAAATTTTTAGAAACCACAAAGTTAATGCTATTTCTTAATTCTAATTTAAAAATAAAATAAATAGGCTTCACCTTACTATGATGCTGCCTATTTTTAGGTTATTAAATTATTCTAAAAAATAAACACCCACCTAAAAAATTAGGCGGGCTTATTTTTAATTATTGTTAATGTAGCCTCTTTGCAGCTAGCCTTGCAATTACTCTAAAAAAAGATCAAAAAACATAGTCTAATTTTTAATGCTCCTTGTTTTTCTTCTCAGCTCAACTGTAGGTTTAATTAGTTTAAACACTCCTTTTTCATCTAATCTTGAAAAATGGATCTTGCTCATAAATTTTTAATAAAATAAATAGGCTTCACCTTACTATGATGCTGC
>CAMZAK010000025.1 GCA_947304245.1 uncultured Clostridia bacterium
TTGACAACGATTACAACTATTATTATGAACCAATTGACAACGATTACAACTATTATTATGAACCACCAATTGACAACGATTACGAATATTATTATTATGAACCATTTGACAACGATTACGAATATTATTATGAACCATTTGACAACGATTACGAATATTATAATGTAAACGAAGACGAGAACATGGAAAATTATTTTAATGAAATTTCATTTGAAGATGATTCCTTATTAGAAAAACTTAACAATGATTTCTATATATTTAACAATGATTTCTATATATTTAACAATGATTTCTATATATTAGAACAATATTATTATGTTATTTGATATAAGTCTATAATTAATACTACAAAAAAAATGTTCCTAATCTTAATAGGAACATTTTTTTGTATTTGATTTTATCTACTAAAAATCATAGTCTAAATCGTAATCAAAATCTTCTGCTTCAAAATCATACCCTAAACCATTAAAATCATCATAATTTAAATTACCAAGTAAAATGTTAACAGCTTCATTCTTTTCTTTTTCCTCTCCTTTAACAATATCTTTTTCATTTTCTTTATCTTTATCTTTTTCACTTTCTTTATCTTTAACATTTTCTTTGTTTTTACCTTTTACTTTGTCAGACTTTTCTTCTTTAGCATTAGAGCTTACAGTAGAATCTCTGTCTATTTTAAACTTACCTACATACTTTTCTGCGACTAATTCTCCATCATATATGTGTAATTCAAATTTCTTACCTAATTTATTTAACATTTGTAAATCGTCTAGAACGATTGCTTTTTTATCATTTTTAGTTGTTACCAAGCTATATCTCATTCTTTCAACTGGTTGCACATTCTTATTTAAAGCTATGAATAGAAATTTATCTAAATTCCCCTTATAAGTTATAATGAATTTATCACCATAATCATAAATTTTTGTGTCCTCTTTAACTCCTTTAAATGAATTTGATGAAGTATCAGCAGCAACATAGTCCACATTTAAACTTACAGGAAATTCTTTAGCTCTTGTATTATCTTCATCTAAATATGTTAATCTTATGGAACCAATGAAACCAGCAGGGTCAACATTAGTTGAAGCATCGTTAGGGAAGCTGTAGTAGAAGTGAACTTCGTTCATTTGGCTCTTTATTGGGAATGGCAAAATTCCAAGATTAGGATTTAATCTAACACGCGCACCCTCTTTTCCTTCACTTAAACCAATTGCAACTATTCCACAATTTTCTTTTGCAGGTACATTTTTTAAAACCATTAGAACAGAATTATCAGAATCATATTTATATTCACACTGCATTTTTTCAATGCTATGTTTATCTGTTCCCATTAATGGAACAACATAACCGTTTGCAGACCCATCATCTAAGAAAGCTTTAACTTCGTCATCATGGTCACCAAATTTTTCATCATTTTCTTTAACTTCATTTTTGCTTACAGCAACTTCTTCTTTTTCTTTACCACCTTCAAATTCTAAATTCAAATCGTTGTAATTTGAAATTAGTTTTTTAAGGTAAGAAACAACCCTGTCTAAAGATTTGTCTTGGAAATCGAAATAAAAGCCACCTCTGTTCCAACTCATTCCTTCGAAGGTTTTAACTCCGTTGTTTATGTTTAAGAGTTCATCAATGAAGTTAATTAGAGTTTCTTTAACGGTGTTGTTTTTAATGTCTTTTAATTCGAATTTTAATTTTTCTAAATCTTTGCTAGATTTCATGCTTGAGAAATTGAAACCTAAAATGTCCATTACAGGTTGAATTATGTTTCTCATGGAGTAAATGGTCATGAAATCTCTTGCTGCACGTTCTCTAAATAGTTTAACAACATTTCCTACTGAAATAGCACCTTTTTCATTTTTTAGTTCGTTTAACAATTTAGCAATGCATTGGTTTAATTTTCTTAGTTCTCCTCCCCTAGAAACTCTTAATAAGTCTTCCTGAGAACCATAATTTAAAATATTCCATTCATTTAATTCATAACCTATTGCTTTGCAACATTTTTTGATTTCTTCTAAAGAAACCAAACCTCTTTTATTAATCATTGCGGTAATAAAATCGTTGTAAGCTCTTTCCAACTCTTCGAAATTTGCATCTACTTTTAATGCATTAAAAATTTTAACCATTTCTAATTCTTTATTACTTTTTCTTTTAACTAGAAAATCTAACGATTGAGCTAATTTTTTCACAAAACTAATTTTAGCTTTTCTTAAATTTTCCACGTTAAATGTTAGGTTTGTTTCTTTGCTTTTGAAGTAGTTTATTTCTTTTTGTAGATCTGTTAAAACTTCCTCTGTTCCTTTCATGAAGTTATGCATGTTAGAAACATAAGCAAACATCTCTTTTCTTACTACTCCATCATTTCTTGAAAATTCAAATCCTTCACTTTTCTTTTTTAATTCTTTTTTTAAGTTTTCGAATTTGTTTTTCACACCACTAACGCTGCTAATTAAAGAAGCCAAATCTGCAAAATCGTTTGGAATTGCTTTAATTGAAGATCTTTCATCTGCAAAGCCTTCTCTTAAAAGTTTGCTAAATTTTCCACCTTTTTCTGCAAACATTTCTTTTATTTTGTTGTCTCTAGTAACACTAAACGAACTCATTTTTCTTAAAGCATTTGTTTTAATTTCTTTTAAGGCATCCATTAATTGCATAACACGAGCATCTTTATAATTACCGAAAACCCCTATTTTTTTGAAGAAATCATCCATTTTATTGTTGATTTCATTATAAATGGAAGCAAAATTTAAACTATATGGCAAAATTTCATAATCTAAATCTTTTAACTCAAATGCTGTTGCCCCGTTTTCCAATCTGTTTAGTCTACCGGTGTATTGTGGTGCATCTGTTAAAAAAGCTAGTTTTGAACTTAAAAGTTTTAATTTTTCTGTTTCATTTCCTATTTCAGGAATTCCAGCTTCAAAAACACCCTCAGCAATTTTAATATTTTCTGCTTCTTGTTTTAAAGCACGAACATTCTCTTGCTTTAAAGCAGGGAAATCTTCTGCTAACTCTTCTACAAATAAGTTGGAAAAACTTTTATTGCCTAACAAAATTTCAATACCTTTTAAAACAACTTTTTCTTTTAAAACACCATTATTAACTAACTGATTAAAAACACCATCCATTAATAATTTATAACCAATTTTAAAAGCTAAATAAAATTTAACACGTTGCGTTACAAAACTATTAATATTTCTATCTGCACAAACTTCATCTACTGTTACGCTTAGTTGTTTGAAAAAAGATGAAATAAAATACTTAAAGTTTTCTTTAGTAATATTTTCTTCATTAACCTTTAATAGATTTTTCATAAAATTTTCTTGACTAAATTTATTATTAATATTACTGTTTAAAACATTATTAAACTTCTTATTACTAGAATATTTATTATACACCTCATCTTCATCTAAGAAATTATTTTTATTTTCGGTTTTTTTGATTTTTTTATTATTATTATTACTGTAGGTATCAAAATTTTCTTTACTTTCTTGATTATTAATTTGATTATTAATTTCATTATCATTTTCATTATCAGAATAATTATTTTTAAAATTATTTTTATCGAATTTGTCTTCTTCTTTTTCCACAATATTAATATTATTACTACTATTTAAGTTATTATTATTATTAGTACTAATATTTTCCATAGCTATGTAATCCCCCTTAAACATTTTTGAAAAATTGGGATCTTGTTAAAAATTTTTAAATTACTTGCACTTCCTAGTTTGTTTTCAAACCTCAGTTCTTATTACAGTCCAAGATCCTGTTTTTTAGTTTAACAACTGAGTTTGAAAGAAACAATAAGATTTTGCCCATGTTTTGTTGAATGTTTACTATAAACTTTTTAACAAAATTAATAATTTTAAAAATAAAAAATAAAAACCATTGTTAATATTGCAAAAAATATTATACTAATGTCGATCTTTATTTAAATTAATACTAATCAAATATTTAATTTAATTAAAAAATTTGATTTAAAAATTTATCTAATAATGAAAATAAACATATTTAATTTTAATTTTATTATTTTTTTGTTATAATTCATCTGGATGTTTTCATTTTAAAGATAAATTTTTAGAAATTCTCGGAGGTTTAATGAATAAAAAAACTTTTTTTAAACTAACTGCGCTTTTAACTTCTTTTTTGTTGGTTTCATTTCTTTCTTATGCATTTAAAAAAGAAATTAATGTTTCAACTCCATTAAACGAACATATGAAAAAAATTCTCATTTCAGGCTCCTCCATAACGCAAACATTATGTGAAAACTTGAGCGAAAGCTTTTTAAAAAATAACCCCGGAATTTATTTTAATAAAAGTAGCATTGGTTCTGCTGATGCTTTAAATTCAATTTTAAACAACACTTCCAATATTGGAGATATTTCAAAAAATTTAACAGAAAGCGAGTTAAAAAAAGTTAACATTAAAACCTTTGCATTAGACGGAATTGTGGTTTGCGTTAACCCTCAAAACAAAGTTTTAAATTTAACATTGGAAAATTTAAAAAAAATTTTTTCAGGCAAAATAAGAAATTGGAAACAACTTGGTGGTGAAGATGGTGAAATTGTTTTAGTTGGCAGAGATAACGCCTCTGGAATACGCGAAAGCTTTGAAAAAACTTTAAATTTAAAGGAAACAAACTACACAGTAGAACTAGACAACAACGGAAAGGTTAAATTTAAAATTCAAAAAGACTGTAATGCAATTGGCTACATCTCTTTTAGCACATTAGACGAAAACGTTAAAGCAATTAAAATTAACGAAATTGCTCCGTGTTGGGAAACCATTAAAAATAATACATACCCTTTTTTTCAACCACTTTCACAGATAACTAAACTTGGTGTTAAAGACGAAACAGCCAAAAAATGGTTTTCTTTTGTTAACTCTGAAGAAGGTTTTAAAATAATTAAAAAAAACAAATTCATTCCCCTGCACTTTTAGATTTTAAAATATTGCAAAAAAACTTATATGGTATTATAATTTACTCAAAGATTTTTAATTTTAAGGAATTTTAACCTATGGTTTTTAATCTTAAAAAAACAGAAATTTTAAAAAATAATTTAATTATAATTTTTAATAATATTTTAATTTTTACTATGTTTTTCTTCTTCTTCATAACTCCTATTTTTAACATAACAATTGAAAGAACATGTTTCTCTTTTAACTATTTTTCAATTTTTTGCAATGAAGGCTTAACCTTAAATTATGGCAACATTAGTGGGTTTGTTGGTTTTCCGCTTATTTTAAAAATTTCTCTCACAATTTCAATTTTAGCTTCTTTTTTAGGCTTTTTTTTTCACATTTTAAAAAAATTTAAAGTGTCTGCAATTTTACACCTAATCTCTTCACTTTGCTTTTTTAGCACAATTTTTTCTTTAAACATAATTAGAAACAATATTTTAAATGTGTTTAATTATGGCATTAATTCTGTTTATTTTACAATATCTTGGTCTTTTATTGTTTTTAGCTTTTTAGAATTTATTTATTCCACAATCTCAATTTCAAGGTATGGTGTGGAAAAATTAGCAGAAAACGTTTTTTTTTGCTGCAGCATAATTGCAATTTTAATTGTAGTTTCAATAATGGGATATGTTTTAATTTGTGGCACTCCCGCTATTTTTAAAATAGGCTTTTTTAATTTTATTTTAAAATCCGAATGGACCCCACAAAAAAATGAGTTCGGAATTTTAAATTTAATTTTGTCTTCAACATTAGCAACACTTGGTGCAATTTTAATTGCCGCACCACTAGGAGTTTTTACAGCAACATTTTTAACAGAATTTATTAATAAAAAAATCACCAAAATTTTAACACAGGTTATTGATGTTTTAGCTAGCATTCCTTCTGTAATTTATGGTTTTTTAGGAATGACAATTTTAGTGCCTTTAATTAAAAAAATTTTTATTGTTTTTGAAAAAAAAGATGGCCCTCCAATAGTGGGAGATTCTTTACTTGCAGTAATTTTAGTGCTGTTTATTATGATTTTGCCCACAATAATTAGCACCTCTTTGGTTAGTTTAAAAGCAGTGCCTAAAAGTTTTAAATATGCTTCTTTAAATTTAGGTGCCACTAAAATTCAAACAATTTTTAAGGTAACATTAAAAGCAGCAAAACCTGGCATTTTTTCTGGAATTCTTTTAGCTGTTTCCAGGGCGATTGGAGAAACAATGGCGGTTATGATGGTTGCAGGAAATGTGGCTAATTTCCCTTCTCTTTTAAAGCCTGTAAGACTTTTAACAACAGGGATCGCCATAGACATGGCCTATTCCACTGCTCTTTTCAGGCAAGCTTTGTTTGCAATGGGTTTAGTCTTGTTCGTTTTAATTATTTTAATTAACATTAGCTTTGGTAAGATTATTAAAAAAATTTCTTAAAAATTAATATGTTAAATTAAAAGGAAGAAAAATTTATGAATAACATTAAAAATTTAAAAGTTAGCGAACTCTTAGTTAAATTAGTTTTAATTTTAAGTTTTGTGTTAACCTTTGGAATTTTCTTTTTCATTTTAATTTATATTTTTTTTAAAGGAATTTCTTTTTTTAATTTTAGTTTAATTTATTCTAAAGTTAACGGCAGTTATTCTGGAATTCTTCCCACAATAATCAACACAATTTATGTGGAAGTTTTAACGCTTTTAATTGCTGTTCCACTCGGGTTGGGATGTGCGATTTACATTACACAATACAAAAAAAAAGGCCCTTTTAACAAATGTGTGGATTTCTTAATTAACATTTTAGCTAGCGTTCCTTCTGTTTTGCTTGGTTTATTTGGCTATAATGTTTTCTGCGTAACCTTAGGGCTTACCCCTTCAATTTTGGTGGGCTCATTAACGCTAACATGCTGCATATTGCCAAACATTATTAAAACCTCAAAAGAAGCAATTTTGGCTGTTCCAAAATCTTACGAACAAGCAGCTTTTTCTTTGGGAATTAGCAAAATTAGAACAATTTTAAATTTAATTATTCCTTCTGCAATGCCAGGAATTGTTTCTTCCATAATTTTAGCAGCAGGAAAAATAATGGGAGAATCTGCCGCTTTACTTTTAACTGTGGGCACTGCAAACAAACTGCCCTCAAATTTTTTAACACACATCTTCCAAAGCGGAAAAACGCTAACCCTATTTCTTTACTTCACAGCAGGAAACGCAACAACTTCTAATTCCGTGGAAATTTGCTATGCTGTTGCCATTATTTTAATTATAATTTCATTTGCATTAAATTGCTTTTCTAAATTTTTAGGTAAACTTTTTGAAAAAAACCAAGGTTAAATTAAAAACAGGAGAATTATTTTAAATGAAAGAAACTTTCTCAAACATATTAACAGCTAAAACTGAAGACCCAATTAAAATTTCAATTTCTAATTTAAACATATATTTTAAAGATTTTCATGCATTAAAAAACATAAACCTAGAATTCGAAGAAAACAAAATAATTGCGTTAATTGGGCCTTCTGGTTGTGGTAAGTCCACCTGTTTAAAAACAATTAACAGAATGAACGAACTCTCCCCTTTTTGCCGAATTGAAGGAAAGGTTTTAATAGATGGCATTAACATTTATAGCTCTAAAATTAATGTTAACCAAATTAGAAAAAAAGCGGGCATGGTTGCTCAAATGCCAAACCCTTTCCCAATGAACATTTACGATAATGTTGCATATGGCCCCAAAGTTCATGGAATTAAAAACAAAAAAACTTTAAATGAAATTGTTGAAAAATCTTTAAAAGATGCAGCGTTATGGGAAGAATTAAAAGACAAGTTAAAACAATCTGCCTTCTCTCTTTCTGGTGGGCAGCAACAAAGACTTTGCATAGCAAGAGCACTAGCAGTGCAACCAGAAATTCTTTTAATGGACGAGCCAACTTCCGCACTAGACCCAATTTCAACATTAAAAATTGAAGACCTAATGCTAGAATTAAAGAAAAAATACACCGTTTTAGTTGTAACGCACGACATGCGCCAAACAACTAGAATTTCAGATAATACCGCTTTTTTCTCTAAAGGGGAAGTTGTGGAATATGACAAAACTCAAAACCTTTTTAGAAACCCAAAAAACAAATTAACAGAAAAATACATAACCGGCCGTTTCGATTAAAAATTTATTTTAAAAAACAAATATTAACAATTTTTATACATTTTTTTTATTTATTATGTGTTAAAATTAACTATTATATATTTTTGGAGTGTTGAATTTTTATGATGCGAAAACAATTCCGGGTTGAAATGAAAAAACTACATAACCTGCTTTTAAAAATGGACATGACAATTAAAAATAACATAGATGCCATGATTAAAGCAATTAGCGAATTTAACTTTAAACTCGCACAAAAAGTTATTGATGAAGACGACGTAGTAGACAAATTAGAAATTGAAATTGAAGAATTCTGCATAGACATTTTAGTTCGCCAGCAGCCAGTTGCGGGAGATTTGCGAGAAGTTACTGCAGTTTTAAAAATGGTTACAGATTTAGAAAGAATTTCAGACTACTCTGCTTCTGTTTGCGAGCACTTCATTAAAATTAAAGGTTTTAATGATGAAGAATGTTTTAACAAAATAATTGCTCTTTGTAAAAATGCAAAAAACATGTTCGTTGGCATGGTTGAAAGCTACTTAGAACAAGACACCTCAAAAATTATTGAAGTTAAAGACGCAGACTCCATTTCAGATAAGATTTACAAAGACTTAAAAAAACAATTAATTTTAAATTCAGATTCCATTAACATTAATGTTTTAATTAATTTAATTTTAATTGGCCGTGCACTAGAAAGAATGGCAGACCACATTACCAATGTTTGTGAATACATTAACTTTAAAATTAGTGGAAGTTTTAACTGAATTAATATATTAAAAAAGCAACAAAACAAGGCTTTTCCCAATTCTGCTGCTTAATTTTAATTAATTTAATTTTAATTAGCCGTGCACTAGAAAGAATAAACCATATTTTTATTTTTTTGGTGTAATTATAAGTTGCCTTTAAACTAGTATTTTAAATATTCTACTGAGATCTTTTTCTATGTTTTTTTATTACTGTGTTTGTAATTTCATCAATATAACTTTCTAAATTAGAATTTATTAATTTTTTTCCAATTATTAAATCTTTATTTCTATATTTTTTTAAATTTTCTAGAATGATTGATTTTAAAGATTTTATTTTAGTTTCAATATCTAAAAATTTTTGAATATGCCAATGCATAATATTTCTTAATAGTTCGTAAAATTTTTTATATGATTCAATATTTTGAAAATTACCTGCATTTAATTTTTTAATTGCATTTTTAAGCATTACTGTAATTTTTTTAACTGTTTTTTCATCGGTAAAATCATCCCATATCATTGAATTTAAAAATTTTTCTTTAGTTACTTCATCACTATTCATTGTTATACCTTTTGATTCTAATATATCATATATTTCCGTTACCTGATTTGTAATTCTTTCTCTTGCTTTATTAACTTTTTCACAGTACATTTCATAACTTTTATTTAACATAATAAAGTTTTTCTCAATATTAAGATCTGTCTTTGGCACTTTTTCTACATATTTAAAGTTAATTTTTGGAACACTAAATAAATTTTTATTTAAAAATTTAGTAGCTTCATCGGTAAAAGAAAAATTTTTAATAAATTCATCATAAATCTCATAAAGATTGTAATCTATATAACATTCACCCTCAACAATGTGTTTTGACAAAATATTAATTGTGTTTAAACTCTTTTTTTCTATGTTTAAATTATTTTCTTTTTTCTCTAAAATCTTTTTTCTCCCAATATTACTTAAACGTGATAATATATTTATTAATATTTCATTAAGTTTTTTTCTAGATGGCTCTAAAATTTTGAAAATTTCATTTTCTGGTGTTTTAATTTCCGTTTCTACGTTTTTCTTATTATTTAATGGCTTTTCTAGGTTTTCTGAAGGTGAATATTTTTCTTTTTTAGCATTTTGTACAATATTTTTTATTTCTTCTATTAATTCACCTAGATTAGGATCTTTTAAATCTTTTAAATATATGCATATATCCTTCTTGCCATTTTGCTTTCTTTTAATAACATCTTTTATATCTTTTATTAATTTAATGTCTTCTCCTCCATTTAAGTAATAAATCTTTGTTAAAATATCATCTAATTTTGTTTTGTGAATAAAATAAATTAAACCTTTATCTTTAACTAAATATTTATCATCAAAATCTTCAAAAATTTCATATATTTTATTAACTAGAAACTTTATTTGGGCTTTTTCTAATTCTTCTTTTAATTTTTTCAAAATAAAACATATGCCTGACTTATAACTTTTTATAATATCTTTTATTTCTGCTATTAATTCAATATCTTTTTGCATAAATTCAGAATTTATTTTTTGTAAAATATTTTCTAATTCCATTTTACTTTTGGTATTGTTTAAATATAAATTTTTAAGATTAGTATTATTAAAATTTTCATAAAATTCATATATTTTTTTAACCATTAAATTTAATTGATTTAATACAATCATCAAAGTATCAATATCAACAATAACAGATACTACTTTATTTTTTGTTGATAATATTCCATCTTCTTTATACCTCTTTTTTGAATCTTCCTTTCCTTCAAATGTTAGTGAACATAAACGTTCTATATTACCTTCACTATCTTCAATTAGATATTCTCTTATTATTTCTTCCTCTTTTATTTTTAATTCAATAATTTCATTAACATCATTCTCAACTTCTTTTGCAATCTTTTCTATTTCACTTAAATCTAACTTTTTAATTTCTGAAATTTCATTTTTTTTCCATTCAATCTTTTCAAAATATGGTATCTTCTTATCAAAAGGTTTAATATATTCATCGTAATATTCATTTGTTTTGTCAACAAAAATATTTTCGCTTTCTTCTTCTCCTCCAAACATTAACATATCCTCATCATCAATATACTGGTTCCTTACATTTATTTTATCTGCCTTTAATCCGTTTTCTAATTCGTTTTCACTATAAAACCTTATATTTTTATTTTTATGAAATAATCGTATTTTATGCAATAAATTATTCAAATCTTCAGACGTTTCTGCTAACCCACATTTAAAATTGTTTGTCTTATTTTGAAATTCAATTTCAATGTTTTCAAACTTTTCTTCTAAAATTTTTTTTAAATTTTCTAACTCATAGTTTGTTTTAATATTTATTTCTTTTTTTTGTTTCTTTTTATTACCATATTCATATACTTCAAATTCAAAAGAACTTTCTTCAATTTTAGCATCTCGTATTAAAAATATATAAATTTCTAAATATTTGCTATAAAGTTCCTTAGAACTTTTTTTAATTAATTCAATAATATTGTTAATACTTTCAAATTTTTTTAAGCATTCTTTAGAAAGTTCAAAATATTTCACATCATAATTTTTAGTTTCCATATATTTTATTATCATTTTAATAAATGCCATTAATTTTATTAAAATTATTAAGCTTTCTCTTATGTTTTCTTTGATTATTGAATATTTATCATCACTTACAATAAAATCTTTTAGATATTCATAGTTTTCTTCATCTTTAATTCCTGCCTTATTTAAACCTACCTTATTTAAAATTTTCAAAATTTTTTGTTTTAGTGATCGAGTTTTTGGCTCAAAGTACTCTATTTCTTTTTCACATTCATTAATAACCTTCTTAGTATAACCTTCTTTATTAACAATAAATTGTTCCAAACATTTTATGAACAAACATTTTATGAAATCATTATTAGAAGTCTTATTTAATTCATTTTTCTCAAATTTTAAATTATCTTTTAATTCTTGAATTTCTTTATTATTTAATCGATTTCCACCAATAATATCTGTATCATCTACATTTATTACAATTTCATTATTATTTTTTATATTTAAATTCTCATTATTTGGCGTATTATTTAAATTTCCATTCATTTTCTTTCACACCTTAATATTTAATCTTCAACATAATTATACATAAAATTCATAACATTGTCGACAAATAAATTATTCCATAATTTTTCATAATTATTTAAAAATTTTGATTTTTATGAAAATTAAAAATATTATAATATGTTATTTATTTTCAATATTTTCCAAATTAAATAA
>CAMZAK010000026.1 GCA_947304245.1 uncultured Clostridia bacterium
AATTTTTTTCTTCAATTAAAACAGCAGCTTTTTTCTTGGAGAGAACCAAAGCGTTGTAATATTGATGGTTTTCAGAAACGTTGGGGGAAGGGATTAAAATTGAAGCTTTTTTTGTTGCCTGAAGTTCTGAAATGGTTAAAGCTCCAGAGCGGCAAATTACGAGGTCGCATGCTGCAAGGCAGGTTTCCATGTTGTAGATGTAATTTCTAATGTAAAGTTTCGGATTTTTAGAAACAATAACATTTCTTTTTGCCAACATTTGTGGAAAAAATTTTGATCCTAATTTGCCCATTGCATGAATGTGATTTATTTTTTTAAATTTGTTATGCCATTGAATTAGATCTGCTGCTATTTCGTTAATTTTAAGCGCTCCTAAGCTGCCTCCAAAAGAGAGAATGCAAAATTCGTTGTCCATGTTTAGTTCTTTTCTTGCTTCTTCTTTTGTTTTGGTTAGAACATTTTTTCTTAAAGGGTTGCCCACAACAACATAGTTGCAACGTGGTAATTTTTTTTTTGCTTCTTTCACTGCAAGTAAAACCAAATCCACTTTTTTAGCTAAATATTTATTGGTTATTCCTGGGTATGCATTTTGTTCGTGTATTACTGTTTTAAAGCCCATTCTTTTTGCTTGCAATAAAAGAGATCCGCAGACGTAGCCCCCAGTTCCTATTACAACGTCTGGCTTTAAATTTTTTAAAAGGTCACGAGATTTAAAATTAGATTTTAAAAATAAGAATAATGAGTTAGCGTTTATGAAAAAATTTTTAATGCTAACCTTTCTTTTAAAACCATGAATTTCTATGGGGTTAAATTTGTAACCTGCTTTAGGGATTAGTTTACTTTCCATCCCGTTTGGTGTTCCTGCAAATTCAATGTGCACATTTTTTAGTTTTTCTTTAAAATATTCTGCCATGGCAAGAGCAGGGTTAATGTGGCCTGCTGTTCCGCCTGCAACTAAGAGAATTTTAATCATTTAAGTTTAAAATTTAATCCTCCTTTTAAAAAACTAACTATGATTAATTATATCAAAATTTTTATGTAAATATTATTATTAATAAAATTTTTTAAATTAAAGCAAATTTTAAAGAAGAATTACTAAAATTTTAATTAGTTTAAAAACAACGGTAGGGTGCAGATTTATTTAAATAAACCTATGCACTAGTTTTATCTAATTTTTTAAATGAAATTTTTTTAGTTTTAGAATATCTAGAAATGTTTAAAATAATACCAATACTCCATAGCTGAATTACTAAAGCTGTTCCACCGTAGCTGAAAAAAGGAAGAGCAATTCCGGTGTTTGGAATTGTTGCAGTTACAACTGCAATGTTTAACATTGCTTGCAAACCAAATTGAGCCACAATTCCAGCGCAAAGAAGAAAACTAAATTTATCTGGCGCTTTAGAGGCAATTTCAAAACCTTTGTAGCAGAATGCTAAGAATAAAATAATTACAACAAATGCTCCAAAAATCCCTAGTTCTTCACATATTATTGCAAAAATAAAGTCGTTTTGCACTTCGGGTAAATACATAAATTTTTGTCTTGATTGGCCAAGGCCTAAACCAAAAATTCCCCCTGAGCCTATTGCAAGAAGGCTTTGGTCTGTTTGCATTGTTTTGTCTAGGGGGTCTGAGAATGGGTGTAGCCAGTAATAGGCTCTTCCTCCCATGTAGTTTCCTGAAAAAATTAGCATATATAATAAAGCTAAAAAAGCAAGAGAGAAGAGTAAAATAAACCATTTTATGTTTGTTCCGCCAATGAACATTAAAACTCCTGCAATTAAACAAATTAAAACCAACCCCGAAAGGTGTGGTTCTAGCCGCATTAAAACAACAACAGGTAACAAAAGAGCAACAAACCTTAATACACCATAATAAAAATTATTCATCTTATTGCTATTTTTTGCAATAATGCCTGCAAACAAAGGAATTATTGAAAATTTTATTGCTTCTGAAGGTTGGAATTGTATGATTTTTATGTCTATCCATCTTTTAATTCCGTTTGCATCTCCTTTGGTGAAAAGAACTAAAACAAGTAAAACTAAAGAAATTCCATACATTAAAACAGCAACTTTTTTATAAAAACTATAATGTATTTTAGAGATTATGAACATTCCGAGTAGTCCAAGTATTGTGTGAACTATTTGGTGAGAAATGAAGAAAAAGCTATTACCTTTTCTGTAGTAATAAGCATAAGCAAAACTTGCAGAAAAAAGCATAACAAGTCCAAACATTAGTAATGCAAAAATTAATATTAAAAAAACAGAATCTATTTTTTTTGGTGTATCTTTAATATTTAAAATGTCGTTTACCTTTTTCATTTAAACCTCCTAAAAGAATTTCTAAAAACTTTTAACGAAATATACACCAATGATGCCAAAAATTAAAGTTATAAAACAAAATAAAATTAAAATTTCAACTTCATTAAACCCGCTCATTTCAAAATGGTGATGTATTGGGCTCATCTTAAAAATTCTTTTCCCGTGTGTTAGTTTAAAATATAGCACCTGAATTACAACAGACATAGCCTCTATTATGTAAATTATGCCCACAACTAAAATTAAAAAAGGCTCGTTAACTCCAAAGCCGAGAGTTGCAACCAAGCCGCCCAAAAACATTGAGCCGGTGTCCCCCATAAAAACTTTAGCAGGGAAGAAGTTCCAAACCAAAAAGCCTAAACAGCCTCCCAATAATGCAGATGAAACAAAAAACATGCTAATGCTGTTTAAGATGAAGGTTATTATTATGAAAAATATTGCGTAAACAGCAGTAACAGAGCTCACTAGGCCGTCTAGCCCATCTGTTAGGTTCACAGCGTTAACAACACCATGCATGCCTACAATTGAAATTATATAGTAAAAAAAGCCAAAATCAACCTGGCCAAAAATTGGGATGGTTGCTATTGTGCTAATGCAGCCGTTAATTTTAAGTGTTATGAAATAGGCTAAAATTATTAATAGCTGCATTAATGTTTTTTGCATTGCAGAAAGGCCTTTGTTGTGCTTATGAATAATTTTTAAATAATCATCCACAAAGCCAATTAAGCTCATTCCAATTGCACAAATTATTGTGGCTAAAAATTTAGTTGTTTCTTGTTGTGTTAAAATTATGTTTTTTAAATTTATGTTAGAACTAGAAATATTTAAAAAAATTATGGTTAAAAAACAAGCCGCTACTATTCCAAACATTAAAAAAATTCCACCCATTGTTGGAGTGCCAGTTTTTTTCTTATGCCAAGTTGGGCCAATTTCTTTAGTTATTTGGTTGGCTTTTAATTTTTTTAAAACGGGTAGTGTTAAATAACCTAAAATAACAGTAATAATAAAGGAACTAGAAATTGTTATAATTCCTAAATTTATTGTTTTCATCTAGTGTTAATTTTCCTTTCTATTAAGTTTAAATTAAAACTATTCATGGTATTTGTTAAAAACATTGTTAAAAATTTCTTCAAAGTTCATGCCACGACTTGCTTTAAAAAGAATAACATCTCCTTCATTTAAAGTTTCTTTAATTTCTTTAATTAAATCTTCTTTCTCATTAAAATGTTTAATCTTTTTATTAATATTATAATTTTTGTTTTTTAATTCATCTTTTGCACCTAATAATATGTTTTTTGAATTTTCTCCAAAGCAAAATAAAACATCTAAATTATTTTTTACTATGAGTCTACCAACATTAAAGTGTTCTTTTTTAGAAAAACTCCCGAGTTCTAGCATATCTCCTAAAACAGCAATTTTTTTGCCATTATTTGAAATATTATTTAAAATTTTTATTGCGGCTTCAACAGATTCTGGGCTTGCATTGTAGCAATCTTTTATGAATGTTATGTTTTTTACATTATAAATGTTTTGGCGCATTTCAGATGGAGTAAATGTTTTTAATGAATCTTTAATTTTTTCTATGGGAACATTGCAGTAAATTGCGGCTGCAATTGCTAAAAGAGAATTTAAAATGTTATGTTTTCCAATTGTTGGGAGTTCAATTTTTGTTGTGAATTTGTTTTTTATGTAAAGTTCGTAGTTTGTTTTTAAATTGTTTTGTTCAATGTTTTTTGCAAGGTATTGGTTATTTTCGTTTTCTGTTCCACATAATATTGTTTCATGGTCTTTAAACTTTAAATTTTTAAGAAATTGGTCTTCTCCGTTTAAAATTAGTGGTGCTCCTTTTTTCATACCTTCTAAAATTTCTAATTTTGCTTTTAATATGTTTTCTTTTGTTTTTAAAAATTCTATGTGTGAGGTTCCAATGTTTGTTATTATGCCAACTGTTGGGCGGCACGCTTTAGAGAGAGTTTTAATTTCACCTAAATTAGACATGCCCATTTCAACAACACAAGCTTTAAAATTGGGGTTTAAATTTAAAATTGTTTTGGGCATTCCAATTTCGTTGTTGTAGTTTTTAAATGTTTTTAATGTTTTAAAACTAGAACTTAAAATTGTTGCTAACATGTCTTTTGTTGTTGTTTTGCCAACACTTCCTGTAATCCCCACTAGGTTTTCTTTAAAATAACTCCTATTAAGAGCAGCAATTTTAATTAGAGCTTTTCTTGTGTTTTTAACAATAATTTGAGGGATGTTTTTTATTTCTCTTTGAGTTATTGCAAAGAGAGCTCCTTTTTTTATTGCTTGTTTGCAAAAGTTGTGGCCATCAAACTTTTTTCCAACTATGGCGAGAAAAATGGAGTTTTTTTTAACTTCTTCATGGTTAGTGAAAAGTTCATTTATTAACATTTCTTCTTGTTTTATGTTTTTTTTAACTGCGTTAGTTGATTTTAAAATTTCTTTAAAACTAAGGTTAAACATAAGGTCTCCTTAAAAAGATTGGTTTTCTTTTTCTTTTAATAGTTCTTCAACAGCTTCTTTTACAATTTCTCTTTCGTCCATGTCAATTTTAGAAGTACCAATAACCTGGTATGTTTCATGCCCTTTTCCCGCTAGCAATATTATATCATCTTTTTTAGCATTTTTAATTGCATAAAATATTGCTTTTTTGCGGTTTGAAATTTTAACATAAGGTGTGTTTGTTTTTTTTACGCCGTTTATTATGTCATCTATTATTTTTTCTGGTTTTTCTGTTCTTGGATTGTCGGATGTTATTATTAAAAAATCTGAATTTTTAGCGGCAATTTCCCCCATTTTTGGTCTTTTTAATTTATCTCTATCTCCACCGCATCCGAAAAGAGTTATAACTCTAGTTTTTTTATAGCTATTTATGGAGTCTAATATGTTTTTAAGCCCACCTGGAGAATGAGCGTAATCACAAATAACGGTGAAATTTGTGTCTGTTTTAATTTTTTCACTACGTCCTTTAATAGGCTTGCAGGAACCTAAAATTTTAACTATTTCTGTTTTGTTAAACCCTAGTAAAAAGCAACATATGAAGGCTGCCATTGTGTTGTAAACTGAAAATTTTCCTGGTGTTGAAAATTTAATTATTTCATTAACTGTAAGTTCATTTTCTTCGTTTTCAATAAAATCTTTTGAATTACCCTTTTCAGCATAATTTTTGGTTTGTAAAACATATTTCACACCGTCAGCGTTCATCTCAATTTCTTTTGCTAAAAAGTCTGCTTTTTCATTTTTAATTGCAAAACTAAAACATCTGCATTCCACTTCTTTTAAAAGTTGTTCTCCGTAAGAATCGTCTATGCAGATTATTGCTGTTTTGCACCTTTTAAATAACATTTTTTTTGCGTTAAAGTAGTTTTTCATTGTTGCGTGGTAATCTAAATGATCTTGAGAAAGGTTTGTGAAAATTGCAATTTCAAATTCTGTGTCTGCCATTCTTTCTTGCACTAAGGCATGAGAAGAAACCTCCATAACAACATATTCACAATTTTTTTCAACCATGGAATTTAAAAGTTTTTGAAACTCTAAATGAGTTGGGGTTGTGTTGTTAGAATTTATTATTTCATAGTTTATTTCGTTTTGTATTGTGCCTATTAACCCAACTGTTTTGCCTTGAGATGTTAAAATCTCTTTAATTATTTTTGTAACAGATGTTTTTCCGTTTGTTCCTGTTACTCCAATAAACTTTAATTTTTTTGCAGGGTTACCATAAAAATTAGCGCACATTTTAGCATAAGCTTTATGTGAATTTTCAACTAAAATTTGGTTGGGGATGTTTAACTCTTTTTCGGTTAAAACTGCTATTGCTCCTGAAGATATTGCTTTTTTTGCAAAATCGTGCCCATCATAATTAACACCTTTTAAACATGCAAATAAACAATTTTCTTTAACATCTTCAGTGCTACAACTTAAATATTTTATTTCAGGGTTAAAATTTGTTTTTTTAACATGTTTTATGTTTTTTAAAAGATTATTTAGTTTCACTTAAAAACCTCTTTTCCACCTAAATATGTTAATTTAATATGTGCCATCAAACATTTGCAGGTTAACTTCAACAATGGCCCCTTTAACCATGTTAACTCCATTTTCGGGGAATTGTGAAATTATAACTCCTTTGTTGTTTGGTTTAAACATTAAGTTTTCGCAAACCATGTTTAAACCACAGTTGTTTAAAATTTCTTTTGCTTTAGTATAAGGCATGCCAACAACATTTGGAACCGTTGTTGCATTTTGTTTTATTTTTTCTTCGTCTGTGTATAAATAAATTTTTGAGTCTTTACTAATATTAACACCAGATTCTGGAAGTTGCATTAAAATTTTGTCTTCTTCATTACCAATTAGTTTAATATTTTTAAAACCTTCTTTTTCTAGAATTTTTGTTGCCTTGTTAAAATCCATTCCTTCACAATTCGGTATTTTATTAAATAACTGTTCGTATTGTTCTTTTGTAAAATTACTTTTAATGCCCAAGTGCGGCGCAATTTTTGAAGCAATTCGGTTAAAGGTTGGGCTTGCAACGTCGCTTCCGTAGTGTTTTCCTCTAGAAGGCATGTCTGCAAGAACTAGTATGGCATATTTGGGGTTGTCTGCTGTTAAAACTCCTGCAAAAGAGCTTACGTAATATTCTTCTCCTGTTCTTCTTTTTAACTCTAGTTTTTGTGCTGTTCCTGTTTTTCCTCCCACTATTAAACCAGGAACGCTGGCGTTTGTTCCTTTTCCTTCAGGGCCTTTTACAACTTCTGTTAAAATTTCTCGCATTATTTCAGATGTTTCTTTAGAAATTACGGTACGAATAGGCTTTTTGGTTATTGTTTTTATTATGTTTCCTTCTTTGTCTAAAATTTGTTTTAAAAGTGAAGGTTTATATAAAAACCCACCATTAACAACGGTAGAAAATGTTCTAATCATTTGCAATGGTGTAATGGAAAGAGATTGACCAAAAGACTCTGAAGCTAAAGAAACAGGGGTTAAATCTTTTTCTTTATAAAATTCTGGGTTTGTTTCACCTGGGAGATCTACCCCTGTTTTTTTTGTTATTCCAAAAAGTTCTAAATATTTAAAAAATTTATGAGGGCCCAAAGAATGGCCAATTTCAACAAAAGCAGGGTTGCAGGAATTAACACAAGCCATTGTGAAGTCTTGTGATCCGTGGCCTTTACTTCTCCAACATCTCATTTTTTCTCCTTGAACTTTAATGGAACCGTTGCAGTAAAATTTTGAGTCTAGCGACATTGTTTTTTCTTCTAGTGCTGAAGAAGCTGTTAAAACCTTAAAAACAGAACCAGGCTCATAGTTTTCGGAAACAGCTTTATTTCTCCAGATGAATTCTCTTGCTTCTTTTTCGGGCATATCTTTAATTGCGGTTAGTATTGTTTTTATTATGTTTCCTTCTTTGTCTAAAACTTGTTTTAAATTTGAGATGTCTGGCAGTTTGAAAGGGTCGTTTAGGTTAAATTCTGGGTTAACAGCAAGAGCTATTATTTCCCCTGTGTTAACGTCCATAACAATTGTTAAGCAACGGTTTAGGGGAGCATGCCATTTGTTTAAATCTTCTAAAGCTTCACTGCAAACGCGTTGCACAACAGAATCTATTGAAATAACAATGGAATTACCATTTATTGCAGGGTATAAATTTTCATATTCATAAGGCATAGGGCCCCCTTTAGCATCTTGCACTCTTAAAAGTTTACCGTTTATTCCCATTAGTAAATTGTTGTAATAATATTCTAACCCCGATAGGCCTTTGTTCTCATCTCCTGTAGCACCTGTTATATGAGCACCAATGGTGCCTAAAGGGTAATATCTTTTTGAGCCTTCTTCTAAATTAATAATATTGTGAAGTTTATTTTTTTTAGTATATTCTAAAATTTCATCTCTTTTTGGTTTTTCAATGTTTTTTTTAATTATCTCATATTTTCTTTTAGATTCAAATCTTTTAAAAATTTTATCTCTTTCATCAATTTCTAAAATGTCACATAAATCTTGTGCAGTCTTTTTTTTTTGTTCATCGTTTTTAAATTGGTTTGGAGAAATTGTTGCAATCCAAACAGTTGCACTTTGAGCAAGAGGGACCATGTTCCTGTCATATATTGTGCCTCGGTTGGCTTTTATTGGCACAGCAGACATCTGCCTGTTGCGAGCTTTAACGCCATATTTTACTCCATCTATTTCAGCAAAACAAGCAATGTACACTGTTCTAACAGATAAGATTAAAAATACTAGTGTTAAAAAGCCTAAAACTATTATGTTTAATTTAAATCTCATTTTTTTACTAGGGGGTTTTGACATTAGCTTTGGCATTGTAAAATTCCTCAATCTTTCAATATTTTATAATACATTTTATTGATACGGTTAAAGTCTATTCGAAAATTAATGCGAATAGACCTTCATATTTTATACTATATTTTGGAATTTTTAATTTACTATGGACTTTAAGCAATTTTTAATTTTGTTAAATATTGAAGTATCTTTTTTAATTTTGTTTGCTTTTTTATTTTTAAAACGATTACCGTTATTAAGATTAATGTATTGAACTTGGTTTTCATTTAATTTTTTCATGTTAAGGTTTAATTTAGCATATTTTTCTATTTCGGTGGAATTTAAACATTCAGACTTTAACAAAGAATTTAACCTAACTGTTTCACTTTTTTGAATTTCATAAATACGTTTAGCAGCATCTATTTTATGAGCTAGCTCAAAACCTTTAACAATGTGTGAGATGTAAAACAAAAGAACGCATGAGGTTATTAAAAATGAAAAAATGTAAAAAGCAGGTTTAATTTTGGCAATTTTTTTCTTTTTAACCCTTCCAATATGGTTAATTTTTTTAGATGATGTGTAGGCTTTTTCTTTTGTGTTTAGGTTAAAGTTATAAGCCAAATTAGTTTTTGCCATAAAATTTGCTACTCCTTTAAATTTTTTCTAGAATTCTTAATTTAGAAGAATGAGCTCTGTTGTTTTTTAAAATTTCTTCTTTAGTGGGAACTATGGGTTTTTTTGTTATTATTATTGCTTTTGGTTTGTTGTTGCAGATGCAAACCGGAATTTTTTTAGAGCAAATGCAACCTGCTGCTTTTTCTTTGTAAAAATTTTTAACTATTCTGTCTTCTAAAGAGTTAAAACTAATTACTAAAAGTCTTGCTTTTTTGTTAAGAACCGAAAAAGAATCTTTTAAAACCTTTTCTAAATTTAAAAGTTCGTTGTTTACTGCAATTCTTAGTGCTTGGAAACTTTTTTTGCAAGGGTTTTTTAGCCTTTTAAATTTAAATGGTATTGAATTTTTAACTATTTGTGCAAATTCGCTGGTTGTGTTAATTGGGGAAATTTCTCTTTTTTTAATTACTTCTTCTGCAATTTTTTTTGCAAATTTTTCTTCTCCATAGGTTTTTAATATGTAAATTAATTCTTCTTTTGTGGCTGTGTTTAAAATTTCTTTAGCAGATTTACCTGTTTTGCTCATACGCATATCTAAAACAGAATTTGTTTTGTAAGAAAAACCTCTTTCGGCGGCATCTAACTGAAAAGAAGAAACGCCGAGGTCTAGTAAAACGCCGTCAACACCTTGAATTTTTTCTTCTTTTAAAATTTCTTTGAGTTTAGAAAAATTAGCATGGTGCACCGTAACATTATAATTTTTAAGCTTTTCTTTAGCAACAAAAACAGCGTCTGGGTCTTGGTCTAGTGCTATTATTCTTCCTGTTGTTAATTTTTCTGCAATCTTTAAACTGTGCCCTCCAGCGCCAACAGTGGCGTCTACATATATTCCATTTGGTTTTATTTTAAGTCCTTTTAAAACTTCGTTTAAAAGAACTGGAATATGAACAAATTCTTTTAATAACATATAAATTTAAATATTCCGTAAATTTTATAATTATATTTTTAAACATTTTGTTAAATTAAGTATATCATTTTTTAAGAATTATTGCAATAGATTAAACTAAATTAGACAAAATCAAACATTATGTAAATTTTGTTTTATTTTTTGTAATATTTAATTTAATGATTAGTTTTACTAGTATAGTTCTAAGAATATAATTTTTTTGTTGTATTATGGGTTTAATTTTAAATTTTTTATAAAAAATTCGAATCTTAAAAAGTTTTGTTACAAATTTTAGTTTTTTTAGTTTTTCTAATTTTAGCTCATTAATTTAGCTTATTAAGCATGCACAAGCTTGAGTAATTTAAAAAATTTTGGCAGATTGTTGAGTAAGGTTTAAAATTTGTTGCCTTAGCTTGACAATTAAAGTTTCTACGGCTAAAATGTGGACACTGGGATTTTTAAATTTAAGGAGAAGTTAAATTGAACATTTTAGTGATTAATGCGGGAAGTTCTTCTTTGAAATATCAGTTAATTAATTTAGAAGATGAATCTGTTTCTTGTAAGGGGTTGTGTGAAAGAATTGGTTTTGAAATGTCTAATGTTAAACACACAACAAAAGACGGCAGAAAATTTGAAAAGCAAATTGAAATTAAAGAGCACAAAAAAGCTTTTGAGGTTGTGGCACAACTTTTGGTGGACGAGGAGTTTGGAGTTTTAAAAAGTTTAAAAGAAATTTCTGCAGTGGGGCACAGAATTGTTCAAGGAGCAGAAATTTTTAAAGAGTCTGCAGTTGTAACAGAAAAGGTTTTGCAGCAAATTGAAGATTTGAGTTTTTTGGCTCCGCTTCATAACCACGCACAAGCTCAAGCAATTAAAGCTGCAATTGAAACTTTTGGAGAAGAAGTTAAAGAGGTTGCAGTGTTCGACACTTCTTTTCATCAAACAATCCCTAAAAAAGCGTTTTTATATGGTTTGCCATATGAATATTATGAAAAATATAAGATTAGAAAATATGGTTTTCATGGAACATCTCACAGGTATGTTAGCAGAAAAGTTGCTAAAATGTTGGGGAAAGATGTTACTAGTTTAAAAATTGTTAGTTGCCATTTAGGGAATGGGTCTTCCATTTGTGCAATAGAAAACGGAAAGTCTGTGGACACAACAATGGGGCTTACTCCTGTTGACGGGTTTTTAATGGGAACAAGATGCGGCAATGTAGACCCTTCATGTGTTATGTTTTTAATGAAGCAGGAAAATTTAACTGTTAGTGAAATGGTGGAACTTTTAAATGAAAAGTCTGGCTTGCTTGGCATTTCTGGGGTAAGCAGTGACTACAGAGACGTTAAAAAAGCTGCACTACAGGGCAACGAAAGAGCAAAAACAGCACTCGAGATGTTGGCATACCAAATTAGGAAAAAAATTGCTTCCTGTGTTGCAGCAATGGACGGAGTAGACGTTTTAACCTTTGCGGGAGGAATTGGAGAAAATTCTTGCGATGTTGTTATTTCAATTTGCAAAAACTTAAAATTTTTAGGTGCTGAAATTAACGAAGAAAAAGCAAAAGAAACAGTAGGGGGAAAAAGTGGAATAATAAGCACAAATAACTCTAAAATAACAATATGCATTCTGCCAACAAACGAGGAGCTTCTAACCCCTAAGACACTAAAAAATTAGCTTTTGGTTGAAATTTTAAATTACTTTAAAAGAAGATTAAATATAATTTTTGTGATGTGATTATTAAATTTGCAAAAACTTAAAGTTTTTAGGCGCTGA
>CAMZAK010000027.1 GCA_947304245.1 uncultured Clostridia bacterium
TACATTCCAGGTTGTGGCATAACTGGTGCTGCAGCTTTTTCTTCTGGTATGTCTGTTCCTTACGCTTTCTGCCCCTAAAATCATGGCTGCAACAGAGGCAGCATTTTAAACCCCTCTTCTAGTTACCTTAACAGGGTTTGCAATTGCAATCTGCGTTAGCGGTTTAGTTAAAGCGTTTAACTAAAAAAATTCTGCCAGCTTAAAAAAACCAGCAGAATTAAAATTTTGTTTTTTATTAATACATTCCAGGTTGTGGCATAACTGGTGCTGCAGCTTTTTCTTCTGGTATGTCTGAAACTAGGCTTTCTGTTGTTAAAATCATGGCTGCAACAGAGGCAGCATTTTGAATTGCACTTCTGGTTACCTTAACAGGGTCTACAATTCCAGCTTCTAGCATGTTAACATATTTCCCGCTTACAACATCAAATCCGTAATTAACGTCATTGTTCTCAAGAACATTGTTAACAATAACTCCAGCCTCATCTTGCAGCCCAGCATTAATTGCAATCTGCGTTAACGGTTTAGTTAAAGCGTTTAAAACAATTAAAAACCCAGACATTTCTTCTTGTTTAGACTTAGACTCAAAAGAATTGTTTTCTTCAATGCATTTTTTAAGCTCTTTGCTTGCGGCAACTAAAGCGCTTCCCCCTCCGGCAACAATTCCTTCTTCAACTGCAGCCTTTGTTGCAGCTAAAGCGTCTTCAATTCTTAGCTTTTTCTCTTTCATTTCAATTTCTGTTGCTGCTCCAACTTTAATTACAGCAACCCCACCAGAAAGTTTTGCTAAACGTTCTTGCAACTTTTCTTTGTCGAAATCTGAGGTTGTGGTTTCAATTTGAGCTCTAATTTGCTTAATTCTAGCCTGAATTTCTTCACTTTTTCCTCCACCGTCAACAATTGTTGTGTTTTCTTTGTCCACCTTAACCTGTCTTGCATATCCTAGCATGTTTAAATCTACATCTTTTAGTTCAATTCCAACATCACTAGAAACAACCGTTGCTCCTGTTAAAACTGCAATATCTTGAAGCATTTCTTTTCTTCTGTCTCCAAATCCTGGTGCTTTAACACCAACAACTGTGAATGTTCCTCTTAGTCTGTTTAAAATTAAAGTTGTAAGAGCTTCCCCTTCAATGTCTTCTGCAATAATTAAAAGTTTTCTTCCTTCTTGTGCAATCTTTTCTAGAAAATGCACCAAATCTTGTATTGCAGAAATTTTTTTGTCTGTTACTAAAATGTAAGCATCATCTAAAACAGCTTCCATTTTTTCAGAATCTGTGCAAAAATATGGTGTTATGTAGCCCCTGTCAAACTGCATTCCTTCAACAACTTCACTAAAAGTTTCTGCAGTTTTAGATTCTTCAATTGTAATAACCCCATCTGAAGTAACCTTTTCCATTGCGTCTGCAATTAATTCTCCAACTTTAGCGTTATCTGAAGAAACAGTTGCAACACGTTTAATGTCTTGTGTTCCTGAAACAGGTTTTGAATTTTTCTTAATAGCATTAACAACACAATCCACAGCCTTTTCAATTCCTCTTTTTAAAAACATTGGGTTAGAGCCTGCTGCAACCAATTTCATTCCTTCGTTAACCATGCTTTGCGCAATAACTGTTGCTGTTGTTGTTCCGTCTCCCGCAGCATCATTGGTTTTAGTTGCAACCTCTTTAACAAGTTGAGCTCCCATGTTTTCAAAGCTGTCTTCTAGCTCAATGTCTTTTGCAATTGTAACCCCATCGTTTACAACATTAGGAGCTCCATATTTTTTGTCTAGAACAACATTTTTCCCCTTGGGCCCTAAAGTAACCTTAACAACATCTGCTAAACTGTCCACACCTTTTTTTAATGCTTTTCTTGCTTCTTCTGCAAATAAAATTTTTTTAGCCATAATAATTCCTCCACAATCACAATATTATTAAAAAATTAAATTTATAAAACCTTCGCCAAAACATCAGACTGACGCAAAATTGTGTATTCTTCTCCGTCTATTTTAACTTCTGTTCCAGAATATTTTGAAATTAAAACATTGTCTCCAACAGAAAGTTCCATTTTAATTTCTTTTCCATCCACAATGCCACCAGGGCCAACAGCAATAACTTCAACAACTTCTGGCTTTTCTTTAGCGCTCTCAGCTAAAATTATTCCGCCTTTTGTTACTTCTTCTGCTTTTTTTGTTTTAACAACAACTCTATCTGCCAATGGCTTAATTGTCATAATATTTTCCCCCATTCAATAATATTCAATTTAGCACTCTAACTAGGTGAATGCTAACCTAATTTAAATTTTACAACCTTTTACAATAAAAATCAATAGCATACAAAAAAAATTATTAAAAAATTATTTATTCGTACATTTGCATAAATTTTATTACTATATTCATTAAATTTTATGCAAAATCACCATATTTGAATATTTTTTTTCTTAAACTTGTTCTAATTTTTTTTAAATTTAATAATAATATTAATAAAATAATAATTTAGCATAACAAATTAAATATATATAAAAATTTTTGGAAGGTGGAAAATTAAAATGCCCACTAATTTTGAAGAAAAATTTAAAAGATTAAACCTTAACAATAACAATAACTTAACTGAAAAACCAAAACATACCGAAAAAAATGAAGATAATAGCTCTATTTTTAAAGAATTAATTAAAAATATTTCTCAAAATATTTCAAGAGATGAAATTTTAATTTTAATGTTACTTCTAATTTTTAGAAAAAATAATAAAAACAACAGTTTAACCTTAGCATTACTATATATGCTACTATAAATTTTTAAAAAATTAATTAAAAACATTCCCCGGGTAATATTTAATTAATTTTTAAACTAGACATATGATTTTTTTTAATATATAATATTAATATAAAAAATAATTTTGCAAAACTTTCTAGTTTGCAATTTTTTTATGAATTAAATTAAGAGGTTTAAAATGAAACTTTTAATTAAAAATTCTAATGTTGTTTTTAAAGACTCTGTTAAAAAAAAAGATTTATTAATTGAAAATGGCATAATACATAAAATTGAAGACAACTTAAACTTAAAAGATGACTGCAAAACAATTAATGCACAAAATTTGTTTTGTATGCCAGGGTTAATAGATTTACACGTGCACCTAAGAGAGCCAGGAAACGAAGAAAAAGAAACAATTAAAACAGCCTCAAAAGCAGCTGCAGCAGGAGGAGTTACAAGTTTGGCCTGCATGGCAAACACAAACCCAGTAACAGACTCTTCTGAAAAAATTGAAAACTTAAATTTAAAAATAAAAGAAGAAAAAATTAAAATATATCCCATAGCAGCAATAACAAAAAATTTAAAAGGAAAAGAACTGGTTAATTTTGAAAAACTCGCTCTTCATAAGGCTTATGGTTTTTCTGATGATGGCTTTTTTGTTAAAGATTCTGCTCTTATGGCGTCTGCTTTAAAAATTGCAAAGGAATTAAATCTTCCAATTTTTTCTCATTGTGAAGATTTTTTTCTTGCCAACTCCACTGAATTTGAAAAAACCAGCAACGCAGTTGAAGCAGTTGCAGTTTCAAGAGATGCGGCATTGTGCTTTTGTTTAAAATGTCCTGTGCACATATGCCATGTTAGCACAAAAGAAAGTGTTGAAATAATAAGAGCTTTTAAAAAAATTGGCGCTAAAATTACTGCTCAAACATGCCCGCACTACTTCACACTAACCAAAAAAGAAACCTTAAAAGAAGACGCTAATTTTAAAATGAACCCACCACTAAGAGAAAAAGAAGATGTTTTAGCAATAGAAGAAGCACTAAAAGACGGCACGCTAGACTGCATAGCAACAGACCACGCGCCACATGAAAAAAAAGCCAAAGAAAATTTTAAAACAGCTTTAAACGGTGTAATAGGCCTTCAAACTTCACTTTGCTGCACACTAACACATTTTTACAAAACAAAAAAGATGAGTTTACCCGAAATTTCTAAGTTACTTTCTTTAAACCCTGCAAAAATTTTAAAGATTAAAAACACAGGCGAAATAAAAAAAGGCAATGTGGCAGACCTTGTTTTAGTTAACACAGAAAAAGAGTGGAAGGTTGAAGAAAAAAATCTTTTTTCAAAAAGCAAAAATTCTCCATTTTTAGGCAAAACATTAAAAACAAAAGTAACCCATACAATTTCTTCTGGTGAAATAATTTATGAAAACAATTAAATTAAAAATTAGGAGCAAAAAAAGTGGACAAATTAATTAAATTAATTAAAAAATTTAATAATCCTTCTGTTGTTGGGCTAGACACAAAGCTAGAATATATTCCACAACACATTAAAGATGAAGCAATTTTAAAATATGGCAACAATTTTAAAGCAGCTTCTTTTGCAATTTTGTCTTTTAATAAAAAAATAATAGATGAAATTAAAGAAATTGTCCCTGCTGTTAAACTGCAGATGGCGTGCTATGAAGTTTTTGGAGCAGAAGGAATTAAAACATTAGAAGAAACTGCAAAATATGCACAAAGTTCTGGGCTATATGTAATATTTGACGGCAAAAGAAACGACATAAAAAGCAGCATGGAATGCTACAGCAGAGCATACCTTGGAAAAACAAAACTTTTAAATGGAGAAGAAGTAGAAGCTTTTAGTTGCAACAGTTTAACGGTTAACCTGTATCTTGGAAAAGACACCTTAGCTCCCATTTTAAACGATTGTGAAAAATATAATAAAACAGCATTTGTTTTATTTAAAACCTCCAACCCTTCTTCTAATGATGTACAAAACATTAAAACAAAAGAAAACATTAAGGTTTTTGAAAAAATAGGGCAAATTTGCGAAAATTTAAGCAAAAAAACAATAGGAAAATTTAACTATAGTAAAATTGGAGCTGTTGTTGGAGCAACGCAAAAAGAAGAACTAAAAAGTTTAAGAGAAATGTTCCCCAACACATTTTTTTTAATTCCTGGCTATGGCGCGCAAAAGGGCAACGCTTTTGATGTTTCTTTTGCTTTTAAAAACGGAATTGGCGGAATTGTTAACAGTTCTAGAAAAATTTTAACTTCATGGCAAAAAAACAACATAAAAGAACAAAATTTTGCAAAACAAGCAAAAGAAGAAGCAATAAAAATGAGAGATGAATTAAACAGTTACATTAATTAAAGGGAGAAATTTTATGTTCACTAATTCTAAAAAAAGTGCTACGCTAATTTTAAGTGATGGAACAAAATTTAAAGGCGAAACATTAGGCAAAAAAGGCACAACAATTGGAGAAATAGTTTTTACAACCTCAATGACAGGTTATTTAGAAACATTAACAGACCCAAGCTACTACGGGCAAATTGTTATGCAAACCTTCCCTTTAATTGGCAACTATGGTGTTAATTTTTCAGATGCTGAAGGAGAAAAACCAAAATTATTTGGCTACATAGTAAAAGATTGCTGTAAAACTCCTTCAAACTTTAGAAGTAAAGAAAGCTTAGAAGAATGGTTAACTAAAAACAACATAATTGCAATAAAGGGAATAGACACAAGAAAACTAACAAAAATAATTAGAGAAAATGGCGTTTTAAATGGCGCAATAACAACAGAAGAAATTGAAAACGAAGAAGAATTTTTAAAAAAAATAAGAAACTTTAAAATTAAAGATGCCATAAAAAACTGCTCAACAAAAGAAACCAAAATTTTAACAGGCAACGAAGAAAAAACAAATGTTATTTGCCTTATAGATTTTGGTGTTAAGAAAAACATAGTAACTAATTTAAAAAAAAGAGCAAAAAAAGTTGTTTTAATGCCACATAACACAACAAAAAAAGAAATTGAAGAAATTAACCCAGACGGCATAGTTCTTTCTAACGGGCCAGGAGACCCAGCAGAAAACATTGAAATAATAGAAAATTTAAAAGAGATTGTTTCTTTAAAAATCCCCATATTTGGAGTATGTTTAGGACATCAGCTTTTAGCAATAGCTAATGGAGCAAAAACAGAAAAATTAAAATATGGCCACAGAGGAGCAAACCAACCCGTTTTAGACGTTTTTTTAAACAAAATCTTAATAACATCTCAAAATCACGGGTTTTATGTTTTAAACAATAGTGTTAACGAAAAAATAGCTAAAATTTCTCACATTAACTTAAACGATGGCAGCTGTGAAGGGTTAAAATATTTAAATATTCCCGCTTTTACAGTTCAATTTCACCCAGAAGCTGCAGCAGGACCACTAGACTCTAATTTTTTGTTTGACGAGTTTTTTAATGTAATAGAAAAATATAAAATAAATAAATTAATTTAAGGAGATTTAAGTATGCATGTTAAAAAAACATTAAAAAAGCGGCTGAGTTTGGCAACAAAGGAACACAAGCTTTAAAAGCACTATTAGTTTTTTAATTTAATAAATAAGTTTAATTTAAGGAGATTTGAGTGTGCTGGTTAGGAAAGACATTAAAAAGGTTTTGAGTTTTGGCTCTGGCCCAATTATTATGAAAAAGAGGCTGAGTTTGGCAACAAAGGAACACAAGCTTTAAAAGCACTATTAGTTTTTTAATTTAATAAATAAGTTTAATTTAAGGAGATTTGAGTGTGCTGGTTAGGAAAGACATTAAAAAGGTTTTGAGTTTTGGCTCTGGCCCAATTATTATGAAAAAGCTGCTGAGTTTGGCAATAAAGAACACAAGCTTTAAAAGCACTAAAAGAAGAAAATTTAAAACAAAAACTTTTAGTTTAATTTAATAAATAAGTTTAATTTAAGGAGATTTGAGTGTGCTGGTTAGAAAAGACATTAAAAAGGTTTTGAGTTTTGGCTCTGGCCCAATTATTATGAAAAAGAGGCTGAGTTTGGCAATAAAGAACACAAGCTTTAAAAGCGCTATTAGTTTTTTAATTTAATAATAAGTTTAATTTAAGGAGATTTAGGTTTGCAGGTTAGAAAAGACATTAAAAAGGTTTTGAGTTTTGGCTCTGGCCCAATTATTATAGGCCAAGCGGCTGAGTTTGGCAATAAAGAACACAGGCTTTAAAAGCACTATTAGTTTTTTAATTTAATAAATAAGTTTAATTTAAGGAGATTTGGTTATGCCGGTTAGAAAAGACATTAAAAAGGTTTTAGTTATAGGCTCTGGCCCAATTATTATAGGCCAAGCGGCTGAGTTTGACTATGCAGGAACACAAGCTTTAAAAGCATTAAAAGAAGAAAATTTAGAGGTTGTTTTAGTAAACTCAAACCCAGCAACAATAATGACAGATAAATTCATGGCAGACCAAATCTACATAGAACCTTTAACAAAAGATTCTATTAAAAAAATAATAGAACTAGAAAAACCAGATAGTTTGCTTTCAATAATTGGTGGCCAAACCGGTTTAAACCTTGCAATGGGGCTTTACGAAGACGGCTTTTTAAAAAAACACAACATAAAACTTTTAGGAGCAGACATAAACACAATAAAAAAAGCAGAAGACAGAAATCTTTTCAAACAAACAATGAAAAAAATAGGTCAACCCGTAATAGAGTCTAAAACTGCAAACACTTTAAAAGAAGCAGAAGAGGTTTTAAATTCAATTAAACTTCCAGTTGTGGTAAGGCCCGCCTTCACACTAGGCGGAACAGGAGGCGGAATTGCAACAACAAAAGAAGAATTTTTAAATATTGTTAAAAATGGCCTGCTTTATTCTCCAATAAGCCAAGTTTTAATTGAAAAATCTGTTGCCGGTTGGAAAGAAATTGAATTTGAAGTTGTTAAAGATTCTGCCTCTAACACAATAACAATATGCTCTATGGAAAATGTGGACCCAATAGGAGTCCACACAGGAGACAGCATAGTTGTTGCCCCCGCACTAACGCTTTCCGACAAAGAACTTCAAATGTTAAGAACTGCTTCAATTAAAATAGTTAAAGAACTAAACGTAAATGGTGGCTGCAACTGTCAATTTGCTTTAAACCCAAACAGTTTTGAATATGCTGTAATTGAAGTAAACCCTAGAGTTTCTAGGTCTTCTGCTTTGGCTTCTAAAGCAACGGGCTACCCCATTGCAAAGGTTGCAACTAAGGTTGCTATTGGTTTTCATTTAAATGAAATAATAAACCAAATAACTAAAAAAACATATGCATGCTTTGAGCCTTCCTTAGACTACATTGTTTTAAAATTTCCAAAATGGCCCTTCGATAAGTTTTCTTACGCTAACAGAAATTTAGGGCCTCAAATGAAAGCAACAGGAGAAGTAATGAGCATTGCAACAAATTTTGAGCAAGCACTAATGAAAGCAATAAGAGGCGCTGAAATTAACCAAGAAACACTAACATTAAAAGAATTTGAAAATTTAAAAGACGAAGAAATTTTAAAAGGCTTGGAAAAAGTAACAGATAAAAGAATTTTTTTGGTTTTTGAAGCCATTAAAAAAGGAGTTCCAATTAAAACAATAGAAAATTTAACTAAAATAGATTCGTTCTTTTTAAGTAAGCTTAAAAATTTAGCAGAAATGGAAAAAATTTTAACTTCTGAAAAAACCAATAAAAATTCAACTTTTTTAGATGAAGAACTATATGTAAAAGCAAAAAAAATGGGCTTTTTAAATAAAACAATAGAAAATTTAACAGGCAAAAAAATTAAAAATAAACTAAATGCAAACTTTAAAATGGTGGACACCTGCGCAGCAGAATTTTTATCTTCTACGCCGTATTTTTATTCAACATATGACGAAGAAAACGAAGCTTTAAGTTTAGATGAAAATTTAAAAGAAAGCAAAAAAGTTTTAGTTTTAGGCTCTGGCCCAATTAGAATAGGGCAAGGAATTGAGTTCGACTATTGCTGTGTGCATTGCATTTGGGCGTTAAAAAAGCTAAATTTTAAAGCCATAATTTGCAACAACAACCCAGAAACGGTTTCAACAGATTTTGACATTGGAGATAAACTATATTTCGAACCGGTTCAATTTGAAGATGTTGAAGAAATAATTAAAACAGAAAAACCAATGGGAGTTATAATTCAATTTGGCGGCCAAACCGCAATTAAACTAGGCTTACAACTAAAAAAAGCAAACATCCCAATTTTAGGGACAAGTTTTGAATCTGTTGACGTAGCAGAAGACAGAAAAAAATTTGATGCACTACTAGAAAAATTCTCAATTCCACGTCCTAAAGGTTATTCTGTTTTTAGTGTTGATGAAGCAATTACTGCTGCAAACAATTTAAAATATCCCGTTCTTTTAAGGCCTTCTTACGTTTTAGGTGGGCAAAACATGGTCATTGCCTATGGCGATGAAGATGTTTATGAATATATGAAAATAATAACCAAAAACAAACTAGAAAACCCTGTTTTAATAGATAAATATTTAACCGGAATAGAAGCAGAAGTGGACGCAATATGCGATGGAAAAAACTGTTTAATTCCAGGAATAATGGAACACATTGAAAGAGCAGGAGTGCATTCAGGAGACTCCATTTCGGTTTACCCTTCTCAAAACCTTTCGGAAGAAATAGTAAGTAAGATTGTGAAATACACCAAAACAATAGCTAGCGCTTTAAATGTTGTTGGCCTTTTAAACATTCAGTTCGTAATACATGAAAATGAAGTTTTCATAATTGAAGCAAACCCGCGCTCTTCTAGAACTGTGCCATTTATGAGTAAAGTAACAAACATTCCTATGGTTGAACTTGCAACTAGAGTAATTTTTGGAGAAAAAATTAAAGATTTAAACTATGGTGAAGGCTTAATTAAAAACAACAATTATGTTGCTGTTAAAGTGCCTGTTTTTAGTTTTGAAAAGCTAAATAATGTGGACGTGCACCTAGGTCCGGAAATGAAATCCACAGGAGAAGTTTTAGGGGTTTCTAACAATTTTTCAGATGCTCTTTTTAAAGGCCTTTTAGCAGCAGGCTACAACATGAACTATGAAAACAAAAAAGGAGTTTTAATAACGGTTAGAGATAAAGACAAGCCTGAAATTGTTCCTATTGCAAAAAATTTAAAAAATTTAGGGTTTAAAATTTATGCCACAAAAGGGACTGCAAACTTTTTAAACAAAAACATGGTTAGCTGCACTGAAGTTTTAAAAGCGCATGAATCTGAAAAAAGCAGATTAAATTTAATTAAAAAAATAGAGGTGGACCTTTTAATTTCCACCTCTTACAAAACTAAAGTGCAAAATAAACAAAAACATCTTATTTAAAATTATATATCCCCATTCCTTCATTATATAAATCTATTACATCACAGAACATATTCATCCACTCACCTACGAGGCTATTTTTACAAACATCATGCGCACTTTTTTCTAATCCCTCTATTTTTTCTGTACCTAATACACAAAAATAGCCATTCAAAATAAAATTTAAAATCAATCTTTCTTTTTCTAAAAAACTCTTAATCTTATCTTTTAATCTTACTATTTTAAGATTAACAATGTTAGAATCTCTATCAATGTTAGAAAATTTATGTTGATTCAAAAAATATAAATTAATAGGTTCCATATATTTTTTTAAAAAAATTTTTTTAACTTTTTCTATTTTTTCAATAACATTTTTAAAACTTTTTAAACTATATTCTTCAAAATTTTTTAAATTATTATCTATATCTTTTTTTAAATCTACACCCTCATACAAATCCACAATATAACCTGAAATTTCATTATATTTTAACATGTTTTCATGAAACATATTCCTTAATTCTTTACATAAAATTTTATCATAAATGCTAAAATTATATAATTCCGGGAATGTGTTTATAATATGCCTTTCATATTC
>CAMZAK010000028.1 GCA_947304245.1 uncultured Clostridia bacterium
AAAAGGCCGAAATTTTCTGAACTAGAAAATTTTATGTTAAAAACAATAGGAAAAATAATTTTAGAGACTGAAAAAGAAGCAGTAGCTAATTTTGCAAGAAAACATAAATTTTTTAGGGGTAGATCTCATGGAGAAAAAAACTTACTTAGTAACAGGTGGGACTGGTTTTATTGGCACTAATTTTATAATTTATATGTTGACTAATTATAAAGACATAAATATAATTAATTTAGATGCTTTAACATATGCAGCGAATTTGGAAAATTTAAAAGAAGTGGAGAAAGATTCTAGATATAAATTTGTTAAAGCTAATTTGTGTAACATTAAAGAAATTGAAGATGTTTTTAAAGAAAACGAAATAGATTATGTGGTTAATTTAGGTTCTGGAAGTAGTGTATTAAAAAGCATTAAAGACCCGAGCAATTTTATTATGAGCAATATTAAAAGTGTTGTTAATTTGTTAACAGTTTCAAAAAAAGCATGGGAAAAAGAAAAAGGGAAATTTAAGAAGGGAGTTCGGTTTTTACAGGTTTCAACTAATGAGGTTTATGGTTGTTTAAAGGATTATGAATATTCTTTGGAAACTAGTGCGTTAAAACCAAACAACCCTTATGCCGCATCTAAAGCATCAACAGATTTAATAGTTAAAGCTTACTATGAGAGTTTTAATATGCCTGTTAACATAATTAGGTGTTCTAATAATTATGGGCCATATCAATTTTTAGAGAAACTAATTCCTTTAATTATTTTTAAAGCCATTAATTTTAAAAAAGTTTTTGTTTATGGTAGTGGTAAATATGTTAGAGATTGGTTATATGTTAAAGATCATTGTAGGGCAATAGATCTTGTATTAAAGAAAGGAAAACCCGGAGAAGTTTACAATGTTGGAGGGCATAATGAAAAATTTAACATAGATGTTGTTAAAACAATAATTAAAATTTTAAGAGAGACTGTTAATGAAAAAATTAGCGAAGACTTAATAACACATATTGAAGATGTAAGGGGATGTGGTGAAAGGTATGCTTTGAATTCAGATAAGATTAAAAAAGATTTAGGTTGGGAACCACAGGTTAAATTTGAAGAAGGAATTAAAAAAACTGTTGATTGGTATGTTAAGAATAGAGAATGGATTTTAAATGCTAATTTTAAAAACAAGTTTAAAATTTAAGTTTATGTATAAATTTAAAAGGAGAAAAATTAATGAAAAAAACATATTTGGTAACAGGCGGAGCAGGTTTCATTGGCGCTAATTTCATAATACATATGTTGACTAATCATAAAGACATAAATATAATTAATTTAGATGCTTTAACATATGCAGCAAATTTGGAAAATTTAAAAGAAGTGGAGAAAGATTCTAGATATAAATTTGTTAAAGCTAATTTGTGTAACATTAAAGAAATTGAAGATGTTTTTAAAGAAAACGAAATAGATTATGTGGTTAACTTTGCGGCCGAAAGCCATGTGGACAGAAGCATTAAAAACCCAACAGAATTTGTTAAAACAAATGTGGAGGGAACTGTTAATTTGCTAGCTGTGTCTAAAGAAGCATGGGAAAATTCAAAGGGAGAATTTAAACAGGGAGTTCGGTTTTTGCAGGTTTCAACAGATGAGGTTTATGGCAGTTTAGGAGAAGAAGGCTATTTTAGCGAAACAACTCCGTTAGACCCACACAGCCCCTACTCTGCTTCAAAAGCTTCGGCAGACTTATTTGTTAAAGCATATTACGACACTTTTAAAATGCCGGTTAACATAACGAGATGTTCTAACAACTACGGGCCAAATCAGTTTTTAGAGAAGCTAATTCCTTTAATTATATTTAATGCAATAAATTTAAAGCCTTTGCCTATTTATGGAGACGGTAAACAGGTTAGAGATTGGTTATATGTTACAGATCATTGTAGGGCAATAGACCTTGTCATTAAAAAAGCAAAGGTTGGAGAGGTTTACAATGTTGGAGGAAATAACGAGAAGTTTAACATAGACATTGTTAAAACAATAATTAAAATTTTAAAAGAGACTGTTAATGAAAAAATTAGTGAAGACTTAATAAAATATGTAGAAGACAGGAAAGGGCACGATAGGCGTTACGCCATAGACGCTAGCAAAATTAAAAAAGAGCTAGGTTGGGAACCACAAATTAACTTTGAAGAAGGAATTAAAAAAACTGTTAAGTGGTATGTTGAAAACAAGGAATGGGTTTTAAATGTTAGTTCTAAAGGCTATTTAAAATATTATGAGGAGATGTATAGTAAATTGTAAAATAATTTAATTTTTGGAGTAATTTATGGGGAAATTTTCTTTTAAAGAAACCAAAATTGAAGGTTTGTATGTTGTAAAAGCAGATGTTTTTAAAGATGAAAGAGGTTATTTTTTAGAAACATACAATGAAAAAGATTTTTTCAGTGCTGGGCTTAACATGAAGTTTGTTCAAGCTAATGAATCTTTTTCTTCAAAAGGAGTTTTAAGAGGTTTACATTTTCAAAAAAAGTTTCCACAAGGAAAACTTGTTCGCTGTGTTAAGGGCAAGGTTTTTGATGTTGCTGTAGATTTAAGAAAAAATTCTAAAACATATGGAGAATGGGAAGCAGTTGTTTTAGATGAGGAAAACTTTTTGCAGTTTTACATTCCTGAAGGTTTTGCGCACGGATTTTATGTTATGAGCGATGTTGCAAAGTTTTCTTATAATGTAACTAATTTTTACCATAAAGAAGACGAAGGAGGGCTTTTGTGGAACGACGAAGAAGTTTCTGTTAAATGGCCCATTGAAGAGGGAGTAAAACCAATTCTTTCTAAAAAAGATCTGCAAAATCCTAGGTTGAAAGATATTTAATTATGAAACAAATTAGAATGATGTTAAGGTTTTTGTAAAATTAGATTAGCTTTATTAGTTTTAAACTAAAAAATACTTTTAATATATTTAATGGTTAAATATATATATAAAATTTTACAAAAGGACTGGTTTCATGAAAAAATATATAGAAAATTTCATAAAATATTTTCCGTTATTATTTTTGCTAACCTCTAAAGATTTTAAGTTAAAATATAGAAGATCTGTTTTAGGGGTGTTTTGGAGCACTCTAAACCCTTTACTCATAATGATTGTGGTTACCTCTGTTTTTAGTGTGATTTTAAAATTTAGTTTAGAAAAAATTAGAATGCCATTTGCGGTTTTTTACATTACGGGGTCTTTAATTTTTAATTTTTTTAGTGAGGCGTCTTCTAGTTCAATGACTGCAATTACTGCTAATGCTTCTTTAATTCAAAAGGTTTATGTTCCGAAATATATTTTCATTTTGGAGAAATGTGCCTTTTCTTTAATTAATTTAATGTTTTCAACAATTGCAGTATTAGTTGTTGTTTTTTATTATGTTTTAAAAGGACAAGTAGTTTTGCATGCAACGATATTTTTAATTTTTATTCCAATTTTTTTCACATTTTTATTTTCTATTGGAGTTGGTTTAATTCTTTCAACTTTAACCGTTTTTTTTAGAGATATTGTGCATTTATGGGGGGTTATTTTAACCATGTGGGTTTATTTAACTCCTATTGTATACCCTATTGAAGTTTTAAAATTTAGCAGTTTAGATTGGGTTATTAAATTAAACCCTATTTATTATTTTGTAACAGATTTAAGAAAAGTTATGATTTTGGGTGAGATCATAACCTTAAAGAGTTTAATTATTGAAAGTTTTAGTTGTTTTATTGTTTTAATTTTAGGAATTTTATTATTTAAAAAAGCGCAGGACAAGTTTATTTTACACATTTAATTAAATTTTATTTTACACATTTAATTAAATAAAGAAAGGAAAATTTAAGGTGGAAGAAAAAGCTTCAAACATTGCAATTAGCGTTAAAAACGTATCTATGCATTTTAATATGTGCAGTGAAAAGTTGAATTCTTTAAAGGAATATTTCATAAAATTTATTAAAAGGCAACTTTTTTTTAGTAGATTTATAGCTTTAGAAAACATTAATTTAAACATAAAAAAAGGTGAAGTTTTTGGAATAGTTGGTTTAAATGGAAGTGGGAAGAGCACATTATTAAAAGTGATTTGCGGAGTTTTAAAACCAACAATTGGTAAGGTTAAAATAAGCGGAAGAATTTCCCCTTTAATTGAACTTGGAGCGGGTTTTAATATGGATTTAACAGCAAGAGAGAATATTTTTTTAAATGGAGCTGTTTTGGGTTATTCTAAAAAATTTATGAATGAAAAATTTAACGAGATTGTTGAATTTTCTGAGTTGAGAGAATTTTTAGATGTGCCAATGAAAAATTATTCATCAGGAATGGTTGCACGAGTTGCTTTTGCTGTTGCAACAATTGTTAAACCAGACATTTTAATTGTTGATGAGATTTTATCTGTTGGAGATTTTAAGTTTCAGGAAAAATGTAATAAGAGAATAAAAGAGTTAATGCAAGGAGACACCACAGTTATTATTGTTTCTCATCATATGGAAGAAATAAAAAAAGTTTGTAATAGCGTTTTATGGTTAGACCATGGGCATTTAAAGATGATTGGAGAAACAGAAAAGGTTTGTAATGCTTACAAAAATTTTAGTTAGACTATGTGGTTTTAAAGATTAATTTTAAAATATTTACAGATTTATTGCTAAAAAACTATAAAATGTAGAAAAAACTAGAAAAATAATGTATTATTTGAGATAGATATTTTAAAAAGGGTGTGTTATTTAATGGATTTGTCTTTAGACAAAGAGCTTTTGGAAGAAGAAGATTACAACGTTAATTTAATTAATTTTTTTAGAACTGCACTAATTGAAGAAGAAATTAAGAAGTTTGCAAGAAAAATTGTTGAGGATTTCAACCCTAAAACTGTTTTAGATTGTGGGTGTGTTGGAGGCTTTTTGGTTTTAGAACTAAGAAAGCTAGGAGTTAAGGCTTTTGGAATTAGTTCTTCTAGAAAAATAATTGAAGGCGTTAATGAATTCGCAAAAAAATATTGTGAATTTAAGCCCATTGTAAACGCAATTTTTAAAGAAGAAACCGAAAAGTATGATTTAGTTGTTTGTTTGCAAGATTTAGAATTTTTAAAATATTTTAAAATTAAAGATTATATTAAAAATTTAGGTAAACTTTCTTCTAATGTTTTATTTGGTTTAATTAGTAAAGATTTTAAAAGAGACGAAAACCTGCCTTTGGTTTCATCATATTTTAATGAAATTAATATGTTTAGAAATGTTAACTTTTGCTTAAATTTCATGGAATGTTGTGTGCATTATTTTAGCAAAGAAGAGGAAAAAAACTTTTCTAAAATAATTTATGATTATGAAAAAACAATTGAGAGCCTAAAAAAAGAAAATGAAGCATTAAACAATAAGGTTTTGTCGTATTCTAAAAGTTTTATGCTTTCTGAAGTAGCAAAAGAAAGACTTTTAGAATTAAAAAAAGAATATAGAGAAATTAGAATAAAAAATATTGTTTTAAGGTATTGCGAAAAACAATTTAACGAAATTAAAACTAGTTTTTTTTGGAGATTAACTTTTCCTTGTAGGTTTGCCATAACTTTTACTAGAAAATGTATGAGAAAACTAAAAAAATGTGCAGTAATGTTTTTAAAGGTTATGGTTTTTATGTTGAAAAGTCTTCATCCTAAAAATTTTGTAGGTAGTGTTAAATTTTTACTTAACCGTGTGTTTAAAAATAAATTTAAGATAAATTTAAATAATAGCATTAGAGTTTTAGGGACAAGTCAGGATTTTGTTAAATATTTTAGAAAAACTAGGCCAACTCAAGAAGAAATGCAATATCAAATTAACGATGTTTCTGCAGTTAAATATCTTTTTTCGGTTGTTGTGCCACTTTACAATACGCCAAAAAAATATTTAAAAGAATTAATAGATTCCATTAAAAATCAAACATATTCTAAATGGCAGTTGTGTTTGGCAGATGGCAGTGAAGGGCAAGAGTTTAACTACATTGAAGAATATTGTGTTGCTTGCGCAAAACAAGACAGCAGAATTTGTTATAAAAAAATTGGCAAAAACTTAGGAATTGCAGAAAACACTAATGTTGCATTAAAAATGGCAACAGGAGACTACATAGCCCTACTAGACCACGATGACATGTTAAGCCCTGTTGCACTTTATGAAAACGCAAAGGCAATAGAAAAAACAGGAGCAGAATTTTTATATAGCGATGAGATGGTTTTTTTTGACGATAACCTAGAACGCATAAGGTTTTTGCATTTCAAACCAGATTTTGCACCAGACCATTTGTGTGCTAATAATTATATTTGTCATCTTAGTGTTTTTTCCTCTAAATTAAGAGAAAAAATTGGGCTTTTCAGAACCGAATTTAATGGCAGCCAAGATTACGATTACATTTTAAGGTTAACCGAAAGCACTAAAAAGATTTATCACATACAAAAGATTTTATATTATTGGAGAGCAAGTGAAACCTCTGTTGCAAGAGATATTTCAGCTAAACCTTACTGCATTGAAGCTGCAAAAAAAGCCATTGCAGCTCATTTAAAAAGGATGAAAAGAAAAGGTGAGGTTATTTCTGGAGCACATTTTACACTTTACAGAATTAAGTATGAAATTTTAAAGAAAGATTTAGTTTCAATTTTAATTCCTAATAAAGACCATGTTAAAGATTTAGAAAAATGCATAAAATCCATTTTAGAAAAGAGCAGTTATGAAAATTATGAAATTTTAATTTTAGAAAACAACAGCAGTAAAGAAACTTTAGATTATTATAATATATTAAAAGAAAAGAGCGATAAAATTAGAGTTATAACCTACAACACTGAAAATTTTAATTATTCTGCAATTAATAATAATGGTGCTAAACATGCTTTTGGAGAATATTTATTATTTTTAAATAATGACACCGAAATAATTTCACCAAGTTGGATTGAAGAGATGTTAATGTATGCTCAAAGAGAAGATGTTGGAGCAGTTGGAGCAAAACTTTATTATGAAGACGGAACCATCCAACATTGCGGAATTTTTTTAAGCGAAAAAGCAATTGCTGTGCATAGCCATAAAGATTTTGATAATAAAACTTTTGGTTATGCTTCAAGGTCTGCCATTACTCAAAACACTAATGCTGTTACTGGAGCTTGTTTAATGGTTAAAAGAAACAAGTTTTTTGAAGTTGATGGGTTCGATGAAGGTTTGGAAGTTTCATATAACGATTTAGATTTTTGTTTAAAGTTAAGGCAAAAAGGTTATTTAAATGTTTTCACCCCTTATGCAGAATTATTTCATTATGAATCTAAAAGCAGGGGGTATGCTAAAACACCGTATGAATATGCTGTAATGACTTATGAAAAAGAATATATAAAGAAAAAATGGGGAGAGTTAATGAAAAAAGGTGATTGTTATTATAATCCTAATTTAAACCCAATTAGAGGAAATTTTTCTGTTAATTTAAATGAAAAAGAAGAAATTGAAAATTTCATTCTTGAAATTTAATAATATCTGGTTTTTTTGTTGGGATGAAATGCAAAGATTTATTGGAATTCAAATAAACAATTTTTCCTTCTTCTAATGTGCTAATAGACTCTTTTAAAATTTTAAGAGAAAGATTTATAAGGTAAGCTGCTTTAGAAAAGTCTTCTATTTCTAAAGTAACCCTGTTTTCAAATGTTACTTTAGTTGTTTTATTTTCTAAATTTATTTCTGTTATGTTTTTTATTTTTTCTTCTTCAATTATGTTTTTTAAATTATTTAGTTTTTTTTCTTCTTCTTCTTCAAGTTTAAAGAAATCTCCTAGGTTAAAATTAGAGATGGGCGATTTTGTTTTTAAAAGAAACCCGTTTTTTGGTTTTTTTTCTAGGTTATCTGCAAAAACTCTAAAATTTTTAGAAATTAGAATGTAATTGTCGTTATTTTTTTTACAATAAAAACTCAAAGAAGCGTCCTCACACTCAATGTTTAAAGAATTTGGGAAAATTTTTTTTACTTTTACATGGTCTAAATTTTTAAAGTTTTCAAATATTGCTTCTTCAGACTTTTTAGTGTTAGTTAAAATTAAATTATCTCCTTTTTTTATTTTGCAAACGTCTAAAATTTTTTCTTTTTTATTTTTTGTTGTGCCACTAACGTTAATTTCTTTAATGTTAAAAAAAACAGTAATACATAATAAAAAAGATGTTGTGAGAAATATTATTCCAAAAAAAATATAATATAACATATATTTTTTCTTTTTATATTTAATCTTTCTTTTAATTTTCCTTTTTTTCATTATGGCTCCTAAAGTTTAATTTTTTATGTTTAAACTATTAAACTAAGTATATAATAAAAATTAAAAAAATAAAATTATTTTCTAAAAATATTGGCGCCTAGTTTAAAAAATTGTTCTTCAATTTTTTCATAACCCCTGTCTATGTAAGGAAGATTGCAAATTTTAGAAATGCCGTGAGCACCCATAGCAGCAACAATTAAAGCAGCGCCACCACGTAAATCTGTTGCGCAAACATTTGCGCTGTGCAAATTAGCAATTCCTTTAGTTACGCAGATTCTATTTTTAACTTTAATTATTGCTCCGAATTTTTCTAGTTCTGGAACATGCCTAAACCTATTTTCAAAAATTGTTTCAATGAAAATTGTTGTGCCTTTTGCAAAGCATGAAAGAGCCATAATAATGGGTTGAAGGTCTGTTGGGAAACCTGGATGAGGCATTGTTTTAATTTCTTTTACAGCTTTTAGAGGTTTTTTAATTTTTAAAAATATATTATCATCATCATATGTTTTAATTAAACAACCCATTTCATTAAGAATTTTTAAAGTGTGGTTTAAATGTATTGGTTTTATGGATTTTAATAAAACTTCTCCTTTAGTTGCGGCCACAGCAGAAAAAATTGTTGCAGCAACTATTCTGTCTGGCATTATTTTATATGTGCAAGGGTTTAATTTTTCAACACCTTCAATAGATATTGAATTTTTATTGTTTTTGGTTACTTTAATTTTAGCGCCGCATTTTTTTAAATAGTTGCATAAATCTTCAATTTCTGGTTCAATTGCTGCATTAAAAATATTCGTTGTCCCTTCTGCTGTGACTGCGGCTAGAATTATGTTTTCTGTTGTGCCAACACTAGGGAAAGAGAGAAAAATGTTAGCTCCTTTAATTTTTTCTCCTTTAACTTTACAGTGAAGTTTTTCACCTGTTTTTTTAACCTGTATGCCCATTTGTTTTAAAGCGCTAATGTGAAAATTAATTGGCCTTGTGCCAATGTCACATCCTCCAGGTAGATATACTATTGCTTCTTTGCAGCGTGCAAGAAGAGCACCTAAAAAAATAATTGAAGAACGCATTGTGCTCATTAAATGTTTTGAAATTTCGTTACCATATAGGTTTGTTGTATCTACAATTAAAGAATTTTCCTGCCTTTTTGTTTTACAACCCAAAATTGTTAAAATTTTGCAGGTGTTTATTGTATCATTCAAATTTGGGCATCTTTTTAAAATGTTCTCTCCCTTTGTTAAAATTGTTGCAATGAGAATTGGAAGAGATGCATTTTTAGAGCCCTGAACTGTTAGCTCTCCTTTTAGTTTTTTCGAACCGTAAATTACTAGTTTTTTCAAAACTAGAGCACCTCCGAAAATATTATGCTTTTAAATAATGTTATAGCATATTTTATGCGAGGTTATTTTTAAAGGTGAATTTTTCAGATTTTTAATAATTTTTTAATTTCATTTAAAATTAATTCTTTTGTGTTATGAATAGCTAGGTTATAAGCATTTTCACTGTAAAGTTTTAATTTTTCTCTGTCTTCGTAAAAAGATTTTACGGTTTTAATTAAAAATTTTTTATCGTAATTTTTTTCTTCAATTAAAACAGCAGCTTTTTTCTTGGAGAGAACCAAAGCGTTTGTAATATTGATGGTTTTCAAAAAACGTTGGGGGAAGGGTTAAAAGGTTATTTTTTAAGGTGAATTTTTCAGATTTTTAATAATTTTTTAATTTCATTTAAAATTAATTCT
>CAMZAK010000029.1 GCA_947304245.1 uncultured Clostridia bacterium
ATTAAGATTTAGGTTATTGTTAAAATTTTCATTTAGGTTTTTAGAGATGAAATATCTTGGTCTTTTTTTAACCTCTGTGAAAATTATTCCAATATATTTTCCTATTATTCCCAAAGAGGTTAAAATCAAACCTGTTGACAGATATATTGTTAGAGTAAGCCAACTTATTATATGATCTGTTGTGAAAAGATAGGTAAATAATGTGAAAACGCTCATGATTAAAAAAAACAAACCAATTAAACAAATAATATTTATTATTTTTGTGGAACAAGAAACTATTCCATTAAATGCAAGTTCTAGCATTTTTGAAAAAGGGTATTTGGTTTCACCAAATTTTCTTTCTTCTCTATTGTAATATACAAAAGAATGTTTAAATTTTAAATCTACTATTAATCCTCTTAAAAAAATATTTCTTTCTGTGTATTCTTCTAAAACATTTAAAACTTTTTTACTCATCAACCTGAATTCTGAGTGATTATAAATTGTTTTTGCTCCTAGAAAATTCATAATTTTATAAAATATTTCTGCTGTTTTTCTTTTAAATAAAGTATCTTTTTTCCTGTCTTTTCTTACACCATAAACCACATCATTGCCTTCATAAAATTTTTCAATCATAACATCTATTGCATTCACATCATCTTGAAGGTCCACATCCATTACAACAACCATGTCGGCATAATTTTTTGCAGTGTTTAAACCCGCTATTATTGCCATCTGCTGACCTTCATTTTTCATAAGGCTAATTCCAGAAAAGATTTTATCTTTTTCATTTAATTCACAAATAATTTCCCATGTCTTGTCTTTTGAACCATCATCCACAAAAAAAATTTTACTGTTTTTTGAAACTTTTTTATTTTTAATTAAGTACTCCAATTTTCCTTTTAAAATTTTTGAAGAGTAATGTAGTGTTTCTTCTTCGTTAAAACACGGAACAACAATGTAAAGCACAGCATTTTTTTTTGTTTTATTCATATTTCCTCCCCGAATTAATTAAAACTTTAAAATATGAATTTATTTAAAATTATTACGATATTTGGTTTAATTTTATCATTATTTGTTGGTTTAGTCAATTTTGTAAAATTAAATGTTATTAAAAGTTGTAAAATTATAATTAAAAATTATTGAAATTATTTTTTGTTTCTGTTAATATTAATTTTGAATAGTGAATTTGTGGGTAACGTTATATTTTTTACATATTATGCATATTTTTAAAAATATATTTATAGTTTATGAATAGCATTAAAAATTTGAATATTTTTATTGTTTATGTTCTTAACAAGATATTATTTAAATTTTAGGAGGAGAAATAATTGGATATTGCAAAAGGTAGGAGAGATTCTTCAAAATCTGGTAGATATTCTAAAGGAGAATATGCTGTTAACATTAAGGTTATTGGAATAGGTGGCGGTGGAGGTAACGCTGTTAACCGCATGGTTGAATCTGACATGAAATATGTTGAGTTTATTGCAATAAACACAGATAGCCAAATTTTGCTTTCTTCTAAGGCAGACGAGAAACTTTCTATTGGCGCTAGAACAACAAAAGGAGATGGGGCAGGAGGAAACCCCGAAATTGGGCAGAACGCAGCAGAGGAAAGCAGAGAAGAAATAGCTTCCATGCTTCAGGGTGCTCAAATGCTTTTCATAACTGCAGGAATGGGAGGAGGCACAGGAACAGGGGCTGCTCCAATTGTTGCACAAATTGCAAGAGAGATGGGGATTTTAACCATTGGTGTTGTAACAAAACCTTTTAATTTTGAAGGTGTTGTTAGAATGCGCCAGGCAGAGCAAGGAATAGCAAAATTAAGAGAAGCTGTGGATTCTTTAATTATTGTTCCCAATGAAAATTTGAAAATGTTAGGGGACAAAAAAATAACTTTTGCTAATGCTTTTGAAGCTGCTGATGATGTTTTAAAGCAGGGCGTTAAGAGCATTTCGGAATTAATTAACACATCGGGTTTTATTAATTTAGACTTTGCTGACGTTAAAACAATAATGAAGGATGCGGGTTACGCTCACATGGGAGTTGCAAGCGCACAAGGAAAAGACAAAGCCGTTACCGCTGCTGAAATTGCAATTTCTAGTCCTTTACTAGAAACTTCAATTACTGGGGCAAAGGGTTTAATAATTAACATAACAGCTCCGCCAACAATTGAGTTTGGTGAAATAGACGCTGCAACTTCTCACATTAGTGGAAGTGTGGACAGTGAAGCTAACATAATTTTTGGTGTAGTGTTTGATCAAGCTCTGCAAGATGAAATTAGAATTACAGTTATTGCAACTGGGTTTGATACTGCTTTTAAAAAATCTGTTAGAAAAACAAAAATTTCTGAGGCTAGAGATTATTCTGAAAATGGAAATTCTAGTTATGATGCAGAGGACGGGCTAGAAAGCATGCAGGAAGATTTTGATAAGATTTTAGACATTTTCAAAAATAAAAATTAATTTTTATTATTGTTTTAAAACCTTAATGAGGAGAAATTTTATGCTAGATGAACAAAGGTTTGGAATTAGAGCTTTTGGTGGTTTTAAAAAAAAAGAAGTTTTGGAATATATAGATGGTTTAGTTAAAAAACATGAAGAAGAAATAAAAAAATTAAAACAACAAACCGAGGAGTATAATAAAGAATTAAAAAACAAACTGGAAGAAGAACTTATAATTTCTAGTGAATATAAAGAAAAAATAAATGAATTAGAAAAGATAGTTGAATATTATGATAAAAATGTTAATTCAAATTTTAGTGAAAAAGAAGATTATTTAAAATCTCAGAATGAATATGTGCAGCTTTTAGAATCTAAGGTTAAGGATTTAGAAGAAACATTAGAAAACACAAGAAATTTAAATAATTTAAATACAAACATTGAGGAAAATATAAAAAAAGCAGAAGCAGTAGCAAAAGAAAGAGTTAAAGGAATTATTAAAGAAGGAAGAGAAAAAATTCTTAATGAATATGAAGAACAATTAAAAAAACTTGAGGAAAAAAAGCAAGATTTAAAAAATACTGCTATTGAAGAAGCTTCAAAAATTTTAAATAATGCTGCTTCTAGAGTTTACAGGCTTAACGATGAAGTTAAAAAACAATCTTTAGAGCTTTTAGAGGCAGCGGAGTTGGTTTCTAATGAGCTTTTAAGAGAAAGTTTTAAAATTGCTGTTAAACAAGCTCATTCTTCAAATTTTAGGAACAATTTATTAAAAAAATTTGATGTTAAAATTTTAAATGAAGCTGCTAGTAAAAATGTTTTAGATGCAATTGAAAAACTAAAATCTTTAAATTTTTTAGATGAAGATTTTAAGATTAAAGGTAAAGAACCTGAAATTAAAAAACGTAGAAGGTTTAATTTTAATGAATTTAAAAAAGAAGAAGAAACAGAATAAATTTTTTAATATTGCAATAGATGGGCCTGCGGGAGCTGGGAAAAGTAGCATTTCTTTTTTGGTTTCTAAAAGGCTTAAAATTTTGCATTTAGACACCGGAGCGTTATATAGAGCATTAGCCTACCATTTAACGAGTTGCCCTAATTTTTATGAAGTTAATTTTAATTTAGAAGAAAAGCTTAAAGGTTGCAACGTTGAAGTTGAATTTTGTGAGGGTGTTCAAAAAATTTTTGTTAATGAAATTAGGGTTGATGAATTCATTAGAACAGAAAAAATTGCAAATGCTGCTTCTTTAATTTCTAAAAATATTTGTGTTAGAAAATTTTTATTAAATTTACAAAGAGATTTTGCAGCCAACAACAATTTAATAATGGATGGAAGAGACATTGGAACTGTTGTGTTGCCTAATGCAGATTTAAAAATTTTTTTAACAGCTTCATTAAAGGTTAGAGCTTTAAGACGTTTTAAAGAATTAAAATTAAAAGGGGTTAGTGTTTCTTTTTCTGATGTTTTAAAAGATGTTAAAGAAAGAGATTTGAACGATGTTGAAAGAAAAATTTCTCCTTTAAAAGCTGCGAAAGATGCAGTGGTTTTGAACACAACAAATTTAACAGTTGAGGAGAGCGTTAGTAGCATAATTAAATTAGCAGAAAAATTTGTTTTGGGGGAACATGTTTGAGTTTTTATAAAATTTTTCAAGCTTTTTCAAAAGTCATATTTAAAATATATTTTAGAATGAAGGTTTATGGTGTAGAAGAATTAAACGCTAAAACTTATAATTTTTTGTTGATTTCTAATCATAAGAGTTATTTAGATGTGTTTTCTCTTGGAATGTATATGAAGAGGCAAGTTTTTTTTATGGCAAAGAAAGAACTTTTTAGATATCCAATATTTAAAAACATTATAAAAATTCTTGGAGCTTTTCCTGTGGATAGGGGGAGTTCTAAGGGAGGAACGTTGGCAATTGAAAAAGCTGTTGAAATTTTAAAAAGAGGAGATGTTGTTGCTGTGTTTCCTGAAGGGCACATGAACGGCAACGATGAAAAATTTTTAAAACCAAAAACAGGTTTTGTAAGAATTGCTGTAGCTTCTAATGTGGGGGTTGTGCCTTGTTCTGTTAAATATAAGAGCATTTTTCCTAAATTTATTAAATTTAGAAGATGGATGCCGTTTACTAGAATTTGTGTTAGATATGGTAAAGAAATTAATGTTTCTGAAATGTTTAAAGAAAATATTAAAGAGGCAAATTCTTATGAAATTAAAAATGTAACTTTAAAAGTTTGGAAAAATGTTGAAGAGCAATATAATTTATAAATAATAAATAACTTAATTTTTAATATAAAGTGTTGGCTTTTTTAAAGAAAAAGGTTTCAGTTTTAGGGAATATAATTAATAATTATTATGTTTATGTTGCTTAAAAATTAAAAGCAAAAGGGGGGTAAAGTTTACGTTTTCTGAGTTGAGCTTAGGTTTTTAAATTTCATATTTTAATTTAAAAGAGGGGTTATGTTAAATTTAGCAAAAAGTGCTGGTTTTTGTTTTGGAGTTAAAAAAGCATTAGAAGTTGTTGAAGAATTACTAAAACAAAAGAAAAAAGTTGCAGTTTTAGGAAACATAATTAATAACTATTATGTTGTTAAAAGTTTAAAAGCTAAAGGGGTTAGAGTTTTAAATGATGTTGAAGAAGCGTTAGAAGATGAGGTTTTAGTTTTGCGTTCTCATGGAGTTGGGCCTGAAGTTTTTTTAAAAATTAAAAATTTAAATATTAATTTTAAAGATGCAACCTGCCCTTTTGTTAGAAAAATTCACTTTAAAGTTTTTGAAGAATTTAAAAAAGGTAAGAAAATTTTAATTGCAGGGAACAAAAAGCATCCTGAAGTTGTGGGAATTTTGGGCTATTGTGAAAAAACCGGTTTTGTTTTTTCTAATTTAAATGAACTAAAAAAAATTTTTAATGAGCATGAAGCTTTAAGGGAAGAAGAAGTTTTGGTTGTTTCTCAAACAACATTTAATTTTAAAAATTGGAATGAATGCGTTGAATATTTAAAATTAAATTGCAAAAAATTAGAGGTTTTTTGTTCAATTTGCGCTGAAACAATAAAAAGACAAAAAGAAGCTGAAAAATTTTCTAAAATTTCTGATTTTTGCTTTGTTGTTGGAGACAAAACAAGCTCTAACACCAATAAGTTGTTTAACATTTGCAGTGAGCATTGTAAAACTTTTTTTGTTGAAGATGAAAAAGATTTGGAAAATTTAGATGTTTCTTTAAAAGGCAAGACGGTTTTTATTACTGCGGGAGCTTCAACTTCAAATTTTTTGATTACTAAAATATTGAAAAAAATTGAAGAAAAAATGAAATAAAAAATTATTTGATTTTTTGAAATGTTTTGTTATAATGTATTCAAAATTGTTAGAATTTGTTGTTGGGGGTGTTAAAATGTTTTCAAAGTTTAAAGAGTCTTTTAATGAGATGAAGAGTGTTAGAAATTTGTGTATAATTTCTCTTCTCATGGCATTAAGGATGCTTTTAAGAATTGTTGGTTCAATTACAATAAATCATTATATGGTTGTTGGTTTTGGTTTTTTAGCTTACATAATTGTTGGAACAATGTTTGGGCCGTTTGTTGCAATAATTTTTGGTTTTTTATCGGATATTTTATGTTTTTACTTAATAGGCAGTAATGGGCCCTTTCATTGGGGGTTTACACTTGACAGCATTTTAAGTGTTTTAATTTATTCTTTGTTTTTATATAAATTTAAGTTGAGTGCCACTAGAGCATTGGTTACGCAGATTGTGCATGACATTATAATTTGCGTTATTTTAAACACATATTGGCTTTCTCAAATGTATTTTCAAAATGATTTTTCAAAAGCATTCTTATCTAGACTTCCAAAAGAATTAATAGTTCTACCAATTAACTGTGTTTTAACTGTTTCTTTAGTTGTTGTTTTTAAAAGAGTTGCAAAAGGGCTTAAACTTTGCAATTAAGTTTTAAATTATTTGTTTTTTTAATATAATTAGAATTATGTTAACCTAAATTATGGTTAACATATTTATTGTTTTTAGGAGATGAAAAACATTGTTTAAAAGCTTAAAATCTTCATTTTATGAAATAAAGAGTGTTAAAAATTTGTGCGCACTATCTTTTCTTTTAGTTTTGAAGGTTTTAATTAGTTCTTTTAGAATTGTTATAACTCCTGGTGTGCAAATTTCTTTTGGCTTTGTAGTTTACATTGTTGTTGGAGCTTTTTTTGGGTTTTTTGCTTCTTTTTTGTTTGGTTTAACTTCTTACTTTTTAAGTTTAATTTTTGGGTATTCTCTTTTTTTTCACATTGGTTTTTTGGTTTCTAGTGTTGTTAGTGCAACAATTTACGCTTTGTTTTTATATAAACTAAAATTAAAGGTTAAAAGAGTTGTTTTAGCAACAGTTGTTAACGATTTTATTGTGCACTTTTTTTTAAATATAATTTGGCTTTCTCAAATTTTTAATGGTGGAAACTTTTTAGTTGCTTTTTCACAGCGTTTTTTAAAATCTGTTATTATGCTTTTTTTAAATTGTTTTATTAGTGTATTTATTGTAATATTGTTAAAAAAAATTACTAAATTAAATATTTTAAAGTAATATGGCATAATAAATTGAAAGGTTTTATTAATGAAATTTATTTTAAAATTTAAGAATTCTTTTAAAGAATTAAGGTCTATTAAAAATTTAAGCTTAATTGCAATTTTTTGGAGCATTTGGTTTGTTTTAAATTTGGCAGTTGTTGAAATTTCGGGGTTAGTTAGCATATCTTTTGAATTTATTGCCATATTGCTAGTTGGAGCTTTTTTTGGGCCTTTTGTTGGGGCAGTTTTTGGCTTTTTTGGAGATTTATTGTGTTATTTAATTCATCCTGTTGGTGGGTTTTATTTTTTGTTTGCTGTTAGTGTTATGCTAGACGGCATAATTTATGGATTAATTTTATATAAAAAAAAGTTTAGTGTTAAAGCAGTTATTTTAGCTCAAATTGCAAGAGATGTTTTAACCAATGTTTTGTTGAACACTTTATTTATTAGCATGCAGTTTGGTTTAAAATTTGTTCCGTTACTTTTATATGTTAGAATACCAAAAAACATTTTAAAAATTCCAGTTAACCTAGTGGTTGTTTTGGTTTTGGCTAAATTTTTAAAAAAAATTAAACATACTTTAAAAAAGTGATTTTTAAAATTAAAGGTTTAATTAATAGGATAGCATTAATTTCCATTGAAAAATAATATAGAATTTTGTAGAATGTAGAATAATGTATAAGATACTAAACAATATAAACTTGTAAAAGTGTCTGGGTTTATATAAAAGAAAGGAAAAAATTATGGAAATTAATATGAATAATAATTTAAAAAATGAACAGGAAGTTGTGCAACCTCAAAATCAGATTATATTTCTAAATTCAGAAGAAATTGAAAAGGAAAATGATGAGCTTTTTTCATACATAAAAGACTATTTAATAGACCAGTTATTAAAAATTAAAAAAAATAATAAGTTGAAAAATATTGTTTTAGAAGAAATTTTAGAACAAATACTAGCTGAAAGAAAAAATTATAGTAAAGCAAATAAAAAAATAAATATTTTAGAATTAGAAAATAAAAAGTTAAAAAAAATAAAATCACATATACAGGATTCAAATAAAATTTATTTAGCGTATGAGCAAAAAGATGATTTTGAAGATAAAAAATCTTCTGATGATGTTTTTTATAAAATCTTAGAAGATTATGAATCAAGTAAATATTTATCTTTTATAGAACTTGAATTTATTGAAAAATTATATGAGAATTTAAAAGATTTAGTGAGTTTTTATGAATCTAACCAAAAAGAAAACATAGAAGAAAAAATGCTAAATAAGATTGAGACTCCTACTAATTCTAATGAAATTAATCTTTTAATTAATCAGAATGAAAAAAATAAAGATGATGGAAAAACAAATACAATAATAGAATATGGAACTATTGATTCTAAAAGTAAAGAAATTAAAAAAGAGAATGAAAAATATTATGAAAAAATAATTAATAATTTTTCCGATAGACGTAAAGAATTAAAAGTCGATTTTGAAAAAACTCTTAATTTTGTGAATATTATAGATGAGATAGAATATTTTAAAAAAATTTGGGATGAAAAAATAATTTTAATAGAATCTAATTCCTTTAGATATGGATTACTAGCAAAAGAGAATGAAAAATTATTAGATGTGTATGAAAGCTTACAGCCATTTTTAACTATATTGAAAGATAATAAAAATCAATTTTATATGAATATTGAAAAATATGAAGAAGATGAAAGTTCTGACTATGCACAAGAATATAAGAAAATTAGGAAATTATACCGTAAATTAATTAATTTGAGAGATTTTTATGCTTTTAGTTCAGAAGAAAAATTGGAAGATTTGAACACAATAACTTTTAATAAAGAAGAGAAAACAAATAAAACAAATGTTGATGAAAAAGAAAGAAAAATGCAAAGTGTTAAAGTTTTTAAACAAAGGTATACTAAAGAAGCTATTTATGAAGAAATTCCTAAAATTATAGCTGAAATTGAAAAAAAATTAGGTGATGTTCAACAAAACGCTGAAAACATAAAATATATTGTTTCTATAAATTTTTTGAAAAGCATGCTAGAAAAACTCAAAACTTATTATGATGAAATAAATTATGTTAAAACCATTAAAGAACGAAATAAATTTGATTTGCTTTTTTTCGATTTATTTCAAAAATTTGAAGAAATTTTATTTGAATTAAAAGATAAACCCGAAACAATAAAACAATTTGCAGTGGTATTAGATGAAAACAACAACGAAGATGTTGAAGAAGAAGAAGTATACGAAAGAGATGATGTTTCAAGCGATTCAGAAGAAAATGATAAAGAGAATGAAAAAGCCAAAAAATATCTTTTAGATTACTATAATAAAATTAAACAAATTCTACCAAAAGAGTTGGGTTTATTTAAAGAGATTATAGAAGTATGGGTTAATATTTATTATTATAGTAACCCTTACAGAGATTGTAAGAAAATAATAGAAAATTTAGATAAAAAACTTGAAAAAATATCAGATAATATGTTGAAATTAAACATGAGATTGAATAAATTTAAATCTAAATTAGATTTGGCGATTTCTTAAAAATAAACCTATAAAGTAGAATTGTTTTAATTAAATAAGGCAGTTATTTTAGCTCAAGTTGCAAGAGATGTTTTAACCAATGTTTTGTTAAACACTTTATTTATTAGCATGCAGTTTGGTTTAAAATTTATTCCGTTACTTTTATATGTTAGAATACCAAAAAACATTTTAAAAATTCCAGTTAA
>CAMZAK010000030.1 GCA_947304245.1 uncultured Clostridia bacterium
TTTGTATTGTTATAATCTTCAAATATAAGTTCTAGAAAAGTAATGACTAGGCTAATTGCTAAAACAATAAAAAAGAATAAATTGTATATTTTAATTTTTCTTATATTTTCAGTATCTAATTTATTTTTAATGTTTTTTAAATCTTCAATTTTTCTTTCTTCTTTTGTTAGGTTATTTTCAGATATATTGGTTATTTTTTTATTTTTATCTGAATTATTTTCAGTGAGGGCAGGAGATTTTTTAAAAATAATTCTAAAAAATAAAGATAATATAACTGTGAATATTACTAAAATGCTACTTGCGCTATAAAGTAAATCTGAAATTTGTGTTTTCCCTATTTTTTCAGTTATAACAGCTATTGAAGTTATAACAATATTTATTAATGTCATGATATTAACAACAACATCTGTGTAATTTGTAAGTTCATTACTATTTAAATCTCTTAAGCTATCTAAATTTGTCATATTTTCCTCCAAGTAATTCGTTTAATTTATAATATTTAAACTAATCAAAAAGTGTGTTTTTATATTTTTTAATTTATTTTCAATCTCCTATACTTCGCTAAATTTTTATTTAGCGAAGTATAATATTATTAGCGTATTATCATAATTATTTAAATTCCCTTTTTATTTTATAAGTTTTTATAAGTTGTTTATAAATAGATAAAATTTTTATTTTTAAATATTGACTTTTTATTTTTAATATTTTATTCTTAAAATAAAAATAAATTACTGAAGGAATATTAATTATGTTTCATAAAAATGAAAAAGATTTACCAGAATTAGTAAGACAATATTTGTGTTACATAACAACAATTAAAAATAGGTCTACAAAAACTGCGGAGGCATATGCAATAGATTTGCGTAATTTTTTTAGGTTTTATAAATATAATAAAAAATCTAAGTACAAAGATTTGCCTCTTTGTGAAATTAAAATTTCAGATATTAAAATTAATTTAATTAAAAAAATGACCTTGCTAGATGCTTATGAATACTTAAATTTTGTTATGAAAAAAAATAATAATTCTGCAAAATCTAGAGCAAGAAAGATTAGTTCCATAAGAGGTTTTTTTAAATATTTGACGGTTAACTTAAAACTTTTAGATGAAAATCCTATGGAGAATTTAGAAATTCCTTCAATTAAAAAATCTTTGCCTAAATATCTCTCCATAGATGAAAGTAAAAGTTTACTGGAAAAGACTGCTCAAAATAATTCTGCAACAAAATATAGAGATTACTGTATAATAACATTATTTTTAAACTGTGGAATGAGAGTTTCAGAGCTTCATAATATTAAATTTAAAGATTTTAAGTTAAAAGAAGGCAATTTAAAACTCTATGGTAAGGGTAATAAAGAAAGAATAGTTTACATTAACGATGCTTGTGTTGATGCAATAAAAAGCTACATTGAAAAAGAAAGAAAAAATTTAAAAAAAATTGTTGATAAAGATGCATTATTCTTAGCTAGTAAAACAGGAAAAAAACTCGGTATTAGGCAAATACAAAAAATTGTGGAAAACGCGTTAAATGCTGCTGGTTTTTTTGGAATGGGGTATTCTCCACATAAATTAAGGCATACAGCAGCAACGTTACTATACCAGCATGGGAAGGTAGATATTTTGGTTTTAAAAGAGCTTTTAGGTCATGAAAATGTTGGAACAACTGAAATATATACACATGTTTCAAATAAGATGTTAAAAGAAGCAGTTTTTAAAAATCCATTATCTAAAGAATTTATAAAAAGTTAATATAAAAAAATTAGAAAAAAAAATTAGATAGAAAAAAAGTTTTCTCTATCTGATTTTTTTATTTTAAAAATATAAATTATTTATTTTCTATTTTTTTCTTACTTCTAATAATGATATTTTTGAATTTGTTTTTGACGTTAATTTTTTCATAGAAATTATAGTAAAAATTAAAATAATCAAGTCCATAATAATAAAATTACCAGTGTTTAATATGTCTATGTTTTTTAAATAAACTTTTTTTGCCATAAAATTTTCAAAATCTTTGTTGTTAAAAAAATAAAATATAATTCTTGGAATAACACTAATAAAAGTGAAAAAAATTGAAGAATATCCGAAAAAATTAATGAGATTTTCATTTTTTCTAGAATTAAAACCAATTAAAAACTTTCCGAAACAAAAGAAAAACACAGTTATTGTGACAATTTTTAAATTATACAATAAAAATTCTCTTCTTGTTAAAAACAAAAAATCTAGTAAAATTCTTATTGAAAAAATTCTCATAATTCCCCATATTACAGGTATAATAAAAATAATATTTAAAATATTTTTTTTACTATATCTATTAAAATGGAAACAAATAAGTAGGTAGGAAAAATAAACTGTGAAAAGAATTTGAAACATAAAAATTAACATTATAATAATATTCATCTCTGATTTATATGAATTTAAATATGATATTGATCCTACTAAAGAAATTAATGCTGCAACAATTAAGAAAGTTTTTGTAAAAACATCTATATTATCATTATTATCATTTTGTTTAGTGAGTTGCAAAATTCCATGTTTTAAGCAATGTTTATTTTTTTTAATTGTATAAAAAAATAAATATAGAATATAAATAAAAGTTAAAATTATAATAAAACAACTCAAAATTTTAGAATTAACATTAAAATTTAAAAAATCTTTATTTTTGAAGTTATTACAAGCAAGTTCAAAATTTGTAAAATATTTTAATTGTAAAAATCTAAATAATGTTATTATTATTGCAATTGAGTATAAAATAACATTATTAAAAATTGTTAATTTTTTAAAAGTTTTTCTCATATTAAATTTCCCTTTACTTTAATTAATTCTTATTCTTGCCATATTTTTAAAAAAATATATAAATTTTTTATCTATCGTTCAATTTAATATATTTATTTTCTTTGTTAACTGGCTTGTAAGCTGGACGAATAATTCTTTTAGCGGTTAAAATTTCTTCCATTCTGTGTGCTGCCCAACCTGCAATTCTTGCAGTTGCAAATAATGGAGTATATAAATCCGACGGAATGCCCAACATTTTGTAAACAAATCCGGAATACATATCCACATTTGCGCAGATAACCTTTTTGCTTTTTGCACTATTTAAAAAAATTGAAGATGCTACATTTTCCACATTCTCTATTAAATTAAATTTTTTTTCAAATTTTGTTCCTTTTGCTAGTTTTCTAGCTGCATTTTTAAGAATAATAGCTCTAGGATCAGATTTGGTGTATACTGCATGCCCCATTCCGTAAATTAAACCGCTTTTGTCCCCTACTTCTTTTTTTAAAATTTTTACGAGATAATTTTCTAACTCATCTAAATCAGTCCAATCTTTAACGTTTTTCTCAATATCTTTTAACATATGCGTAACTTTTATGTTAGCTCCACCATGTTTTGGCCCTTTTAAAGAGCCAATAGCACTAGCATAAGCAGAATATGCATCTGTTCCTGTTGAAGTTAAACATCTGCATGTGAAGGTTGAATTGTTTCCTCCTCCATGTTCTGCATGAAGCATTAATAATATATCTAAAAGGCTAGCTTCTTCAAAAGTGTATTTCCTATCTAACCTTAAAGTAGATAAAATGCTTTGAGCAATGTTTTCTTCAGGATTAATTGAATGAACAACCAAACTTTCCTTGTTAAAAGCTCTACATTTTGCTTGGTACGCTGAAATCATTATGTTAGACATTCTAGCTATTATTTCAATAGCTTTTCTTAGTTCTTGTTCAATTGATGTTACATCAGCAAAATCGTCGTATGTATATAGTGTTAATAATGCAGATTGCATCTTATTCATTATGTTTTTTGAAGGTCTTTTTAGAATTACATCTTCTAAAAATCCTTCTGGTAGTTCTCTATGCATTGCTAAAACATTTTTAAAATATTCAATATCTTTTTTTTTTGGTAAATTTCCAAATAATAGTAAATATACTACTTCTTCAAAACCAAATCTTTTGTTCTCAACACAATCTTCTATTATGTCGTTTATTTTGTAATTCCTATAAATTAGTTTACCTTCTTCTGGTTTTTTTTCTCCTTCATCTATTACGTAACCATGAACATTACAAATTAAAGTTAAGCCAGCTAAAACTCCAGTTCCATCTGCATTTCTAAGTCCCCTTTTAACATTTAAGGTTGAAAAAAGGTTGGGTTCAATATGGTTATTTTTTATGAATTCTTTGCAAAGAAGATTAATAGCTTCTTTTTTTTTATTAGAATTATTGTTTAAATTAGAGAACATAAATTTCACCTTTTTTTATTAATTATACGGTTGATAATATATTACTTTATTGTTATAATTTACATAAATTTTACTTTTTAAGACATATTTTTTAAAATTAACACATATTATTTTAAAAATATAAGTTAAATATCAATTATAATTCTACTATAGTTAAAAATTTATGTCAATTTCAAACAAAAATATAATTAAATGAAGGGAAATTTAAAAATGCTTTCTAAAAATAAAAACAAAATAAATAAAATTAAAAAATATCTTTTTTTTTCTTCTTTTTTCACATTAACTCCTGCAATTGGTTGTTTAAATTCTTTTAAAATTAATGCAGAAAATATTTTCATTACTCCAAATTTAGATTTTTTTTCAAAACACAAAACAAATGGAGGTTTTTACTTGGCAAATGATAGAGAAACTTTAGATAAGATTAGAAAAGGAGAAGATTTTGAAATAACTTTAAAATATGATGATAAAGTAAATAAAGGGCATGAAGGTGAAACTATAAATATCCCATTTAGTGAATATGTTATAGGTGTTGCAGCGCAAGAAATTGGGTTAGATGCCCCAATTGAAGCAATTAAAGCTCAAATGGTTGCTGCTGCAACTTTTGCAATAAATGCGTTTGGAATTAATAAACAATATGTTAGTAGCACTAAATATCAGGTTTATATTCCTCGAGAAAAAAGAATTAAAAATTATGGTGAAGAGAAAGAAAATTTAGTACAAAATTTAAAAAATGAAGGGTTGACTTCAAAAATAATACTTTACAATGGAAATATTTTTAATCCTGTTTATTGTAATTCTATGCCAGGAACTTCTAGAGAAAACCAAGAAATTTGGGGAAATAACGATAAAAAAAATCATTTAGAATACTACCCACGTGTTTATAGCCCTGAGGTGGATTTTTTGCAAAAATTTGAAAGTGAAAGTGAAAATGAAAAAAAAGATTTTTTGAAAAAGTTTCCAGAGGCTAATTCAATTGTTAATAATGCAAACACTGTTAAGAAAGTTTATAAAAAAAACATTAATGAAACTTTTAAAACAATAAAAAAAATTGGGTCTAATGCAAATATGCCTTCTAATAAAAACGAAATTGTTAAAATAATTTCTAAGTATGAAAGTGGTTACATAAATGAAGTAGAAATTTTCGGAGTTAAATTTAGCGGAGAAAAATTAAAAAAAGAATTAGAACTTTCTTCTTCATTTTTTAATACAAAAATTGAAGGTGAAGACATTATTTTTGAATGTTTTGGTCAAGGCCACGGAGTTGGAATGAGTCAAATTGGAGCAATGGTTTTTGCATTGGAAGGCAAAAAGTATGATGAAATTTTAAGGCACTATTATTCTGAAGAAAAAAATTCATCTAAAATTTCTTTTATAAATTTAAAAGATTTAGATGAAAAAATTTTAGTTAGGTGATTATTTAAACTCCTTTAATTTTATTTTGTAGCTCGTTATATGTTTTTTGTTCTTTTTCATATTTATTAAAATCTACTAATTCTGCAGATTTTATGGTTTTATTTAAATCTTCAAATGTTATTTCATCTATGTTTGCAAGCATTTTATTATTAAAAATGCTGTATGTTACAATTCCACTTAAACTAGGCAAAACAAGATTATTTTTAAAGTCCTTAACATATTCTAAGTCTATTGGCTCTTTTAAGGGTTCATTAAAATTTTTATTGGAATGTTTTTGCCAAAACTTGTTAAGCTTTTCTTTGTTTTCTAGCATTTCGTTAAAATTATTGTAAACAGGAACAAAATAGCCCACTCTCCCTATTATTATGTTACAATAAAAATTATAAAGCAAACCTTTGTTAACTTCTTCTGTTAATTTAAATGTTAAATTTTTATTAATGTTACTTTTTTTGTTATTTATTTTTTCAATATTTTCTATGTAGTTTTCCATAGATTTTAAAAAATTATTAATTTTAAGCCCTTGTTTTTTTGCAAGGGTTAAATTTTTAATTATTTCTTTTTTAATAGAACTTTTCAATTCATTAAATTCTGTTTTTGAAATTATTATTTCTTTAATGAAATTTTTATATATTTTTTCAATGTAGTTAAAAATTTTTTCTTTTGTTTCTTCGTTAGTGTAAATCATGCCTATGTAGCCTTCTTTAACAAAGAAAGGTTCTATTTGTTTGTTGGTTATTTTTTTTTCATTTAATTTTTCTGTTAATTTTTCAGATAAAAAATATGCTACAACTCTTTTTAAACAAACATTAGCATCAAAACTTTTAATTTCTATTGGAATGAAAAAATATTTAAGTTCTTGGTTTTCAACGTCTTCCTGAAAGTTTTTATTAATAACAGGTTTTCTTTCTTTAGAACTCATTGCAAATGTTTTAAAAGAACTGTTAAAAAAAATGTTAGCTATAATTAAAGAAAAAATTAAACCTTTTAGCTTTAAAAATTTTATTTTTTTCATTTAGCTATACTCCCCTTTTATTTTAAAATATTAACATTTAAAATTATAAAAATATTTTAAATTAATTTTAATTAAACTTAAAAAAATTATATCTAATTCTAATTAAAAAATTTGTAAAAAAATTCACACAAACTAAAAACAATTTGTGTGAATTTTTTATTTTTGTGAACTTTTTAATTTTAAGCTTTTACTGCAATTTTAATACTCTTATTTTCATTTTTATTTATTATTTCTTTAAGTTTAGAATTTTCAGAAAATTTAGCATCTTTAAATTCTTTTAAAATATCTTCATAGGTTATTTTTTCAGCTTCTTTTTTTAGTTCTTTTAATTCTGAAATCTTTTTTTTAGAATTTTCAATTAAATGAAGATGTTCCTTATCATAAGGAATTCTTTTATCTTCCTCAATTTTTCTAGCACCTTTTTCTAAAAGAGTTTTGTGCCATCCCACCTGCTTAAAATTATTTTGTTTTTTAAATTCCGTTAAAGAGTCTAAAATTTCTATTGTCTCTTCATCTTCAACTTTGTTTAAAGATTTTATTTTTTTACCTAATAAATTTTCCTTTTCTTTAATAAAATTTTTCTCAAATTCAATTAGATGGTTAATGTTTTTAATGTAGTTTTCTTTAAGTTTTAAAATTTCTTCTGAACTTGGCTTGTAGTTTTTAACTTCTTTTTTAAAATCATTTAAAAGGTATTTTTCAACATCTTTATATTCTTTTTGGTCTATTGAAATTTCATTTCTGTTAAAATGTAAATCTGTATTGTAAACCAAACCCTTTTCATGTAAGTTTTTATATAGAAAATTTTTAAATAGTAAAGCTTCAATAAAGTCTGCTTTTATTTGTTCTTTTAAATTTTTTTCTTTGTTCTCATCATTAACATATTTAGAACCAGCCTTAGAAAAACAATTAAATTTTAATGGGAATTCGTAGTTTTTTTTAACAAAATTTTCTTTTTTTTTAGATTTTTTCTTATTTGTAAATGTTATGTTGTCCACATAATTTGGTGCATTATTAATTAAAATTTTAAATATATCTTTATTTTTCTCAACATTTTTAATAACATCTTCAGAAGAGGTTAAAACTTTTCCATTTTTAATGTTAAAATATTTTTCACTTATTGGATTGTTAGAAAATTCAAAACTTTTCTCTATGTATGCATGTATAGAATTCCCTCTATACATTCCCATGTCATTAATATCTGAATGAAGAGGAAATGGCGTATATATGTAATATAATGCTCCTTTAGAAGCTTTATCTTTTTTACTTAAAGCATTATTCAAATATTCATAAAAACTAGTTAAAAGTTCTTTAGCATTTTTTTCTAAAACTTCTTTTTTAAATTTTTCTTTATTGCTCCCGTAAAAATCTATAAAGAATTTTTCATCAAATGTTATTGGGTCAAACTCTGTTACATCTCTTTGATTATTAATATCAATTAAATCGTACCCCATTTTTTTTATTTTTTCTTCAAATAAAACTCTAAAAACATGACTTTCTAACCTGAAAACATCTTTTTGTTCTGGAGTTAAATTTTTCAAATCCCAAATAAGCCTTGCTTTAAATTTACTTTCTAAATCTTTTGGTTTTTTTGATGGATCTCCTCCATCTGTTTTTGGGTTGTAGTCTTTAAACCAATCATACCTTTCACATTCAATTTCTCTTTGAGGTATTGTTTGCACTAAACTATTCAAATTTTTATTTAAATTATTGTTTTGTGGCTTTTTAAAGTTTTTGAGCCATTTTTCATCAAATTGTTGCATAATTTCTTTATAGTTAGGGTTTCTGTCTTTAGAAAAAGAAATTAAACAATTTGCGGGGATAACATTTTCTTTAAATTCTTTTTTTAATTGTTCATAGTTTATTTTTTCAGCGTCGCCACCACTATTAAACATTCCTCCCATGAATCTTTCTTTTTCTATTTCATAACATTCACCTGATTCGAAGAAGTTATCTTTAGAACCCATTTCTAAAGATATTCTTTTTTTCTCTGCGTTAAATGTTTTTCCGTCATCATTTAAAAATGTTGGGTTTTGCATTTCATTTGAAATGATGTTAACAATTTCAGGAGTGAAAACGTTAACCTGTAAATTAAACCCACTTCCTGAATAGTAATATGGCGTTTCTGCCATTGAAGCGGAATTTAAAAACATTGGTAATGCTCTTTCTGGCATACTGTGAACGTCTTCTATTTTTTTAATTATTGGGCAAAACAAACAGTGTTCAAGTGCATGTGCTACGCCAACACTGTTTTTGTTAGCTAAAAATTTAAAATGAACTCCAGAGTAAGAAGGCCCTTTTTTTAAATTAGAAGAAATTAAAAATGTAGCACCAGATTTTTCATGTTCGTATATTAAAAATTCTCCGTTATTTTTTTTAATAACGTTTTTTAAAATGTAATTTTTAACTTCTCTTCCTTCATTTTCATTTTCAATTAAATTTTTTTCAATTTTAA
>CAMZAK010000031.1 GCA_947304245.1 uncultured Clostridia bacterium
TCCATAAACGCTTTCTTGTTAACTTTTAAACAATCCATAAAGTTTGAAATATCTTCCAAACAAGATTTTATTTCTTTTTCCATTTCATCTAATTTTTCTTTTGCTTCTTTTGTGAATTCCCCTTCAATTAAATTAGAATAGTTTGGTGTTTCTCTAAGTATGTCATCAGCTTTTTCAATTAAAACTTCAAATTGCTCTTTGTTGAATTCTTCTGGTTTTTTTGAGTTTTTAATTAAATAATCATAATTTCTTTTTAAATTGTTCCTAGTTTTTAATAAATTATTTAACAAAGAATAGTAGTAATCTTGTTTGTTTTTAGAAAGTGCATTTTTTAAAAACTTTTTAATGTTTTTAACTTCTTCTAGTTTTTTTTCAAAATCTGAAAGTCCTTCATATAATGAATTTAATTTTTTTGAAAAATTATTTTCAAAAAAGATTAAATCAAACTCGTTTACTTTTTTAGGGTTTATGTTTTTAACCTCATCATATAAATAAACATAAAAATTATCTATTACAGAATTTAAATTTTTACAAATATTTTTAAGTTTTTCAGAGAGTTCAAATTTTTCTTTAGAAAATTTCACAACATCTTCTCTATTTTTATTAACAAGATTATTCCACGAATTTATTGATTCGTTTAATTTTTTAGCATACTGTTTCAACCTAGTTAAAAGATAATTAAAATATTTTGATGCAAAAATTTTAAAATATCTCCCTTTTTCTTCTTTTTCGAATTTATAATTTTTCGGTAATTGATCTTTTTTCAATAAGAAAACAATTTTACTCGGGATATTTACTATTGGCATATTTAACTTTTCAGTTATTTTTTTTAATAAATATTCAACTTCATTTTCTCTATATTTTTTTGAATCGAATATTGTGGGATTATAAATAAAAAAATCTGCACTAAGATCTTTTAAACTATTTGACGGTGCCTCTTTTATGTAGTTTTCAATATTTCTAGCTCTAGCAACTATTGAATTCATTCTTTTTTCTAAATCTTCTTTAAATGTGGTTATGTCTATTTCTCCTGCGTTTTTAAATTCATCCTTTAAAATCCTATCTTTAATTTTATTAAAATAATTAATTGAAAGATCTGATGCTGAATTAAAATCTTTAGCTAAATTATTAAACTCATTATTAATAACACTTATTTCTCTAACAAATTTTGGGGTATATATTTTTAATTTTAATAATTCATATTTTTTTATAAGATCTTGTAAAATATTTTTAATTAACTCAAATGATTTATATACTTCACTAACCATATAATCAGCCGGATAATTATAACGATTTACTCCCCCTTCTTCTTGTTCAAACCAAAAAAGTTTTAAAGGCGTTTCTGTCCACATTCCCATATCAAATTCAAAGTTATTACTTATTTTAAAAAAAACATCATCAATTTTTTTTGTTAATTCCCTATAATCTTCCGAGTATTTTGTAATAAAAGCATTTTTTTTAATGAATTTTTCTACTTCTTTTTCAAAATCTTTATTATAACAATATAACAAATTTAGTTTTTTTGAAAATTCATCCTCAAAAGAGGTTACATCAATTTCTTTTGTTTTTTCAACTTCTATTTTTTCAATTTTGTTTAAAAATTTAATGTAATATTCTACTAAAAAATCTCTTTCTTTAAATAAATCATAAACTTTTTGAAAAATATTAAATTTCTCTTCAAAAAATCTGCTTGCCACTTCCTCTTTAACATAATCTTCCCAATCTTCTTCAAATATTTTAATAGATTCACTCTTATTAAATTCATCTAATTTTTTTTCTATATTAGAAAAATTTTCTTTATATTTTTGTAACCTTTCTTTAACATTTTTACAATATTCTAAAAGAGAATATTTAACATTTTCAACTTTCCCATCCAGGTTAATTTGTGAGATTTTGTTTTTTGGCAATAAAACCACAACATCATTTGAAATATTCTCTAATGAAGTTGCTAATTTCACATTAAACTTAGCCTCTAATTCACGTATTTTTTGGTTGCATTTTTTAATGTCATTAATCACTGGAAATGTTGTTTGGTTAGGGTTATTAGAATAATCTGTATCATCTCTTTCTCTTTGTATTATTTCAAATAGATTATTGATATCGTTATTAAAAAAATTATTAATATTATTATTTTGCATAAACTTAAATCTCCTTTTTTTATAAAATCTGCCTTTATTCTACAAAATAATATACAAATTTACAATGCATTTCTTATTAAAATAAAAACAAAGATGAAAAATTCTCATCTTTGTTAAAATAATAATTTTATTGTTTATTTTTTTTCTATAATTTTAGTTTTAACCATTAATTCCATAATGCTTTTTTCAATTTCTTTAATTATTTCTTTAAATTTATTTTTATAAGATTCTGCACTTGTTATTTCAAACTTAGAAGTTATTTCTCCTTTTTCATTAACAAAACCTTTATCGTTAATGTTTAAAAATTCTTTAAAAAGATATTTATATTTTTCTATTGCTTTAACCAATGTTTCTATGTCTTGTTTGGGTAGTTTTTTTGTTTCAGCCATATAAATAAGCTTTTTTATGTTTTCAATAACTTCGGGTTTATAAAACTCAGATTTTTTAAATAATTCTAATTCTTCTTTAGTTATTCCAACGGCATACACAAAATCATCAATATTAGAAAGTTTAGATAAAATCCCAGAACGTATTTTTTCATAGTTGTGGTTATTTTTTAATAACTCATCTGCATTCACCATGTTTATTATTTTAAGTTCTTCTTCTTTGGTTATGTTAAGTTTTCTTGGCTCAGTATTGCGCCCTTTCAAAAATTCATCAAATATATTAATAATTTTTCTTTTTTGTTTTTTCATGTAAGCATCATCTTTTCCTCTAACCATAACGCCCGCAATATTAATGGCATCTGTTTTTTCATATTTATTATTATTATTGATATTTTTAATATCTCTTATTTCTGCTTTCTTTAATTTGTCATTTAATCTTTCATTGTTGTTAATTTCATCTATTTGTTCATTCAAAATATCTTGAAGTGGAACTTTTTCTTCTTTTAAATTATTATAGTAATTTTCCGCATCATTAAAGATTTCAGTTTCTTTAATATTTTCAATTTTAATAAGATTTTTTAATAATTTTAAATCATTTAATGATTCAAAATACTGTGATTTTTCAAATAGTGGCACTCTTTCTATATTAATAATAACATTTTCATTTTCATTTTCATTTTCATTTTCATCTTCGTTGTAGGAATTAGATTCTTCAGAAGAAACATAACTAGAAAAAGGAGTGGTTCCATTTAAATCTATTTTAGGTTTTGATTCTTTGTTTTTAAAAAAAGCAATGCTTTGGTTTTCTCTAAATTCTTCTATTTTGTTTTCAATTTCCACAAGGTTTTCTTCTAATGATTCTAATTTTTCTGAAAATTTATTTTCAAATTTATTCATATCATGGTTTGCTTCTTTATTTGTGTTTATTTTTTTAATAATAAGATTAAAATAACCCATATAAAATTCTATTATTTGGTTTAAATCTTCACAAAGTTTAAAAATTTTTTCATTAATTTCAATCTTTTCTTTAACAAATTTTTTATTCACTTTTTGTTTAGCATAGTAATTCCATTTATTAATTAGAATGTTTAGTTTAGTTGTAAAACTTTTTACTCTTTTTGAAAGCAAAGCGTAATAGCTGGATGGAGAGATTTTAACAATTTCGTTATCTTCAGCAACTTCTTTCAACACTACTTCTTTTAGTAATTCATTTTCTTTTTTTAGTAAAAGATTAACATCATTAGGGATGCCTTCTTGTGTAGTGTTAAATTTTTCATTTATTTCTTTAACTAAACTATTTATATTGTTTTTTTTGTTTCTTCTCCAATTTCTTTTGTTTCTTCTCCAATTTCTTTTGTTTCTTCTCCAATTTTCTTTTGTTTCTTCTTCAACAATGTTATTTAATTTTGAGTCTTCGTCTTCTGCTTTATAAATAACTTCAAATTCTTTGGCATTAAAATTTAAACTGTCTTTTTGTAATTGATTTATAAAATTATTTATAAAGTTAATGCAACGGTCCACATCTTTAAGAAAATTAATAAACTCTTTCTTTTTTCCTTTTTTACATTCTCCATTCTCAAATAATTCAAAAGATGTAAAATCAGAGAATTCAATTTTGGTTTTAACATAATTAGTTACATCTTTATACCTTTTTTTATTATAATCTTCTGTTTCTTTAAGATATGTAGCTGAATTTTCATATATTCTTTTTATTTTTTCGTTTGCTTTTCGTAATTTGTCCACATTTATATTAAACCAATATTCAGAATTTTTTAAATATTCACCATATTTTTCAATATCTTCACGAAAAATTAAATCTTCTTCTTCAGGAACAGGGTATTTTCTTTTAACTCTATATTCTTCTAATGCATCTTTAAATTCTTTATCTTTTTTACGCACAAAATCCAATTTTTCCAAAAATTTAATTTCGAAATCATTTACATCAATTTGTTCTGTTTTTTTAATGTCTTCATTTTTAATTTTATTGAAAAAATCAACATAAAAATTTACCAAGTCTTCCATATAATCATAAACAAAAAACAATTTTTCATAAAGTTTAAATTTTTCTTTAAGAAACTTTTCATCTCCAAAAATATTTACTTTTCCTTTTTCTTTTTTCGCTTTTTTCGATTTTTCCGACTCTTTAATTCTAAAACTGATATGTATATTTATTCCATCATTTATTTCAAACATTAACTTACGTACTCTAGAAATAACATTATCGTAATATTCTTGTAGCGAAATAGTAATGTTGTTTTCATTTTTATTGTCCTTATAAGTAACAGTTGCTCTAGTTGGAAAGTGTTTTATTCTGAACTTATATTTTTTGTTTGTTTCATCCATTAGAGCATCCTTTTGTTTACACATATCTTTTAGTTGATTTCTTAATTTTTGATCTTCTAAACTAATAGTAGCAGTTTCTGTTTCTTGAACAGAGCTAGAAATGTTTATGGTGTTAATGTTGTTAAAATCATTATTGTTTTGCATAAATTTGTTCTCCTTTTTTGTAAAAATCTGACTTTATTTTACAATATTTTCTATAAAATTACAATACATTATCTAGAAAAATATAAAAAACAAAGATGAAAAATTCTCATCTTTGTTAAAATAATAATTTTATTGTTTATTTTAAATAGCTTTGCTCTAAAAAATCTGTTAAACTTTCAAAATCTTTAGAAGCATTTTCATTTGTTATTCTTCCATGTTGGTTAACCCATCCCTTAGCACACAATATGTAATAAAAATATTCAATAATTCTGAGTTTGTTTTGTTCATTTTTAAATTTGTTTTTATCATGAATTTTGCTATTCTTTCTTATTAATCTTAATATATATCTATATTGCCCTATATATTTAGAATCACGAAACAAACACGGAATAGTAACATCTTTATTTTTATTTTTTTTAATTTTATTCACATATTTTCTCAATAGGTTAATTAAATATTCCTCATCCTTAAACTTTTCTAAATATCTATCACAAATCTCCAATAAATTTTTTACTTTGCTAATTAGAAAACCATTAATATATAACTTTATTTTTTCATTTAAATTATTTAAAGCAACATTATTACATTTAGGAATAATTAGTTCATCTTTTAAGTTATTATTATCTTCATCGTCTATCTGCATTAAATTGTTATTTTGCAAATTTTCATCATCATTAGAAGGTTTAATTACTGGTTTTAACTCTTCAACATTAACATTATATGACGAATTTTCATCTGAACTATTATTTAGCTTAACATCTTCATGTTTAATTAGTTCACCTTTTAAGCTATTATTATCTTCATCATCTATCTGCATTAAATTATTATTTTGCAAATTTATATCATTATTATTTATATCATTATTAGAAGGTTTAATATCTAATTTTAACTCGTCAACACTAACATCATAAGACGAACTTTCATTTGAATTAATATTTATTTCATTTGTTTGCTTTTGTAAAGATTCAATTCTATTAATTTCTTTTTCAAAATCATCTAAAATTTTAGTTGTTTCTTGCATTAAACCATGCATTTTTTCCTGTAAAGCAAAATCTTTAAAATTAGAATTTTCTTTAAACACAAGGTTCATTTCCTCTATTTTTTTTGTTATATCTTTTTTAAACTGTTCATAATTTAATTCATTATTTTCTAAGTTACTCCATTTTTCAAGCAGCTGACTTTCCCTATTTCTAACCCCTTTAACAAAATCTTTAAAAATAGACTTACCAAGAACATTTGTTCTTATTTCTAAAAAACTTATGTAATCTATCTTATGTGAACTATTATTAAAATTATTATTCTGCATTATTTAAAACTCCTTTTTTGTTTTTTTTTGACATTATTTTACAAAAAATGTTATAATATTGCAACAATAATTTTAATAATTAACAAACCCACTCAAAACCAAATATTCTTTTAACCTCCTCCTTTGCACTTTTTAGTAAATTTTTAAGTTTCTTCGTCCCACAAAATAAGAGCATTTTCTTTTCTTGTTTTGTTTAAATCAATAATTCTCTGGTTTGAAGAGCCCTTAAACCTTAAGTTTAAGTCTTTTTTTTCAGAAATGAACGGCCCGTCCACCAAAAAATCCACATATTTTAAAACTTCAAGTTGCCGTGGAGTTAATTCTTCATAAACAAACCCGCTCCAAAGCCAAATGTTTTTTTTAACCTCCTCTTTTGCTCTTTTTAGTAAACGGTTTAAATTTAAGTCTTGCGCTAGGGGCTCTCCTCCTAAAATTGAAAGCCCTTCAATTTGCTCTAATTTTAACCTTTCAATTACGAAATCTTCTTCTTTTTTTGTCCATTCCTTCCCGGCGTCTTTTTTCCAATATTCTTCATTAAAACAGCCTTTACACCGCAAAGGGCATCCCACAACAAAAACAGAAACCCTAATTCCAGGCCCATTAGCAACATCAAACTTTCTAATCTGCCCAAACCTCAATTTAACCACTCCAATTTTTAAAATTTAACAAAAACCTCTAACCATCTCAATGTCTTTTAAAACTTCGTCTCCCTTAAAGGTTAAAAGATTGCCCACAACCATTCCATTTAGCCCTGCAAAAAAGGCTAACCTTAGCTTTTCTTTTAAAAAACTTCTACCAGCCCCAAGAATTAAATTGGAAGAAGGCAAAACAAACCTAAAAACTGCAATAGCTTTTAAAACGTCTTCTTGGCTAATTTTAACCCCTAACTCTCCTAGAGGTGTTTTTTTCACCGGAGTTAAAATGTTTAAAGGAATGGAAGAAATTCCTAACTTTTTTAAAGTAAAGGCTAAATCAATCAGGTCTTCTTTTGTTTCCCCCATTCCTAAAATGCCGCCAGAACAACATAAAAGCCCTGCCTTTTTAGCATATTTTATTGTGCTCACCTTTTCACTAAACTTATGTGTTGTGCAAATGTTTTTAAAAAAATTTGCGGAAGTTTGCAGATTGTGCTCATATTTAAAAACCCCCATCCTTTTTAGCTCTTTTGCTTCTTCTTGGTTTTTTAAAATGCCATGTGCAGCACAAATTTTTAAGTGCGATGTTTTTAAAACGTAAGAATACATCTTTTTTAAATATTCTTTATTTGTTTCACAGTAGTAACCCGTGCTAGTGTTTAGCCCAATTGAACTTATGTTTTCATTAGAGTTTACCTTTAAAAATTTTAAGAATAAATCTTTTTCTAAAAATTCTTTTTTTAAAATGTTGGTTTCATAAAACCCAGACTGAGCACAAAACCCACAATTTTGGCTGCAGTTGCCAATTTTTAAGCCAACAGCACAACAAAAATGAAGCTTTCCTTTTTTAAAATGTTTTTTCACAATGTTAGAAGCTCTAATTAAGGAAGGTAGGTCTTTTTCAAACAAACTTAAAGCTTCTTGTTTTGAAATTTCTTCTTTGTTTAAAACTTTAGCTAATAACTTTTCCATATGTTTTCCTACATGTTTTTATGTTCACTTTTTAGTTTATTTTAAATAAATTATTGTTTTTTTTCAACTATTATTTTCTTTTTAATTAAAGCCATAGTAAAAACAAAAGCAGGAATGAATTTTTCATTTCTGTTTTTAATTATGTCTTGGAAAAAATTGTGTGTTGTAATATTTTGTCTAATATTGTAGAATAAAATGTGAATATTATAAAAAGAAGGTATGTTTTTATGGAAAATAATAATAATTATAATAATTATGATTTACCCAAATCAATACAACTAGAAGAATCTGCAAATAATAACACACAAAACAATAATTTTTTTAATAACATTTTTAATAACTTTGAAAATATCAATAATACAGATAACTTTATTGAAACCGTATCAAACATATCTGATGAAAAAAAAGCACAGGTTTTAAATAATAACATAAACGATAATTCAATGTTAGGTAAAAAAATAAAAAAGACAAATACAAAAAACAATAATTTTAATAACTTCACCAAATCAGTTCAAAAAACCATTCAGTTTAAAGAACCAAAAGAACAAGAAAAACTAAATAAACTAGAAGAAATGTTAAAAAACCCTTTTTTAAAAGATTTTTCTAAATATCTCATAAACCAGTTAAAAAATAAATCTTTAAAAGAAGATGATTCGAAAATTAATTATTTAGCTTATCGTCGTTCTAACCTTTACGTGTTTGTTACAAATTTTAGAGCTTCATTAATAAATACTTGTAAGTTAAAAATTGAAAATGTTCCTGCTACATTAAAAGAAATATTGAATGCTTTAAGTAACCTTTATAATATATGCGGTTACTTAGGTTTTGTTAATAAAGAAGGAGAAATTACAGATAAAGATGCAAAAACTTATATTGAAACTTTAAAAAACCAAATAAACTTATACAAAGACTATTTAAA
>CAMZAK010000032.1 GCA_947304245.1 uncultured Clostridia bacterium
GTTGTAAAACGCATCACAAATTAAAACATTTTTTCCATGTAGCCTTTTTGGTTCTCCTTTAAATTTGTTTATTTTTTAAATTTTAAAAAAGTTTTTCGGACGCTGCAAAAGAAATAGCCCCAACACTTTTAGCGCCTGCCTTTTTTGCTGCTTTTGCGGCTTCTTCAACTGTGCTAGATGTTGTAATAACGTCATCACAAATTAAAACATTTTTTCCATGTAGCCTTTTCGGTTCTCCTTTAAAGGCATCTTTTAAATTAAAAAACCTATCTTTAAATTTGCAGCTATGCTGGCTTTTTGTAGGTTTAATTTTTTTTAGTCCGTCTTTACAAAATTTAACGTTAATTTTTTTTGTTAAAACTTTTGCAATTTCTTTTGAAGAATTAAACTCCTTTTCAAACTTTGGAACATAAACTAAAATATCGTAATAACTAAAATTAAAAGAAGACATAAAATAACAAAAACTTTTGCAGTACTCTGTTTTTTCATGAAATTTAAAATTTAAAATAGCATCTCTTACAATGTCTTTATATAAAAAAGGAGCAGTAAAACTAGAACAATGCTTTGTTTTGCCAGATTTTTCATTAGCTAGTTTTTTTAAATCTTTTAAACATTCCAAACAAGCAATAAATCCGTTAATTTGCACTCCACAATAAGGGCATTCTTTTCTTTTTTTAAAAAACACATTTAGCTCCCCTTTTTTAAAACACAATCTCTTAAAATATCTGCAATAAATATAATATACTTATCATTCTTAAAAATTTCCCTAGCAATATTTTTTAAATTTTTAATTTTTAATTAATCGTTAGCGCTAGAATTTTCATCAATTAAAAATTCTTTTAAAGCGCTATATCTAAAATTAATTTTTTTCTGTTTACTCATCTTAACTAATTTTTCTTTAACTCCAATTAAAATTAAAAGTTTTTTAGCTCTAGTAATGGCGGTATAAAGCAAATTTTTACTAAAAAACTCTCCCTCCTTAAAAAAAATTGGCATTAAAACAACCAAAAATTCACTACCCTGGCTTTTGTGCACGGTTATGGCCCAAGCAGGCTCCAAATCTTTTGCCATTGAAAAATCTAAAACTGCAATTTTTCCATCAAAATTCATAGTAAAATTCTTTTCTTTTTTGTTTACTTTTAAAATTTCTCCAATCTCTCCATTAAAAATTCCTTCTCCTTTTTCATCTTCTTTCTCCCAGGAAATATCATAATTATTTTTGGTTTGCAAGAGCTTGTCCCCTTTTTTGAACTTATAAAACCCATAAGAAAATTCTTCTGTTGTTTCTTTGTTTTGGTTCATAACATTTTGCAGCCTTTTGTTAATTTCAATGGTTCCTACTATGCCCCTTTTGCATGGGCAAATTATTTGTAAATCTTTCTTTAAATTAAATTTTTTAGAAAGTTTGTTTTTAATTAAACTAATTAATGTGTTAACAATCTCGTTTGGAGTGTTTCTTTCAATTAGAAAAAAATCTTTACCTTTTTCGTTTAAAATCAAAGGTTTTTCGTTCATAATATTATGAGCATTTGTAACGATTAAGCTTTTTTGAGATTGCCTAAAAATTTTATTAAGATGCAAAAATTCCAAGGTGTTGCTTTCCAATAAATTTTTTAAAACATTACCCGCTAAAATGCAAGGTAGCTGGTTAAAGTCTCCCGATATAATTAACCTACAGTCTCTCTTTAAAGCTTTTAAAAGAGCATTAAAAAGCATGGTGTCCACCATGGAGAATTCATCCACAACAACAGCATCAAATTTTAATTTGTTTTTTTCATTATGCACAAACTCTGTTTCATGTTCGTTTCTTTGTTGAACACCTAACAATCTATGAATTGTTGTGGCCTTTTTTTGGGTTACCTCTTCTAGCCTTTTTGCCGCTTTCCCTGTTGGCGCACAAACACAAAGGCTAACTCCTCTTTTTTGCAAAATTGAAATAATTGCGTTTAAAATTGTTGTTTTGCCTGTGCCCGGCCCACCTGTTAAAATAAAAATTTTGTTTGTCAGTGCTTTTACAATTGCCTGCTTTTGGTTTTCAGAAAAATTAATGTTTAAACTTTTTTCCTCCAAATTAATTAAACTTAAAATTTCTTTTTCGCTGAGTTCTTCTTTTAGTTTTTTTAATTCAATTAGCTTTTTAGCAATATATTTTTCAGCTAAATAATATGAATTTAAAAAAATAAATTCTTTTTGTTTGCCTCCAACATCTTTAAAATAAGAAGAAACTTTGCCAAGAGAAACACTTTTTAAAAAAACCTCTTCAACAATTTTAAAACTAAGCTTTAAAAAAGAACAAACAAGCTTTACAAGAATTTTTTTAGGAACACAGCAATGGCCGTTAACCAAAGCATTATAATTTAAAATATATTGCATTGCTGCAAATATTCTTTTTTCGTCGTCCCTTTCAATTTCTAGTTCTAGAGCAATTTTTTCAGCAGTTGAAAAAGCAACGTTAAATTCTGGTGATGTTAAAACATATGGGTTGTTTTTAATTTTTTCCAAAGAAAAAACACCCCACCTTTGCCAAATTTTTAAGCAAACAGAATTAGATATCTTAAACTTTTGCAAAAAAATATTCAATTTTTTTAAAGCAATAAAATTTGTAAATTCTTTGCCCATTTTTTCAGCACGAGTTTTGCTAATTCCAACAATTTCACAAAGCTTTAAAGGGCTTTTTTCTAAAATGCTTAAACTTTTAATGCCGAACTTCTCAACAATTTTTTCTGCTGTTTTTTCTTTTAAACCCTGAATTTTGCTAGCGGCTAAAAATTTAATAATGCTTTTCTCTGTGTTTGGAAGTTTTCTTTTAAAACTAAAAACTTTAAACTGTTTACCATAAATTTTGTTTTCAACATAGTCTCCAATTAAAATTAAATCTTCACCCTCATCCACACCAAACAAAGGGCCAACAGCAATAAAAAAAATACCGTTATTGCTTCCTCTTAAAACAGCATAAGAGGTTTCTTCTTTTTCAAAAACCTTCTCCTCAACAAGAAAATTAACTTTTTTTAGCTTTCTTTCCATTTAATTAAACCTTCCAGTAATTTTCTTTTAACAAACTAATTATAACAAAAATTGTGGCGCCTTTAACTAATATTTTTTGTTTTTTAGTCATATTAAAAAAAACAGTAAATTTTATTTTCTCTTGAATTATAATTTCATATTATATATAATCTTTTAGTGCTTTTTACAACTATTTTTTAAATTTATTATAATTTTTCTCGTATAATGTCATAAAATTCATCTTTTCCACATATTGTAAAATTGTGAGCTTGGCATAACTTATTCAAAATAACTCTTGTTTCCCAATCCAAGCCCTTATCTAAAAAAATCAACTCTTTTTTTTGTGAGGGATTTTCATGTTTTAAGGTGTTTAAGCTTTTTCTAACCAAATATTCAATATTTTCTAAATGCCCAGAAACAGAAATTATGTTTACTTCACAATATTTACAAAATTTATCTTTCTTACTGAAAATAATACATTTTAAAAGCCCAAAAAAATATAATAAGCCTAAAGAACAACTCAAAGCAAAAACTATAAAAAATGCTAACCTCATAAAAAATCTACTCCTTATAAGATATTATATGATAAATTTTAAAAATGGTTAAAAATGATATTTATAAAAATTAGACTTTAAAATTTATGGAGGAATTTAATGAAAGCTTCAAAAGTTTTTAAAAATAAAAACAATTCAAAATCAAATAAAAAATCAACCAATAAATATAAATCAATTGCTATTTTAACAGCAATTGTTTGCTCAATATGCTTATTATTAGTGGTAGTTTTCAAAATGTTTCACTTAGAAAATCTTTTTAACAATGAATTTAAAATTAAAAATAGCAAAAAAGAAATAGGTGTTGTTCAAACACTAGAAGGAAATAAAAACTCAAAATCTTATGAATTGAAATATCCTTTTCTTAAAAATGAAAATTTGAATTCTGTAATCTCTTCACATTTAAAACAAGAAATAAAAGATTTTTTAAATGAAAACGAAACAGAAAAAGCAAAATTGCAAAGCGATTACAACATTTTCTCTTTCGATGAAAACAATGGAATTTCTATTTGTTTTAGATATTTAAAAAAAGCAAAAAAATTAAAAAAAGAAACAGTTAAAACAATGGTTTTTTGGCATGATAAAAAACTAGAAATAAAAAACATTTTTGCAAAAGACAAAATTAAAAAAGTAATCTCCACAGTTAAAAACGAAATACAAAACAACAAGGAATTCGCCAAAATAATTAAAAAAGAAAAGATTGTTTTAGATGAAAAATTTCAAAATAACCCAGATCTTTTAAATAACTTCATAATTAAAAAAGACTCAATAGAATTTTCGTTTAATTCTGGCCTAATCTTTCCCGAAAAATATGGTGTAATTTCAATTGACATTGAAAATAACCTTTTAAAAGAAAATTTTTCGGAAACATTCATTAAAATAAACCCTTCGGACGCTTTAATTAAAGAAAAAGATTTAAAAAAGAGCAAAAAACCTTTAATTGCACTAACATTTGATGATGGCCCAAGAGAAGACACAACAAACGTTATTTTAGATGAACTAGAAAAGCACGACGCAAAAGCAACCTTTTTTGTAATAGGTAAAGAAGCAAAACAATATCCTGAAATTTTAAAAAGAGAAGCTGCTAGTGGTCATGAAATTGCTAATCATACTTGGTCTCACAAAACATTAACAAAGCTAAGCGAAAAAACAATAGAATCTGAAGTTGAAAAAACAGATGATTTTGTTGAAGAAACAATAAATTTTCGTCCCAAACTTTTGCGCTCTCCAGGAGGCAGCATTAACAATAAAGTTAAAAAAATTGCAAATAAACCTTTCATATATTGGAGCATAGACACAAAAGACTGGAAAACAAACGACGAGAAAAAAACAATAGATGCTATTTTAAAAAATGCTTCAGATGGAGACATAATTTTAATGCACGACAGAGTAAAAAGCACAGCAGAAGCCGTTAAAACAATAATTCCAGAATTAATTAACCGCGGATTTTGTTTAGTTACTGTTAGTGAAATGTTTAGGTTAAAAAACATTCCTTTAGAAAAAGGTAGACAATATACAAAAGCAATTGAAGAAGATTCTAATTAAGAATTTACCAAAACTTTTAATAATTAATGCTCATTGCTTTAACTACATATCCTTCAGGGTTGTTCTTATGCCACAAATAAGCAGACTCAATAATTTCTTTAATGTTTTTATGTTTAGGCTCCCAATTTAAAACTTTTTTAGCTTTTAAAAAAGACGCTGTTAAAATGCTTGGGTCTCCTTCTCTTCTTTTTTCTTCTTTAACCGGAATATTTAAACCTGTTACTTCTTTTGCTGCATTAATAATTTCCCTAACAGAACAAGGGATTCCACTCCCTAAGTTAAAAACATCACTCTTTCCACCATTTATTAAATATTCTAATGCTTTAATGTGTGCTGTTGCTAAATCTTGCACGTGAACATAGTCCCTTACCGCTGTTTTGTCTTTTGTGTTGTAGTCTGTGCCGAATATGCTAATATAGTCTTTTTGCTTTAGGGCAACCTTTAAAACTAAAGGAATTAAATGCGTTTCAAAAGAATGCGCTTCCCCAATAAGGCCACTTTTGTGCGCACCAGCAGCATTAAAATAGCGAAAACAAACATGGTTTAAACCATAAGCATTGTTAAACCATTTTAGCATATTTTCAATTGCAAGTTTTGTTTCTCCATAGCAATTTGTTGGGCTTTTTTCGTCTGTTTCTTCAATTGGAACTTTTTTAGGTTCACCGTAAACGGCAGCAGTGGAAGAAAACACAATGTTATTAACATTATTTTTAATCATACTTTTTAATAAACACATTGTGCCATAAACATTGTTTTCGTAATATTTTAAAGGGTTTAAAACACTTTCTCCAACCTGAGAAAAAGCAGCAAAGTGAATTACCCCATCAATTTTTTCTTTTTTAAAAATTTCATTTAAAAATTCTTCATCTTTAATGTTTCCTTTGTAAAACTTAGCATCTTTATGAATGGCTTTTTCAAACCCAGTGGAAAGATCATCCACAACAACAACAGAAAAATCGTTCTCAATTAATTCAAAAACGGTGTGAGAGCCAATGTAACCCGCTCCCCCAACAACTAAAACATTTTTCATAAAACACCTCTTTTATGTGTAATGGTCTTTACACTAATTTTACAAAACCCTGTTTATTCCAGCAACATTGTTAACAATTTTTTTAGAAATTTGCTCTAACTTTTCAATTGGCATAGCAAAAACTTTTAGAGTCTCCCATAACCCAAAAAGACTTTGTGTTTAAAAGCACTGCAAACCTTCAAAAATAAATCACTCAAACTCAATTGTGGCGGGCGGCTTTGTTGTTACGTCATACAAAACCCTGTTTATTCCAGCAACATTGTTAACAATTTTTTTAGAAATTTGCTCTAATTTTTCAATTGGCATGGCAAAAACTCTAGCCGTCATAAAATCTTTGGTTTCAACCGCTCTTAAAGCTAAATTATAGCAATAGCTTCTGCAATCTCCCATAACCCCAACAGACTTTGTGTTTAAAAGCACTGCAAAAAATTGGCTGGGTTTTTCTTTTAACTTTTCCACTTCTTTTCTGAAAATGTGGTCTGCTTTTTTTAAAATTTCTAGTTTTTCTTTTGTTATTTCTCCAATAATTCTAATTGCAAGCCCTGGCCCCGGAAAAGGCTGCCTGTTTACAATTCTTTCTGGCAAATTTAATTTCTTTCCAATTTCTCTAACCTCATCTTTAAACAAAAACCTAAACGGTTCTAAAATTTCTTTAAACTTAATTTTTTCCGGCAGCCCTCCAACGTTATGGTGACTTTTAATTGTGCTTTTTTTGTTGTTTTCACCAGATTCAATAATGTCTGGGTATATTGTCCCTTGCGCTAAAAATTCCACATCTTTAATTTTTTTTGCTTCCTTTTCAAAAACCTCAATAAATGTTTTGCCTATTATTTTTCTCTTCTCTTCTGGCTCTTTCACTCCTTTAATCTTCTCTAAAAAAATTTCAGAAGCATCAACAAAAACAAAGTTCATCTCCCACTCTTTAAAGTAGCTGTTAATTTCCTTAGCCTCGTTTTCTCTTAAAAAACCGTGGTCCACAAAAACCGCAGTTAGCTGTTTTTTAATTGCTTTTTGCAAAAGTGCAGCCAAAACGCAAGAATCCACCCCACCTGAAAGGGCTAATAAAACTTTTTTGTCTCCAACCTTTTTTTTAACCTCTTTTACAGTGTTTTTAATGAAGTCTTCCATATGCCAATTTTGTTCACATCTGCAAACTTTAAATAAGAAATTTTTAAAAATTTCTTCTCCAAATTCGGTGTCCAAAACTTCTGGGTGAAACTGTGTTGCATAAATCTTTTTTTCAGAGTCCTCAAAAGCAGCAATTTTAGTTGTTTTGCTTTTTGCTGTAACTTTAAAGTTTTCAGGCAGTTTAACTATTTCGTCTGTGTGGCTCATTAATGTGTTAAAAGAAACTTTAAGCCCACTAAAAAGTAAACTAGAAGTTTTAAATTCTGTTTTCACAGTGCCAAATTCTCTAGTTTTAGCAGGCTCAACAAGCCCACCCATCTCTTTTACAATTAATTGAGCGCCATAACAAATCCCTAAAATTGGAATGTTGAAACTAAAAATTTCTTTATTAATCTTAGGAGAGTCTTTTAAAAAAACACTATCAGGCCCACCAGAAAAAATAATCCCCTTAGGCTTTTTAGTTTTAATGGCATTAAAAGCATCTTCAAACCCAACAATTTCGCAGTAAACAAAAAGTTCGCGCACTCTTCTTGCAATTATTCTGCTATATTGCCCTTTAAAATTAACAATTAAAATAATCTCTTTAGGCTTTTCTAACATTTCTTTCTCCAAATAAAATTAAATCATATAAATTTTATTATAAATTTCAACATTTTTCAAGTTTTTTCTAGCTTTAAATTAATCCCATTTTTTTAAATATCTTTCCTGTTCACTGAAGATGCATCCGCAATATTTTTGCATATAAAGCCCCGTTTCTCTTGCTTTTTGTTGGCCTTCTCTGTAAAACTTTCTTAAATCTTCATAAACAAAGTTTATTTTTAGCTCTTTAGAAATTTTTTCTGCTATTTTTTTAATTAGTTCATGGTTTTGAAAAGGACTATATGTTAGCGTTGTAGAAAAATGGTTAAAACCGTTTTCTTTGGCAAAAGTTGCTGTTTTTAAAAGCCTAGTTTCATAGCAAAATAAACATCTCTCATTAAAATTATTATTAATATTTTTAATAAAGTAACGCAGCCCATAAAAATCTTCCACAATTAAATTTAACTTTAAAGTTTTAGCGTATTCTTTTAAAG
>CAMZAK010000033.1 GCA_947304245.1 uncultured Clostridia bacterium
TGGAGCACACAAAACAACAACAATGCAGTAACAGTTTCAACTTTGCCTCCTTAAATTTAAACTAACCTGCCCTTTTTAAAAATCTCATTAAAATTATTATTAATATTTTTAATAAAATAACGCAGCCCGTAAAAATCTTCCACAATTAAATTTAACTTTAAAGTTTTAGCGTATTCTTTTAAAGCCTCTAAACGTGCAACATATTCTTTGTATGGGTGAATGTTTGGGTTAAACCAATACAGTGTTAATTCAAAATTTTTCTTTAGTTCTTCAATTGTTTTAATGGAGCACACAAAACAACAACAATGCAGTAACAGTTTCAACTTTGCCTCCTTAAACTTAAACTAACCTGCCTTTTTAAAGAATATTTTAAAATATTTCATCTGTTTTTTCAATTGCTAAATTTTAAACTCTTTTAATATTTTTAAAATAATGTTATAATTGTTTTATTTAATAATTTAATTTTAGGAGAAAATTAATTGTTTGGTTATGTTTTGCCAGATGTTTTAAACTTAAAAGTTTATGAAGAAAAGATTTATAGAGCAACATATTGTGGATTATGCAAACAAATTAAAAAAAGGTTTGGTGGGTTTTACTGTTTACAACTAAGTTACGACATAACATTTCTAGCTTTATTTTTAATATGCTATTTTAAAGATAAACCGGTTTTTGAAAAAAAAATTTGTAAAATGCACCTTTTTAAAAAAAAGCTAATTGTTAAAGAAAACCCTTCTTTAAAAAAAGCTGCCGATGTTGGCTTAATTCTTTTTTACTTTAAACTTAAAGACAACATTTCAGACTGCAAATTTTTTAAAAAAGCCTTTTTTTATTTTTTGTTGTTATTGTTTAAAAGGCCATATAAAAAAGCAAAAAAAAGCGAAGGAGAAATTGCAGGGTTTGCAAAAACTCTAATTAAAGAACAAACCCTTTCAGAAAAAGAAAAAAATATGCCTCTAGACTACTACGCCCACCCCACTTCAAAATGTGTTGGAAACATTTTCAAAAGCTTTTCCAAGGAAAAAGAAGAAAAAGAAAATTTATATAGGATGGGCTACATGTTAGGTAAATATACATATTTAATGGATGCACTAGACGACTTAAAAAAAGATTTGAAAACTAAAAATTTTAATCCCATTTTAGAAGAAAAAGAAATGAAAACAGCGGTTAAAAAAACAGAAGAATTAATTAATTTTTCAATTGCTCAGATGGCGGAATCTTTTGAAAAGTTAAAAATTAAAAAAGAAGCTAACATTTTAAAAAACGTAATATATTTAGGTTTAAAAGCAACAAAGAAAAACATCCTTAAAAAAAACAAAAACTTGTTTAGTTAAATGGAGGAAACTATTGTGAATGAAAAATATTACAAAATTTTAGGGTTAGATGAAAATGCAACAGATGAAGAAATTAAAAAAGCCTACATAACCCTAAAAAGAAAGTATGACCCCAACAACTACGAAAAAGAAGACTTAAAAGAGCACGCAAAAGAAAAAACAAAAGAAATTGTTGAAGCGTTCGACGCAATAATGAACGAAAGAAGAGCAAAAAACATTGAAAACGAAAAAGAAAACAAAGAAACAACTTCTGAAGGTGAAGAAAATTTTAAAGCAATTGAAAAGCTAATTGAAGCAAACCTACTTCAAAGAGCAGAACAAGAACTAATGAACATCCCCCAAGAAAAAAGAACAGCAAGATGGTATTATTTAAAAGGGGTTATTCTTTACAAAAAAGGCTGGCTTTTAGAAGCGTCCAACTTTTTCGCAACTGCATCTAACCTAGATCCTTCAAATGAGGAATATAAAGAAGCATTAGAAAAAGCAAACTGGCAAAGAAGAGGCGGCTTTAACGAACCACAATCAGGGCCATATGGGCCATATTCTCCTACAGGGCCAATGGGTTGCAGTTTTTGCGATGTTTGTGGCACTATTATGTGTATGGATATGTGTTGCGATTGCATAGTCCCGCGTAACCCATACAGATGCTTCTAACTTTTAAGAGGAACTTTTTTGAAAAAAACTTCTCATTTAGCCTTTTGCTCAATTGCTGCAAGCCTTAATGTTTTGTTTTTAATTTTTAGCAATTTTATTCCTTTTTTAAACTATTCCATATGTTTTCTTTGTGGTTGCTTAATAACAGCAATAGCTTTAGAGATTAATTTAAAATCTGCATTTTTAGTTTATTTTGTTGTTTCCATTGCATGCATATTCACAATATTTTCAAACTATAATGTTTTTTTATATATAGCGTTTGTGGGGCATTACCCCATAATTAAACTTTTGTTAAACCGGTTAAAAAAAGCAATTAAAATTTTAGTTAAATTTTTAATCTTACTCGCAATAGCTTTTCTCTTAAATTTAGCTTATTTTTCAATTTTTGCAGCAATAAACAAAAACGGTATAATTACCCTCGCTTTAAACAAAAACGGCATTTTTCACCTTGCTTTAATTTTAACATTTCTAGTCCTCATGGCTTACGATTTTTTAATTTCAAGTTTCATTGTTTTTTACAACAACAAATTAAAAGGAAAGTTTTTTAAAAATTAATAAGTTTTCTTTTAAATTTAGCTTATTTTTCAATTTTTAAAAAGAGAGTTATTTTAAATATGTTTAAAATTTTAGTTAATGGTTTAAGCAAAAAAACATTAATTTCTTTGGCAGATTCATTTAAAAAAAATAAAGTTAACCTTTATGCATTAAACCCAAATGAAAACCTCATTTCTAAATTAACTCTAGAAAAGCCGAATGTTTTAATAATAGATTTTACTATGTTAGACGAAAAAACATTTAAATTTTGTTTAAAACTTAAAAAAAGCTTTAAAATTTCAATAATACTTCTAGTTAGCTTAAAACAACTAGAAGAAAAATCTTACACTAAAAAAATAATAGAATTTAACGATTTCATAACAAAACCAATTAAACTTAAAGAAATTGAAACAAGGCTTATTAAAATTTTAAATAAACATGAACAACCATTAAAAGTAATAGAAAAAAAAGACATTACACTAGACATAAATAACTACGAGTTAAAAATTTTAGGAAAACTAAAAAAAGCCGCCCCAAAAGAATTGGAGCTGCTTTATAAATTAATGTTAAACGAAAACAAATTGTTTACACGTTCTGAACTTTTAGAGGAGGTTTGGGGTTACAAGTTTTTTGGCTCCACTCGCACGGTGGACATTCACATTAAAAGATTGCGCTTAAAATTAAAAGAAGTTTCTAACTCATACATCATAGAAACAGTGTGGGGTGTGGGCTACAAGTTTAAAACCCTTTAATTTAAAATATGCAAAAACAAAAAACAAAGATGAGAAAGCTCACCTTTGTCTTTTTTTATGGAAAATTTTAATTTAACCATTATAACTTACATTATTATTAAAATTTAAGTTTATATTATTTAATAAATTTAAGTTTATATTATTTAATATAGAAGCTTTGAAAGGGTTTGTAAAATTTAAATGCCCAAGATAATTTAAGGGTAAGTTTAAAGGAATATTTAAATTAATGTTTTCATTATTAATTTCTTCCACCATTGCATTAACGTCTTCAGTCACATTGCCTGAAGATGATGATTGTTGGCTGTTTTCCTCATCCACATTTTCATTAGTGTTTATAGATGAGAATGAATTGTTATTGTTATTATCTATAGATTTATCAACTTCTTTATCCACTGCATTAAGTTTTTCACTTAAATCGCTTAAAAATGATGATTGTTGGTTGTTTTCATCATTCACATTTTCATTAATGCTTATGGGTGAGTTTAAATTATTATTATTATTATCGTTATCGTTATCGTTATTGTTATTTAAATTATTATTAACTTCATCTCTATTTCTTTTTTTGTTTAAAATTTTATTCTTAACTTTATTTGATTTAGAATTTTCTTCGTTTAATTCTAAATTGTTATTTAAATTATTATTGTTATTGTTATTATTAATTTCTTCCACCTTTGCATTAACTTCTTTAACTAAATCGTTTGAAGGTGATGATTGTTGGTTGTTTCCCTCATTCACACTTTCATTAATAGTTGTAAGTGGGTTTAAATTTAAATTGTTTTTATCCATGTTATTATTTATGTTATTCATAAAATTCCTCCGATTTTGTTTATTTATTTCTTGTATTTTCTAGATTTCTACAAGATAATACAGTAAATAACATAAAAAGTCAACATATTATTAAAAAATTTTTAAAAATTTAAATTTCATAACAATTAAAAGATTTTTAACATCGACATTTTAAATTAACACCCTACTTTTAAATAAAAAAACAAAGATGAAAAAACTTCATCTTTGTTTAAAATTTAAAATTTATTTATTAATTTAATTAATTAAATTAATGATGCTTAAGAAAAGTATGAATAATTTTTCCAATGTAAATATAATGAAAATCTTGTTCATCATAAAAAGTTTTAATAATTTTTTTATCAAAAATGTTTTCTGGCTCCATCATATTTCTATATTGCTTTTCACAAACAACAACAAGTTCAGCCTCCTCATAAGCAACAGATTCACCAAAAACTTTAGGCGTTAGCCCTGTTTTTTCATCTTTATTAACATTTCTACCAGAATTAGTGCCGCAAAATTTTAACACATCCTGATATTTATCACTAAAAAAACTCGTAGTGAAAAATTTTTCTCTGTCTAAAAATTCTCGGGTATATCTTTGAGGTCTTACATATAACGTAACAACAGAATTATCCCACAAAACACCAAGCCCTCCCCATGTTGCTGTCATGGTGTTATGACTTTCCAAAGTCCCTGCCGTAATTAACATCCCCATATTGTTAACAATATCTGAAATTTTAAATGGCATTTCTGAAATGTTCTCTTCTTTAAAAAACATAGCAAAATCTCCTTTATGCAATAAAATAATAATAATAAAATTAAAAAATTTTAACAAACAATGGAATCCCGTTCTTAAATTTAATTTGAGGCTCTCCTTTAATTAAAGGTTTTAAATATGAAACCGCTTTTTTCGTTAAATTTGTTCCCGTTTCACTAATAAATTCTTCTGGAATTTTTTTAACCCTGTTAGCAACGTTTTTAATTTCTGTAAACGAATAGTCTACTTCATAGTTTTCAGCCTCTTTTCTTAAAATTGTAACCATAACATTTGTTTTTTCTTTTAGGGCAAATTCAACCGCTTTTTCTCCAACAATGGAAGCTTCTAAAATGTCTGTTTTTGAGGCTATGTGTGCTGCTGCTCTTTGAGGAGTGTTTAACTCAACAGACCTTACCTTGCAGCCTATGTTTTCTCTCACAACCTCTTCTAAATGTTTTGCAACACCAGCATTTTGTTTGTGCCCGAACATGTCTTTTTTGTTTTCTTTTTGCAAATTTTCTAAAATATGTTGCCCGTTCTTTGTTTTTAGCCCTTCACTTAAAGCAACCAAAACACTATTTTTCTCCTTTAACTTTTCTTCAATATCTGTTAAAAACTTTTCCTCACTAAACTCTTTTTCACAAAGATATATTAAAGAAGGCCCATCAAACCCGTTAACTCTAGAAAGACAAGAAGCAGCAGTAAGCCAACCCGCATCTCTGCCCATTGTTTCCACTAAAGTTACCGCTTTTACATTGTAAACGCTACAGTCTCTTTCTAGCTCTGAAAAAATTGTTGCAACAAATTTTGCAGCAGAACCAAAGCCAGGGCAATGATCTGTTTTTTCAATGTCGTTGTCTATTGTTTTAGGTGCTCCTATAACAAAAATATCTTTAACATTTTTTAGTTTAAAATATTCTGCAATTTTAGAGGCGGTGTCCATTGAGTCGTTCCCACCTATATATATAAAATACTTTATGTCATATTTTCTAAAAATATGCAGAATTTTTTTATATTCTTCTTCAGAGTCTAAATTTTTTAACTTAAACCTACAAGAACCCAAAATGCTTGCTGGGGTTTGCTTTAAAAGCTTAATTTCCCCGTTTAACCGCTCTTTTAAATCTATTAAGTCTTCATTTAAAACACCTTTAATGCCAAATTTAGCGCCATAAATTTTGTTAACATTGTTTTCTGTTGCCGCTTTTATTACACCATAAAGTGTGGCATTAATTGCAGCTGTTGGCCCGCCGGATTGCGCAACTAAAAGATTTTTCATGCTTTAGCCAAACCTTTCTTAAACCAAATTAAAAGTAAACTAACATTAGATTAGCAAACATGAAAGAGCTTGTAAAGATTTTTAATTGTAATATAATTCTAAATTTTGAATATATTTTAAACATCCGATAAAAATCGAGGAGGTCTAGAGATGCATCCTGAAGGAACATTATACAAAACAATTGAAAACAAAAATGTTTTTAATAACTTAGAATCTTTAAAATTAGCACAAAAAACAGAACGCATTTTAGAAGCACTAGCAGTTTGCTGTGATAAATCTCACAATTTAATTGTTTCTCTAGGGGAAGATTTAAAAGGAATTATTCCAAGAGAAGAAGGCGCAATTGGAATTAAAGAAGGCACAACAAAAGACATTGCCTTAATTTCTAGAGTGAGTAAACCTGTTTGTTTTGTTATTAAAGACGGAGTGGGCACTTCAACATTAACACTTTCCAGAAAAAGAGCACAAGAGATCTGCCAAGAAAACTACATAAAAAATCTTTCTCCTGGAGACGTTATTCCTGCTGTTGTAACACATTTTGAAAACTACGGCAGTTTTGTGGACATAGGCTGCGGAATTGCTTCTTTAGTTCCAATAGATGCAATTTCAATTTCTAGAATAGCACATCCTAGTGATAGGTTTAAAAAAGGTGAAAACATCTTTGTGGTAGTAAAATCTATTGAAGAAAACGGCAAAATTTGCCTTTCTCATAAAGAACTTTTGGGCACATGGCTAGAAAACGCAAAAGAACTAAGTGCAGGCGAAACGGTTTGCGGAATTGTGAGGTCCATTACAGATTACGGCATTTTTGTGGAACTAAAACCAAACCTTGCAGGGCTTGCCGAAAACAAAGAGGGTGTGGAACTTGGAGACGTTGTTTCTGTTTTCATTAAAAATTTAATCCCAGAAAAAATGAAAGCAAAACTTGCCATTGTAGACTCTTTTTCCGGGCACTTAAAACCAGAACCTTTAAAATATTTCATAACATCTGGCCATATAAACAAATGGAGATATTCCCCTGAAGAATGCGAAAAAACAATAGAAACTGTTTTTGATGAAAACATTAAAACTGTTTAACTAAAAAACTAAACCAAAAACTTGCAATTGTAATTCTTTTTTGAGCACTAAAAAACAAAGATGAAAAATTCTCATCTTTGTTAAAATTTTAAATCTTGTTTTTCATAGATTCATCTAAGCCTTCAAAAATTTTTTCAACTTCTTCTTTAATATCATTAAATTCATTACGCAATTTTATTTCAGGGGGATTTACCCTATTTACAATTTTATTTAAATATATTATTTCTTCACTTGCTTCGTCTATGTTTTTAATAATATTATCATTTAAATTTTTTGTTTCTTTATTTGTTTCAATTTCCTTGATATTGTTAACAAAATATTCTAAATCAAGTTTAAATAAATCTATAATTTTAACTAGTTTTATTGTGGCATCTAAAGAAAGTTTATTGGTTTCTGTTAGTTCAACAAGTTTTTTAATCTTTTCAAAAAATTTATTGTAGTTTAAATATAATCTAAATGTTTAAATAAATAGAATTTTCAAATTCATAGTAAAAATTTAATCCCCGTCAGATTTATGGCTACTAAAATGTCCACCACTTAATGGCATGAATTTTTTTGTTGAATTTTCGTTTGCATTAAACAGTTCATTGTATTTCAATAAATCTTCATTTTCAATAATTCCTTTGGAATTAATCCATAAACTTTAGCATTTCTTCTAAATATAATTTAACTTTGCTTTCCATCTCATTTAATTTTTCTTTTGCTTCTTCTGTGTAGGCCCCTTCAATTAAATTAGAATAATAAGATGTTTTTTCAAGTATGGCGTCCACATTTTTAATTAAATCTTCAAAACTTTTTTTACTAAATTCATTTGTTTCTTTTATGTTTTCCCCTAAAAGATCATATTTTTTAATAAACCTTTCTTTGGTGTTTAACAAATAGTTTAAAAGCTTAGAGTAATGCTATTGTTTTTCTTTAGAGAAAAATTCATCTTCTATTAAAATTGTGTTTAAATTAAATTCGGTGTTGTTTTTAAACAAACCTTCATCTTCCATAAACGCTTTCTTGTTAACTTTTAAACAATCCATAAAGTTTGAAATATCTTTCAAACAAGATTTTATTTCTTTTTCCATCTCATTTAATTTTTCTTTTGCTTCTTCTGTGTAGGCCCCTTCAATTAA
>CAMZAK010000034.1 GCA_947304245.1 uncultured Clostridia bacterium
ATTGTTAGCCATATAAGCCGGGTTTTTCTTTTAGTGTTTTGGTTCTCACTTTTAAGAAATGCATTTTGGTGAACTAAAAATTAAAAATTTTTAATTTTACATCTATTTTAAAATTTGTTTTGCTTGCTGTTTATTCTTCAATTTTATTCAAATTAATAAAAAACACTATTTGTAATAAATAAAATAATTTAAATTAACAGCATAAAAACCATAATGGCACAACATAACTAAATTTCATCTGTTTGGTTATTTAAACCTGGTTGTTTCTTCTCACCTTTTAAAAATTTATTAAATCCTTTACTTATTTTAAATAATAAGATGTTTTGCTTGCCAATATTCTCCGTCTTGTGAAAAAATTAATTGGTTTTTTGAATTTTAATTTATAATAAAACATTATTTTTTAAGTAAATAACGGATGCTATTTTAAAGCAATAACTAGGCAACATCATAGAAAGTTGAAGCCTAGTTATTTTATTTTTAAATTAATTAAAACCACATTTTTTAGTTAGATGAAAAAATCAAGTAAGCATTAAAAGTTAGACTATGTTTTTTGTTCTTTTTTAGAGTAATTGCAAGGTTTGCTGCAAAGAGGCTAAATTAACAACAACTAAAATAAGCCCGCCTAATTAGGTGGGTTTTTAAATTAAACAACAACATTAACTTTGTGGTTTTTAAAAATTTCAATTGCCGTGTTAATTTCTTCATCTGTTGGAGGCTTTACTTCTTTTAAAGAATAGGGTATTTTTAGTTCCTGCCATTTAAATTCTCCCATCTTGTGAAACGGCAAGAGTTCAACTCTTTTTATGCAGCTAAACTCTTTTAAAAATTCTGCTGTTTTGTTTAATTTTTCTTTTTTTAAAGTAAAACCAGAAAGCAAAACATGGCGAACCCACACATCTTTTTTAATTTTTTCGCAATACTTTAAAGTTTCTACTGGGTTTTTAATGTCTATTTTGCAGATTTTTTTTGCTGCGTTTTTTTCTGCTGTTTTTAGGTCTAAAATTAAAAGGTTTAGGTTATTTATAACTTCTTTAGAAACTTCAACTGGGGTTGAGGCTGCTGTTTCAATTGCTGTGTGAATTTTTTCTTTTTTGCATAAACTTAAAAGCTCTAAACAAAATTCTGGTTGCAAAAAAGGCTCCCCACCTGAAATTGTAATTCCGCCATTTTTTATGTATGTCTCATATTCTTTAATTTTTTCAAACACTTCTAACGCTGTTTTTTCTTTTCCTGCTTTAAAATTCCAGCTATCTGGGTTATGGCAATATATGCACTCTAAAAAACAGCCCTGCAAAAAAACCACAAGCCTAATTCCAGGGCCGTCCACAGTGGAAAAAGTTTCAATGGAGTGAATTTTTCCTTTTCTGCTCATTTTAAACTCTAGAGTGAAATGTTCTACTTATTACGTCTAGTTGTTGTTCTTTTGTTAGTTTAATGAAGTTTACAGCGTAGCCAGAAACACGAATTGTGAGGGTGGGGTAGTTTTCTGGGTGTTCCATTGCGTCTTCTAATGTTTCTTTGTTTAAAATGTTAACGTTAATGTGGTGGCCTGTGTCTTTAAAGTAGCCATCTAACAATGAGCTTAGGTTTTCTTTTTTTTCTGTTTCTTGTTTGCCCAGGCTTTTTGGCGTCATTGAAAAGGTGTAAGATATTCCATCTTGAGCAAAATCAAACGGCAATTTTGCAACAGATTTCATAGAAGCAACTGCGCCATTTGTGTCTCTGCCGTGCATTGGGTTTGCTCCTGGTGCGAACGGAACTCCTTTTTTTCTGCCATCTGGGGTGGACCCTGTTTTTTTTCCATAAACCACATTAGAGGTTATTGTTAAAATAGACATTGTAGGAATGCTGTTTCTGTAGGTTTGATGTTTTTTTAAACGTTTCATGAACTCTTTTTCAATGAAAACCGCTATTTCGTCCACTCTTTCATCGTTGTTGCCAAACTTTGGGAAGTCTCCTTCAATTTTAAAGTCCACCGCAATGCCGTTTTCGTCTTTTATTGGGGTAACTTTCGCGAATTTAATTGCACTTAAACTGTCTGCCACAACAGAAATTCCTGCTATGCCGCATGCTAGAGTTCTAATAATTTCGTCGTCATGCAGTGCCATTTGAATTTTCTCATAGCAATATTTGTCGTGCATGTAGTGTATTACGTTTAGTGTGTTAACATAAAGCCCTGCTAGCCAGTCTAACACCACTAAATATTTTTCTAAAACATCTTCATAAGAAAGAGGGCCATCTTTAACCATCTCTGTTTTTGGGCCAACCTGTTCTTTGTAAATTTCATCTTTTCCGCCATTTATGGCATAAAGTAAAGCTTTTGCAAGGTTGCATCTTGCTCCAAAAAACTGCATCTGTTTTCCAACTCTCATTGGGGAAACACAACAAGCAATTGCGTAGTCGTCTCCTAGCTGAACACGCATTATGTCGTCATTTTCATATTGTATGGCAGATGTTTCTATGGAGACACGGCTTGCATAATTTTTAAAGTTTTGCGGAAGAGCAAAAGACCACAAAACGGTTAGGTTCGGTTCTGGTGCTGGGCCTAAATTTTTTAGTGTATGTAAAAACCTAAAAGACATTTTAGTAACCATATGTCTTCCGTCTAGGCTCATTCCGCCTATGGATTCTGTAATCCAGGTTGGGTCTCCTGAAAAGAGTTCGTCGTAGGCTGGAGTTCTTAAAAATTTAACCAAACGCAACTTCATAACGAAATGGTCTATTAATTCTTGAATTTCTTTTTCTGTGAAGGTTTTGTTTTTTAGGTCTTCTTCGGCGTATATATCTAAAAAAGTGGAAACTCGCCCTAAAGACATTGCAGCTCCGTTTTGGTCTTTTACTGCAGCGAGGTATGCAAAATAAAGCCATTGAACAGCTTCTTTTGTGTTTTTAGCAGGGGCAGAAATGTTAAACCCATATTTTTCTGCCATTTCTTTTAAACTGTGTAGTGCTTTAATTTGTTCTGCTATTTCTTCTCTTTTTTTAATTACTTCTTCTGTGAAGTTAACCGGTTCTAGTTCTTCTAAGCCTTTTTCTTTTTCTTTAATTAATCTGTCTACTCCGTAGAGGGGAACTCTTCTGTAGTCTCCAATAATTCTTCCGCGTCCGTAAGCATCCGGCAGCCCTGTTATTATGCCATAATGCCTTGCTGCCTTCATTTCTTTTGTGTATACGTCAAAAACTCCGTCATTGTGAGTTTTTCTGTGTTTGAATATTTCTTCTATTTCGGGGCTCAAACTTTCATTGTAGGCTTTTAAAGAGGTTTTAACCATTCTAATGCCACCATAAGGCATAATTGCACGCTCTAAAGGTTTTGAGGTTTGAAGGCCCACAATTGTTTCTAAATCTTTTTCAATGTAGCCGGGCTCAAATGCATTTATGTTTGAAATTGTTTTTGTGTCAATTGAAAGAACACCGCCGTTTTCTCTTTCTTTTTTAATTAATTCTTGAACCTTTTCAAATAATTTTTTTGTTTTTTCTGTTGCTTCTTCTAAAAAGCTTTCGTCTCCGTCGTATGGAGTATAGTTTAAATTAATAAAATCTCTTACGTTTATTTCTTCCTGCCAAACACCTTTTTTAAAATTCATTATTTAACCCCCAATCAAATTAAAATTTAACATAACTATTATATATCCGCTACCTTAAAAATGCTTCTTAAATTTTAACTCATTTTAAATTATTAGTCAAATTTCAATTTTGGTTTCAACAAATTAAAAACTAATTAGCCAAAAGGTAGCTCTTTTTAAATTGCATTATAATTTTAATTTTAAAAACAAATTTTTAAGTTTTTGCAAAGTTAAAGTTTAAAAACTACTTAACCAAAGGGAACTATTTCTAAATTGCATTATAATTTTAATTTTAAAAACAAACTTTTAAGTTTTTGTTAAGTTAAAGTTTAAAAAACTAATTAAACAAAAGGCAACTCTTTTTAAATTGCATTATAATTTTAGTTTTAATTTTAATTAAAGTTGATGTATAATGTTTGAGTGTTAATTTAAATTTCATTAAAATTGTTTATTAGTTTAACAAAACGGGAAAGTTAGGAATAAAATGATTTATTGCTAACTTTAAGAGAGGGGCTAGAAAATGGAAAAGCTTTTAAATGGAGTTAAAAAAATTCATTTTATTGGAATTGGTGGATCTGGAATGTTCCCTATTGTTGAAATTTTAAGCAAAAATGGTTATGAAATTTCTGGGTCTGACAATAACGAGTCCGACATAACCAGAATGGTTTTGAATATGGGAATTAAGGTTAACATGCAGCAAAAGGCAGAAAACATAAAAGGAGCAGACCTCATAATCTACACATCCGCAATTTTAGAAAACAACGAAGAACTAGTTGCAGCAAAAAAAAGCGGCATTAAAATGATTGAAAGAAACGATTTTTTAAATTATTTTACAAAAAAATATTCCAACTGCATTTGTGTTTGTGGCACGCACGGCAAAACAACAACAACTTCAATGTTAACACAAAATCTCCTAGAAGCAGGGAAAGACCCAAGCGCAATAATTGGAGGAAAGCTAAATGCAATAAATGGATATTCTAGGTTGGGGAAAAGCTCCACTTTAGTTTGTGAAGCTTGCGAATTTAAAGACCATTTTTTAAAACTAAACCCAAACACAACGATTGTTTTAAACATTGATGACGACCATTTAGACTATTTTAAAACAATGGAAAGGCTAAAAAGCTCTTTTAAAAAATTTTGCGAAAAAACGACAGATACAATAATTTATAATGGTGATGATGAAAACACAAAAGAGGTTATTAGTAGCCTTTTAAACAAAACTAAAAAGTTTATTTCTTACGGATTTAATGAAACTAATGATTATTATGCAACAAACATTAAAAAACAAACCGGCATGAATGTTGTTTTTGATGTTTACAAAAACAAAAAACTTTTGTTTAAAGAGGCAGAGATTTCAATCCCAGGAAAATTTAACATTTTAAATGCACTAGCAACATTAGCAGCTTCTTTGGAAAACGGTGTTGAAATTAAAGACGCTGTGGCTTCTTTGAAAAATTTTAAAGGGGCAGGAAAAAGGCTAGAGTTAGTGGGGAAAATTAAAGGAATAACGGTTCTGCAAGATTATGCACACCACCCAAAAGAGGTTTTTGAAACTTTAAAGGCTGTTAAAGAAAGTGGGTTTAAAAATGTTTGGGTTATTCATCAGCCCTACACTTTTTCTAGAACAGTTAGGCTAAAAAAAGAGTTTAAAGATGCGTTAAGCGTGGCAGACAGGGTTGTTATAACAGAAATTTTAGGAGGAAGAGAGCAAAACACAACAAATTTTACCGGAAAAGACCTAGCAAACCTAATTGATGGCGCAGTGTTCATTAAAGAGCAGGAAGATGTGCGGCCATACATTTTAAAGAATGCAAAAGAAGGAGACGTTGTTGTTACTATGGGTTGTGGAGATATTTATAAATCTGCTAAAATGATTGTGTATGGGAAATATTAAAATTAAAAATATTTTAAGCTAGAAAAGATGGTGCTTATAGTAAAAATTAGGATGTGAAAGTTTTGAAGAAAAACAATGTTAATGTGTGGATTTTAAGATTTTTATTCTGTGTATCTGTTATTTTAATATATCAGATTGTTGTAAATTTTAATGTTATTTTAGAATTATTTAAAAAAGTTTGCAACATTTTAAAACCTTTCATAATAGGCACCGGGATTGCTTTTTTGTTTTTTCCAATTTGCAAAAAACTCGAAAGTTTATTTTTAAAAACAAAGAAACCTTTTATTGTTAAAAGAGCCAGAACATTGGCAACTTTAATTGTTGTTTTGTGCACCGTCTTTTTTGTTTGTTATTTAATTTTTAAGTTAGTGCCAATGCTTTATGAGGCACTTTTAAAATTCACCGAAGATATTTCTAATAATTTTTCTGAAAAATATGACGAATTGGAAAGAAGAGTGCAAGATGTTGAAATTTTAAAGTTAGCTTTAAAAGAGGTTAAAAACCAGCTTTCATTTGATAATTTAACTAAAATTATTGTTTCTTTAAATTATAAAGCATATCTTGAAGGAATTGCTAATTTAATCTTTAAAATATTTAGTTTGTTTATTGGGATTATGATCTCTATTTATATTTTATTAGATAGGCATAACATTAAAATAGGGGTGCTTAGGTTTTTAAACGCCACTTTAAAAGCAGAAAAAACAGGAAAAATACTTAGAGCAATAAACAAAATTAAAACAATAATTTACACATGCATTTTTGGGCAAATAATTGATGCATTCATTGTTGGTTGCACCTTAGGCATTATTTTTAGTTTGTTTAAAATTAAAAACAGTTTAATTTTTGCTGTAATTTATTTTGTTTTTGCAATGATCCCCTATTTCGGAACCATTACTGCAGTAATTTTAATTTCACTTTTTTCATATGTTGTTGGGGGTTTTAATGAGTTTTTAACCTGTTTTATTATTTCAATTGTTTTGCAGCAGGTGGACTCTAATTTCATTAATCCTAAAATTGTGGGGCAAATTGTTGGAATAAAACCGCTATATGTAATTTTAGGAATAACATTGTTTGGAGGAATTTTTGGTTTTATTGGGCTTTTTTTTGGGCCTCCTTTAACTGTGGTTTGCCTAGAAGTTTTAGATGACTTCATTAAAGAGAAAGAAAATAATAATAAAAATTCAAACTTTAAAAAGAGCCATAATAGAAATTTATAATTTTTAAAGGGTTTACATTGTGAAAATTAAAGGAAATTTTAAAATGGAAGATGATGTTTTAAATTTTAAAATAAAAAAATCTTTAGGGCAAAATTTTTTAAAAAATGAAAAGATATGCCAAAAAATTGTTGAAGTTGCAGAGGTTGAAAATTCTTTTGTTGTGGAAATTGGGCCTGGTTTTGGAGCGTTAACACAAGAACTTTTAAAATATGCTAAAAAGGTTGTTGCAGTGGAAAAAGACAAAGACTTTATGCCTTTTTTAGAAAAGAAGTTTGGGAGCAACTCAAAATTATTAATTGTGTGGGAAGATTTTTTAAATTTAGACTTTAAAAGGTTGGTTGAAGAGCACTCTAATGGGTTAAAAGTTGTTGTTTGTGCAAACTTGCCATATTACATAACAACTCCAATTTTGCTAAAAATTTTGCATTCAAAACTAAAATGCAATTTAATTTTAATGGTGCAAAAAGAGCTTGCTGTTAGAATTGCTGCAAAACCAGGAACAAAAAACTGTGGGGCCATAAGTGCACTTGTGCACTATTTTTTTAAACCAGAAATTGTTTTTAATGTTTCTAGAGCAAATTTTTTCCCGGTTCCTAAAGTGGAAAGTGCTGTTTTAAAACTAACAGCAAAAGAGAAAGATGAAACTTTAAAGTGTGAAGAAACTTTTTTAAAGCTGGTTAGAGTTTCTTTTTCACAAAGAAGAAAAATTTTAATTAACCCTGTTTCTTTTAGTTTTAACATTTCCAAGGAAATTTTAAAAGAAGTTTTAAATGAGATGGGGCTTAAAGGTGAAGCTAGAGCAGAGGAATTAAAACTAGAAGACTTCATAAAACTTTCTAATTTCATTTTTAAAACTAAAAAGAGTTAACAAAAATTTAAAAAACATCTGCAGCCATATTCTTTGCCCCTAAAGTGGAAAGTGCTGTTATTAAACTAACAGTAAAAGAAAAAGATGAAACTTTAAAGTGTGAAGAAACTTTTTTAAAGCTGGTTAGAGTTTCTTTTTCACAAAGAAGAAAAATTTCACAAAGAAGAAAAATTTTAATTAACCCGGTTTCTTTTAGTTTTAACATTTCCAAGGAAATTTTAAAAGAAGTTTTGAGTGAGATGGGGCTTAAAGGTGAAGCTAGAGCAGAGGAATTAAAACTAGAAGACTTC
>CAMZAK010000035.1 GCA_947304245.1 uncultured Clostridia bacterium
TAAATTTTTAAAAACAAAAAAATTTATAAACTAATTTTAATTTTTAGTTAAATAACATAATTAAAATTTTCTTCTTCTTTTTTAAGTTTTTTAGCAAAAGAAAAGTTAGAAGAAGTTAAGTCTTTATCTATTTTTTTAAAAAGCTCCTCTTTTAAAGCTTCTAATTCTTTAATTGAGAGTTTATTTAAAATTTCCTCAAAACAAGAAGATTTATCACTCATAAAATTGTTTAGGTGCGAAAGCGCCACAATTTTAGACTTTAGTTTGTTTTCGTAATATTCTCCAATTGAAGCTTTGCTGTAAAATTCATTATCTTTTTGGGTTGTTGTGCTAAAATGCTTAACAACGCCCGCTTCAGGTTGAGCAGGAACAGCAACAAAAGACCATTCATAAGCATCGCAAGGTTCTTTTAGTTTAACGTAACATAAAGAATCTCCATATTTTTTGCCCAAAACATGGTTGCAGCTGCCATCATATTTTTCACCACAAATGGAACAAATTTTTTGCTTTATGTTGCAGCAAACGCTAACCTCTTTAACAATTCCAGCATCAATTTTTAAAATTAAGTCTTTGTTGTTTTCGCTTTTAACCATGTATGCCCATGCTTTTAGAAGGTATTTGTCTTCACCATACATTGTTTTTTCGTTTGTTTTAATAACGCTAGTCTTATAAATTCTTGCAATTTGGTTTTTACTGTAGGCTTTGTGGTCTTGAATTCCTGTGGTTCCTTCAAAAAGCTTACTCATTTTGTCTAACGCTTCTTTTGTGAAAGCTTCGCAGTCTCTGTCCACATCGTTTGCGCATAAAATCATAGAAAAAGTGTAAATTTCTTCTGGGTTTAGTTTTCTTCTAGAATAGCTATTAATTTTAGCCATGTCTTTTTCTGTTGCTTCAAACGGGGTTAATGTTTTTGTGTTCATGTTTCCTCCTTTGGTTTTATGAATTACAATAAATTTTCAGTTTCAATTCTTTTGGCTTGTGCGTTTAAAAGTTTAACTTTAGCAGATTTATATTCATCATCAAAATTAAGGTTGCTCCAGCAAATTTTAGGCACATCTAAAAAGCCATTTAGCCTTAATGCAGTAACCGCAATTTTAAAAATAATTGGGTTTAAAAGGCGCCTGTAGTAGCTAATTTCTTCTATGAAAAAGCGAGATTGTTGTTCGCACATTCTTTCTGTTGTGGCCCAGCTAAGCCCCAGCATGAATGGCGGAATAGAAAGTTTTGCAACAATTTGTTCAACCATCTGCCTTGCAGGGATTTGGCAATCTAGAATTTGGTTATCTGCCCCTATTGCTTTAATGTTAACGTCTCCAACAGAAATAAAGTCTTTAATTTCTCCTCTTTTGCTAGAAGAAATAGCGCTAGACCATTCTTTTGCAATTAGCTCTGTTCGTTGTTTAACGTAGGCTGTGTCCACTTCGCTGTCGTTTGGCTTATAGTTTATAGCAAAACGAATATTTCCTACTCTGTCGAAATTTTCTCCAACTGCATTATAAATTTTCATTAAAATATCGCTCACAAAAGGCAGGCTACTCAAAATGCTTTTCCCTTCAACCTCACCCGGTTTTGGGTTTAACGAAGAAAACAAAATTAAATCTTTATTTTTAGTTTTAATAGGCTCGCCGGTGGCAGATTTTATGTAAATTTCAACGTTTAGCCCGTCCTTTCCAAGAGCTAAAATTATGTCGTCAATGTCTGCGTTGTAGAGCGCTTTAATGTTTAGGTTTTTGTCTAAAATAATTTCTCCAACAGCGTTTCCAAACATTAGTAAGCTGTCTAAATAGCTTTGCAAAAAAGCGTCTAGCCCAATCATGGAATGCCCAACTTTAACGTTATCTGCAAAATAGTTTAAAAAGTTTTCTGCTTTTTTATTTTTGCAGTGAAATTTAAAAGAGCCGGTAATTTTTTCAATTTTTTCAAAAGCAGCATCAACAACGGGAATATAGTTTCTAATTTTTTTATAAATATAATTTTTAGAAGATGTGGTTAAATTGTAGCCAAAAATTGTTTCCAAATCTGAAAATTTTTTAGGCCGTGTTTGTATTAAATAATTTCTATTAGAATTATTAGAAAAGTTGCCATTACGCTTATTTTTTTTAAATAAAGGGATTATCATCAATAACACCTCCTAATTTTAATTTTTTTAAATTTAAAAATAGTTCTCTCTATTAACAGAATAAACAAAGAAAGGTTTTTTAGAGTGAGATTCTTCAAAAACAAAAGAGCAAAAATAGCGTATGTCGTCCATTGCGTGGTCGTTTTCTTTTTTAACAGAATCAAAATTTTTGTTTTCACTCCATTGGTAAAGGTGAAATTCTCTAATTGTGTCTTTACAGCTTTCATGAAATTTAATTAAACCTTTATTTAAAAGGCTAGAAACCAAATTAATTTTTTAAAATTCACCCTCATAATTTTAATTTTTTTAAATTTAAAAATAGTTCTCTCTATTAACAGAATAAACAAAGAAAGGTTTTTTAGAGTGAGATTCTTCAAAAACAAAAGAGCAAAAATAGCGTATGTCGTCCATTGCGTGGTCGTTTTCTTTTTTAACAGAATCAAAATTTTTGTTTTCACTCCATTGGTAAAGGTGAAATTCTCTAATTGTGTCTTTACAGCTTTCATGAAATTTAATTAAACCTTTATTTAAAAGGCTAGAAACCAAATTAATTCCTTTTAAAACATCGTTAGAAGCTTTAAAAACTTTAAAGTTATTGTGTTTTTTAATGCATTCAATAAAACTTGCGGCACTAGGGTCCACAACAACAGCTTCAACTTTAGTTCTTCCAATTAATTCTTTTAATTTTTCATATTGTTCTTCATCTGTTAGGCGAATTCCGTTTAGTTTAGAATTGTTGTAATATTCTTTAATTCTAAACCAGGTTTTATTGTGTTTTCCCCAAAGCCCAAAAGAAGAAGGGTTAACCGTTCCGTAGTCACAAGAAACAATAAATTTTTCAAATTTTTCAGGCAAACTAGAAACAACATGCTTTTCTTTGTTAAACATGGGGTAAACCTGGCCGTTAACCGGAGCCCAAATCCCTTGAACAAATCTTTTGTAAAAACTGCCGGTGTAAAGTTTCTCATATCTTTTAATCATCTCATTAGAAAGAAAAGGGTTATCTTTCATTGTGAGTTTTAAATATAGTGCATTTTTTTCTTTTGCTTTTTCAATCCATTCTGTGTAAAACCAGTGAAAGGGGTTTTCTGGGTTGCAATTAAAAAAATATTTAGATTTTAAAAAAGAGCATCTAGCTAAAGCTTGTTCCACAAAAGAACGCGGCATTAAAACAACCTCATCTAAAAAAACGCCAGCTAAAGTAATCCCTTGAATTAAAGATGCACTTTTTTCATCGTTCCCGCCAAAAAAATAAAATCTGTTAATAGTGCCGTTAAAAGAAATATCCATATAATTTTTAGACATGTTAGCCCTACAACAAAAGCCTAAAGATTCTAAATGAGAAGTTAGTTGAAAAATAATGTTTCGTTTAACAGCTTCAATTGTTTTTGCGCATATTGCAAAAACCTGGTTGTTAAAATTAAAACTTGCCCAAAACACAAAAGACAAAGACAAGCAAACAGTTTTTCCACAACGAATGGAGCCGTCACAAATAATTGAATTAAAATTTGCATATTTTTTTTGTGCCCACCATGTTAAAATTAATTTTTGTTTTTCTGAAAAAGTTTTAAAATAACCCATCTAAAAAATATAAGCGATTTTTTAAGTTTTCTCACAATCAACCTTTGTTGTTAAAGCGTCCAAAAACTCGTTAATTTGTGTTTTGTTTTCTTTTACTTTTAATTTTTCTAGTAAAGCAGTTAAAGTTTCAATTGCCTTAATCTTGTCAATTAATTTAAATTCAAAAGAGCCATCTTTTAACTTTTTAATTTCAGCTAACTGGAAAAGGTTTAGTTTTTCAATTTCTTTTTTAGTTATTGTTTCAAAGTTAGCCGCTAAAACAATAACATCGTTAACTTTAGTTTCAATTATTTTGTTTAAATTTAAAATTACAGTTTTAAAAATTTTTTCTCTTTCTAGCTCAACTTTAAAATTGTTAATGTAGTTTTTAATTTCCGGTTTTGCTAAAATTTTTTCATAACTTTTTTCAGAAAAACCAGCTTTAACTGCGGCCTTTTTAGCGTTTGAGTTATTTTTACAGTAAATTTCACAAAACAAAATTTCTTTTTCGCTTAAAATTGTTTCACCTCCTAAAATTAAAATCCCCTTTCATTAGGTGTTAAAAACAAAAAAAAATTGCCCAAAACAATGCAATTTTTAGAAAATATTTTAAAAATATTAATTTTTTAGTTTAAAAGAATTAATTAGTTTAAAATTAAAAAAACTTCTTAATTCTTAATTTTATTATTAATAATTTTTAAAGTTAAGAGTTCTTTTAAGTTAACCTTCTCAAAAACAATATTTTTATTGCATCTGCAATTTATGCTAATTAGGTAATTTTTAAATTTAAAACTATTTGAATTTTTCAGCCTAAAAGAGTTAATTAGTTTAAAATTAGAGAATACGCTCTTTAATTTTAGTTTGCAAAACGCTTCTTTTTTAGTCCAAATTAAAAAAAAGGTTTCTTTTTTGTTAAAAGAACGAGAAAATTTTAAAAATTCTTTTCTAGTACAAATTTTCTTTGCAAACTTTAAATTAAAATTTTTAATTTGTTCTACGTCAACTCCAATTTTAAAGTAAGAAATCCCCAAAACAATTATGTTGTTACTATGGCTTATGTTAAAAAAAAGCTTCTTATTGTTTTCTTCTAGGTTAATTGCAGGCCTGTTATTACCCTTATAATTATAATTAAAGTTTAAAGGCTCCCTTAAAATATTATTCTTTTTTAAAGCAAACAACAAGAGCATGTAAGAAACAACTAATTCAATTTTTTTTTCTTTTTTAACTACTCTTTCAAATTTTTCTAAACGCTCTTTTGGCATTAAATTCACAAATTTTAAAACATCTTCTAACTTTAGTTTTTCCAAATCTGTTAAAACATAAAGTTTTGTAACATCCACAAAAAATACCAAATTTAACCTTTCCCAAATTTTATTAATATAATTGAATAAAATTCTAATAAATGTATATAATAACTAACAAAAGAATCATTATATCTAATAACGCAAATCTATTTGTTTAATAATAAGAATAACATAAACCATTAAATTTTTAATATAGGAGAAAAAACGAAAATGAGAGCGACAGGAATTGTAAGAAGAATAGATAGTTTAGGTAGAATTGTAATTCCTAAAGAAATTAGAAGAACAATGCAAATTAGGGAAGGCGATTCTTTAGAGATATATGTTGAATCTGGTGGAGATATTATATTAAAAAAATACTCCACAATAGATGAACTAGGCAAATATGCTCAAACCTATGCTAACCTTTTAAGCAAAATAGCAAGAATCCCTGTAATAATTTTAGACAGAGAACGAGTTGTTGCAACTTCAGTAAATATCTATAAAGAAGACATAGTAGGAAAACCAGTCTCTAGTGAATTCGACAGATTAATGCAAAAGAGAGAAACATATAAAGCAACGAAAGATAGTGTTCTGTACCCAGTACAAGGAGTGCCTTACAAAGGTTTGGTTTGTGTTCCAATAATCTCTTATGGAGATTTGGTTGGTTCTGTAATTTTAGTGGATGAACACGGGCAAACCCCAACAGAAACACAAATAAAATTAGCTGAATTTGTTTCAACATTGTTTGGTGAACAAATGTCAGATTAATTATTAAGATTAAATTAACATATTTTTAAAAATTTTAAAACTCTAGTTAACGTTATAATTTAGAAATAATTTATAATGTTGCTGGAGTTTTTGTTATTTATGCTGTTTGTTAAAAAACTTTTAATAAAACAATTTAATTTTAAAAAAAACTAATGTGGTATAATGTTCTTATGAAGTGAAACCTAAATTAAAAGCAAAAAAGGAGCAAAATTTGGCGGGAAGTTTAAAGATTGTGGGCACACCAATAGGTAATTTAAAAGACATTAGTTTTAGAGCAATTGAAACCTTAAAAGAAGTAGATTTCATTTTAGCAGAAGACACTAGAGTTACGTTAAAACTATTAAATAAATATAACATTAAAAAACATCTTATTAGCTACCACGAACACAATAAAAACTTTAAAACTTCTAGTTTAATTGAAAGATTGAAAAAAGGCGAAAAAGCAGCAATTGTTTCGGACGCAGGAATGCCTCTAGTGTGTGACCCAGGCAGTGAACTAGTTAAAAAATGTTATGAAGAAAAAATTAAGGTTGAAATTGTTCCAGGCCCTTGTGCGCTAATTTCTGCTTTAGCTTTAAGCGGAATGGTTTGCAGCAGGTTTACCTTTTACGGCTTTTTGCCGGTTAACAAAGGAAACAGAAACAAAGCTTTAGAGTTTTTAAAAACTTTACCGCACATGGTTGTTTTTTACGAAGCGCCACATAAACTAATTAAAACTTTAAAAGATTTGTTAAGTTTTTTTGGAGACAGGGAGATTGTTGTTGTAAAAGAAATAACCAAAATTCATGAAACCGTTATTTTAAACAAACTAAGTAAAATGGTGGAATATTTCGAAGAAAAAGAAAAGCCAAAAGGTGAATTTGTTTTAATTGTAAAGGGATCTGAAGAAACCTATAGCGAAGAAAAAAGCTTAGAAGACATTTTAAATTTTGCACAAAGTTTAATTAATGAAGGAGAAAAAGCAACAACAGCAGCAAAATTAGCTACTAAAAACACTAACTTTAAAAAGAACGATATATATAAACAATTAATAGATTATTCTAAAAACGACTAAATTTAAAATATTTCCTCGGAAATTTGTTAAAATAAAAGATAACTTATAACAGAATTTTGAAGTAGCATTCCTTTTAAAGTTAAACTAAATTTTTCATTTGTTAGAAAAATAACTTTTCTTTTTCTAGTTTAGTAAGTTTTAATTTAAAGTTTTCATCATAAAAATTTTTGAGTTTTAATTCTTTAATGGCAATGCCTTTATTTAATTTAAAAATTAGCTTAAATTTAAAATATTTCCCCGGAAATTTGTTAAAATAAAAGATAACTTATAACAGAATTTTGAAGTAGCATTCC
>CAMZAK010000036.1 GCA_947304245.1 uncultured Clostridia bacterium
TTATTAAAATTTTATAGGAAAGTTTTTTTAAAACAAATTAATTAAACATTCACTAATTTTAATTTTAATATTATTCTATTAAAAATTTCTAGTTTAAATTTAACTCATAGTATTAAATTTATCTAATTTTTCTACGCTTTTTTCACCTTTACTAGAAGTTTTAAATGTTAATTAAATTCACAGTTTTAAAATTTTAATTGATTTTAAAATTTTTATCTTTTCAATTTCATTTTCTGTTTTTCATATGTTTTTTATTTTTTGCATCTATTTTCATCTAGTTTTAAAATAATATTTAAACTTTGCGTTCAAACACAAAATCATAAAAAATTTTTCAACAAAGTAAAATTTTTTGTTAATAAAACTGCTATGTCTCATGAATTTAAGATAAATTTTTAAAACCACAACAATTTTTTCTTACATTAAACTTTTCTCATTTAACCAAAACTTTAACATTTTCATTTTTTTCAGGGTATATCACAACACTTCTAGAATTACCTTTGCCGGTGGATTTTGAATATACTCCACTAAGCTGTGAAATGTATGAGTGAATTAATCTTCTTTCAAACGCGTTCATGGGTTTTAAGGTAACAGATTGTTTTTTTAACAAAACCTTTTCTGCAACTATCTTAGAAAGCTCTCTTAAATTTAAATTTCTTTTTTCTCTAAAATTATTGCAATCTAAAACAACCTTAAAATTTGTTTTAAAAATGTTATTAATGTTTAAAACCATTAAATATTGTAACGCATTTAAAACTTTCCCTTCATCTTCGGTTAAAAATTCTAAATCTTTCCCTTCAATTTTAATATGTAACACATTTTCCTCTAAACTAATTGTTTTATTAAAATTTAAAATTCCAAATAATTTTAAAATATTTTCAACTTTCTCTTCAATTTGCTCTAAAATTTTCTCTTCACCATTATTTTTAATTTCTTTCTCTGCTTCTTTTAAAGAAACTAAAAATTCAGGCTTCTTTTTGTAAATTCCAAATAAATTTTTCTCTCCACTAAAAATTTCTTTAATGCTTATTAATTCTTTGTTAACATTTAATTTTTTAGCTGCAAAATCTAAGGCTTGTTTTTTATTTTTTGCTATAATTTTAATTTCTTCACCCATTTTAAACTTCCTCCAAAAAAAATTAAATAAAATTAAAAATTAATCATCATATTTTAACGCTAAATTTTTTCTAGCATTATTTAACCTTTCTTGTTCAGTTAAAATTTTTTCCTCGCTTTTTTCATTTAATTTCTTCTTATTTCTTTTACTTTTCTTCTTAATTTCTTCAATTTCTGCAATAACCTTTTCTCTTAATTCATTAACATTACAAATTTTATTTAAAACTAAATTTTGTGCTATTTGTAATATGTAACCCACAATCCAATATAAAGAAACACCAATAGGAACAGTTAAAGAGATCCACACACTAAAAAGTGGCATTGTAAACATTATGAATTTAAATGAAGGTGAACCTGCTGTGGTGTTTGGCATGCTGTTTGTTTTGTAGCTAATTAAAACCTGCAGAAAGCTAAAAATTAAAGCCAAAATTGGAAATAAAACCGTAATGGAATTAATTTTTGCAATCTCCCCTATGTTAAACCCAAAAAAATTTAGGTCTATGTTTTGAATTGAATTAACAACGTCACTGCCCAAACTTTCATAGTTAAAAGGAGAATTAACAACATCACTAATTAAATTTAACTGTATTGTGGAATGAGAAACATTAACTCCAGGATTAGCATTTTTAAAAATATTTAAAGCTTTTTCAATAATTTCAGGAGAAAGCCTTGAAATGTGCACTAAGGGCCTGTAAACCACATCTAGCATTCCAAAAAGAACAATTAAAGGCAAAAACATAGGTAAACACCCTGCAGCTGGGTTTATGTTATGAATCTTATAAAATTTTTGCAACTCTTCGTTTTTTTTAGCAATATTTTTAGCATATTTTCTATTTATTTCATTAATATATGGCTGAAATGCAGAAGTTCTTGCTAAAGATTTTTGTTGTTTAATTGCCATAGGAATTAAGACAATTCTTAAAATTATTGTGAAAATTATTATTGAAACTGCATAATTATTAGTTAATTTATATATGTAATATACCACATGGCCTAAAGGGGCTCCTAAAAAACTAAGACTCATCTTCCAAAACCATCCTCTTTTAATTTTTGAAAATACTTAAAATAAATGGTAAATTAACATATTAAATATTTCTTTCTATTATAATAAAAAAAATAAAAAAAATCAATATTACTTAAATTGTAATTTAAAAAAATTATTAAAAACTAAGAATATATTTAAATTTTGCTTTCTTAATAAAAGTTATTTATTCATAAAAAGTTACTTTAACCTTAAAAATTAGAAGTTAAATTAAAAGACTAAAATTTACTATAAATTTTTACACAAATTAAAAATAATGATATATTAATGCTAAATTTAATTTTTCTAATGATTTCATAAAATTATTTTTACTTTTTGAAATATTTTTAAAAATAAAACTAATTAAAAAAAATCAATATTACTTAAATTGTAATTTAAAAAAATTATTTATTCATAAAAAGTTACTTTAACCTTAAAAATTAGAAGTTAAATTAAAAGACTAAAATTTACTATAAATTTTTACACAAATTAAAAAATATAACATAATTATAATATATTAAAAATTTCTAAAAATTTATTGTTTTTGAAAAAATTCTTCTAAATTTAAAATATTAATTACTTTACAGGGTCAAACCCGCCTTTTGAGAAAGGATTACACCTTAAAATTCTTAAAAAACCATAAAAACTTCCTTTTAAAACACCAAACTTTTCAACAGATTGCATGAAATAATCACAACAACTAGGATGAAACTTGCAAGCTCCATAATAAAGAAAAGATATATTTTTTTTATAGAATTTCAATAATTTTAAAATTAAACCTTTCATAAAATCTCTTCCTTTAATTTTAATTTGTTTTAAAACTAACATTTTTATAATAATTTTTGCTGGGTTCTCTTTTCAAAAAATTTATATTCTTCTTTATTTCTTCTAAAACATCCATAGTTTTAACAAAACAACAATTCTTTCTTGCAACAATAACCATATTTAAACCTTTTAAATTTTCATCTTTTTCTAGTTCTCTGTATGCTGCTAAAATTATTCTTCTAACCCTGTTTCTAACAACAGCATTACCAACTTTTTTGCTTACTGTTATGCCAAGATTTGCTTTTTTTGTTTTGTTTTTTTTTAAATATATTACAGTTAAAATTCCAATTTTAAACCTTGAATTATAATACATTCTTTTAAAATCTATGTTTTTTTTAATAGACTCTGTATAAATCATAAAATTCCTTAATTTTAAATAATTTTAGGTTAAAAACTCAAGCTGCGTTTTTAATACGCAGCCTAAACTCAATAACTTAATCTTTTTCTTCCTTTTAAACGTCTTCTAGCTAAAATTTTTCTTCCACTTCTTGTTGCCATTCTTTTTAAAAAACCACAAACCCTATGCCTATATTTCTTTTTTGGTTGATATGTCCTTTTCATTTAATACTTCTCCTTAATCAATAAAATAAATCTAAAAAAATAATATCATTAAATTATAATACCAATACTTTAGTTTTGTCAATATTTTAATTAAAATATCTTTTAAAGTTACTGCAAAATTAGTAAAAACCCCACCTTAATTTTAATTATATTTTTAATTATATTAATAGTAGAAATATTAGAAAATAAGTTTAGTGACAAAAAAAGAATTAAAAATGTAAAAATTTACAAATTTCTATTAATTTTTTATTGATTTTTTAAATTTAGTTATGTATAATGAAAATCTAATAAATTTAAGTTAGGAGAATTCTTTAAAAATTGAAGATTTTAGGCATAGAAACTTCTTGTGATGAAACATCGGCAGCGGTTGTGGAAAATGGAAGAAATGTTCTTTCTTGTGTTACCGCAAGCCAAATTAAAAGGCACAGCAAATTTGGTGGAGTTGTTCCTGAAATTGCGTCTAGAGAGCATATTCTAAAAATAGGAGAAGTAGTAAAAACTTCTTTAGAAGATGCAGAACTAACTTTAAAAGAAATAGATGCCATTGCAGTAACAAACACTCCCGGTTTGGTTGGGTGTTTACTAGTTGGAATTAATTTTGCTAAAGGTTTAAGTTTTTCTTTAAGAAAACCTTTAATTGCTGTAAATCATTTAAAATCACACATAGCAGCCAATTACATCTGCCACAAAAACCTAAAACCTCCTTTTTTAGCTTTAATAATTTCTGGTGGCCATTCTAACATTGTTGAAGTTAAAGAATTTTGTGAATTTTATGGTATTAGTAAAACAGTGGACGACTCCATAGGAGAGGCATTCGACAAAATAGGCCGTGCTTTAAATCTTTCTTACCCCGCAGGACCTAAAATAGATGAACTTTCCAAAAACATTGAAAAAACTAAATATTCTTTCCCAAAGCCTAAAGTTAGGGATAATCCTTTGAATTTTAGCTTTTCTGGAGTTAAAACTGCTGTTTTAAATAAACTTAAGGAGGAAAAAGAAAAAAATAATGTAATTAAAATAGAAGATTTTGCTGCTTCTTTTCAAAAAACTATATGTGAAATTGTTTGCGAAAAAGTTTCAGCTGCAATTAATTTTAAAAAAAACAAAAAACTTGTTGTGTGTGGAGGAGTTTCTGCTAACTCTAAAATTAGAGAAGAACTAAAAAAACTTTCTAAAACTTTAAAGTTTGAGCTTTTCTTACCAGAATTAAAATATTGCACTGATAATGCTGCTATGGTTGCTTCCCAAGCATTTTTCGAATTTGAAAATGGTAATCTGCAAAAAGACTTTAGTTTAAACGCAATATCTTGTTATTCGTTTTAATTTATTAAAATTTTTAAAATTTTAAAAAAAATTTAAATTTTTTTTAAGACAAGAAGTATATTTATTCTTCTTTATTAATTTAAATTTTTATTTTTTCGACTGTTGAAAGATGGAAAATTTTGTAAATAGTATTATAAATAGTTTGTTTTACCTCGAATTGGTTTCTTCGACAAAAATATCTTTTTTTCCCGTTGTTCATTTATTTTAAGAGTGCTATCATTAGAACATACAATATATTGTTAGTTTACAATAAATTCAAAGATTGGAGTACAATTATGAGTACATTAATGGAAAAATATAAAAAAATTCTTATATGTGAAAATGAAGTTAATGAATGTAATGGTATTTTAGAAAAATTAAAAGAAAACAATTTTAGCATTACTGTTTCTCCTAAAGATGGCGAAGAGGTTTTAAAATACATAAACGAAAGACATCCATCAATTGTTATTTGTGATGCTCATATGCCTAATAAAGATGCCATTCTTGTTATGAAACAAGCCATGAGTTATTCTTCTAACGCACCAAAATTCATAATAATTACTTCTTCAGGAAGCATAGAACTAGAAAAAGCATTATTTAATGAAGGTGCGAACTATTTAGTCTTAAGACCATACACAGCAGACTCTTTAATTAATGCAATTAAAATTGTCTCTAAACAAATTAAAGATGTAAATAAACCTTTAACAAAGGAACACACATTAGAAGAAAAAGTAACTAACATTATACATAGAATTGGGGTGCCTGCTCACATTAAAGGTTACCATTACCTAAGAAAAGGTATTATGCTTTGTGTTGAAAATTCTAGCATTTTAAAATCTGTTACTAAAGAGCTTTACCCCGCAATTGCAGAACATTTTAAGTCTACTCCGTCTAGAGTGGAAAGAGCAATAAGGCACGCAATTGAAGTGGCATGGGACAGAGGAGACATTGAAATTTTAAATTCTTATTTTGGCTACACCATTCACAACGGACGAGGCAAACCAACAAACTCAGAGTTCATAGCCATGATTTCAGATAAGATTAAACTAGAAAGAAATTCTTCTGTTGTTATGAATATTGCAATATGAAAAACCTACTTTAAAAAACCTTCACAAAATTAATGTGAAGGTTTTTTGTTAACTTTTTAAACTAATTAAAACTATAATTGCTTACAAGATATTTATATTATAACACTAACTTTTATGTTTAACTAAATTTACTAAACTTATTCAATAACATTAGCTAAGCATAAGATTTCAGCTAAATTTTAATTATTAGTAATAATACCATAAAAATTTTTAACTATTATAAATAAAATCAATATTTATTATTCTTAAACTTTCTTCTTAGTTTAAAGTGAATTTTTAAAATAAAACATATTAAACTTTAAAAAAACACTAGATTAATATTTATTATTCTTAAACTTTCTTCTTAGTTTAAAGTGAATTTTTAAAATAAAACATATTAAACTTTAAAAAAA
>CAMZAK010000037.1 GCA_947304245.1 uncultured Clostridia bacterium
ATGTTATGCAGTTGTGCCTTGTGCTCTTTTTTAAAGACTAAGAAAATTATATATAGAATAAATCTAATTAAAGGGTTATTAGCGTATTAGAAAAAAATTAGAAATTTTTGTTGTTAAAATATTTAAAATTTTAATTAGACTTTTTATTGTGAGTTTTAATATAAATAAAAAATGCCGCCTAGTTAAAGGTAGCATTTAAAATATATTAAAATAAAATTTTTAAAAATAAAATTTTTAGTTTAGCCCGTCAACCCTGCTCATGTGTTCTATTAGGTTTAGGGTTTTGTTGCTGTAGCCCCATTCGTTGTCATACCATGAAACCAATTTAACAAAATTTGGATTTAGCATAATGCCAGCTTTTTCATCAAAAATTGAGGTGTGAGGGTCTCCTAAAAAGTCTGATGAAACAACCATTTCATTGGTGTAGCCTAAAATTCCTTTTAGTTCGCCTTCGGAAGCTTTTTTAATTGCAGCACAGATTTCTTCGTAGCTTGTGCTTTTTTCTAGTCTTACGGTGAGGTCCACAACAGAAACATCTAAAGTTGGAACACGCATAGACATTCCAGTTAACCTGCCCTGCATTTTAGGCAAAACCAAACCACAAGCCTTAGCAGCACCGGTTGAAGAAGGAATTATGTTGCCTGCTGCAGCACGTCCTCCTCTCCAGTCTTTTTTAGATGAACTATCTACTGTTTTTTGTGTTCCTGTTGTTGAGTGAACTGTTGTCATTAACCCTTCAATTATTCCAAAATTCTCATCAACAACCTTAACCAAAGGAGCAAGGCAGTTTGTTGTGCAAGAAGCGTTAGAAACAACAGAATATTCCTTCTTGTAGTTTTCTAGGTTAACTCCACAAACAAAAGTTGGAGTTTCCTTGTCTTTTGCAGGAGCAGAAATAACAACCTTTTTAGCTCCACCTTTAATGTGTGCACTAGCTTTTTCTGTTGTGCAAAAAACTCCAGTAGACTCTACAACATAACTTGCATTGCAGTCTCCCCATGGAATTTGTGATGGGTCCATCATACTAAAAAATCTAATCTTTTTTCCATCAACTATTATTGAATTCCCATCATATGAAACATTTTTATTAAATCTTCCGTGCATTGTGTCATATTTTAACATGTAAGCACAGTAATCTGGTGACATGAAAGGGTCGTTTATGCCTACAAACTCTATATTGTTGTTTTCAAGACCTGCTCTGAAAACTAAACGGCCAATTCTTCCAAAACCATTAATTCCAACTCTAATCGCCATATTTAAACCTCCAAATTAATTAAAATAACGCATTATTAATATGATATACCTAAAAAACAACATTTGCAAGTTTTTTAAAAATTTTTGTAAATTTAAAATTAAGTTTTAAAATTGTAAGTTAAAAAATAAAATAACAAAATGGTATGTTTAATTAAATTTGCCGAAAAATTTTTTGTGGCATATTTTTAATATAACAATTCAAAAAGACATTAATGGAGTTAAATTTTTAAAATATGCTAAAAAATTTGCTTTTGCTTTGTTTTAAATCATAAATAATCATAAAAATTCATAAAAATAAAAAACATCTTCCGCTTCAACAAGATGTGACATTTTTCCCTTTACAACTAAAATTTACTATTTTATAATTCTGGTATTGCATATGTCGATGTGTGCAATGCTTTATTAAACCTAAAACAATAGAAATTTTAAACAAAGGGAAGGTATTTAATATGGAAAATTTAATTAAAAATTATTATGAAAATCTTAAAACTCCAACCTTGTTGTTCGAGAACTCTAAGTTGTTGTGGCAAAACAAATCTGCGCAAAATTGTATTAAAAATAAAAGATTTATTAAAAAGGTTTTAGAATTAAAATTTGAAGATTCTGAAACAAGGCAAAATTTCATTTTTGACGCGAAAGAATATGTTGCTGTTATTCGTCCTTTTGAAAAATTGTTTGTTGTTGAAATAACAGAAGAAACAAATAGTGCTGCAAACCTAATGAAAAGGTTTTACGATAGGTTAAAAACTCCGGTTTTTTTATGTAGAGGCTCTAACCTGGTTTGGCAGAATGTTTCTGCAACAGATTATTTTTCCAATGTTAAATTAAAACAAAACATTTTAAAGTTTAAAGATTGTGAGAAGGAAGAGGTTAAAAGTTTTATTTGTAATGATGAATATTTTAAGGTTGTTGTTCGTCCCTTTGAAGATTTTTATTATGTTGAAATTTTAGAAAAACAACCAGCGGGCTTTAGTGTGGTAAAAGACCAAAATAGGTCTACGAACGACCTTTTAGAAACCGAAATTTTAGACACCATAGCAAGAAGTGTTGTGCATGATATTTCACAGGCTTTGTCTCAAATTAGTGAAATATTGGAAAAAAATAACAATCTTTATGGTTTGGAGTTTGTTGACATAATCTCTAAAAGAATGTATAGTTTTATTAGAGCAACAAATTTGTGCTATGAGTATGAATTATTACTACAAGAAAGAAACAATATGAATACCGAAATTGTAGACATATTTGTTGAAATAGATGCTTTGTGCACTGCAATAAAATCTTTAATTGGAAAGTCTCAGGTTAGTTTTGAATGGGAAGTTCCTAAAGAAAAAGTTTTTTGTGACATAGATATGCATAAGCTGGGGTTTGCTTTGTTTCATTTAATTTGTAATTCTTATCGTTTTTCAACACCTGGAGGAAAAATTAAAGTTACCGCAAAAATGGATGAATTTAATTATGTTAAAATTGAAGTTTGTGACACAGGCATTGGAATTACAGAAGAAATGAAAGAAAAAGTTTTAAAGCCGTTTTTTTCACATGACAGTTTTACAGGAGACATTGCAGGAGTTGGGCTCGGGCTTACATATGTTGGTTTGTTTGCAGACAAAGTTGACGGCAGTGTTGAGATTTCTTCCACAGATGAAGGAGGAACGAGAGTGTTGCTTTCAATGCCTATTGTTTCATTGTCTGATGTTATGGGGCTTTCATCTCACATAATAAACTACATGGAAGGTAAATATGACAATATGGTTTCCACTTTAGTTGGAAGTTTGCACGATAGAAAAATTCAAGATAGAAAGTTAAAAGGGCAGAAGTTAAAAATTTAAGGAGAAATATTTATGTCGGTTAAATATATTTTTATAACTGGCGGGGTAATATCTGGATTAGGAAAAGGAATAACAGCAGCATCTTTAGGAAGGCTTTTGAAAAATAGAGGTTACAAGGTTACAATTAAAAAGTTCGACCCTTACATTAATGTGGACTCAGGTACAATGAATCCATACCAACATGGGGAGGTTTTTGTAACAAAAGACGGAGCAGAAACAGACCTAGACCTCGGGCATTATGAAAGATTTTTAGATGAAGATTTGTGGGCTAGCTCTAACATAACAACAGGAAAACTTTACTGGAACGTTTTAAATAAAGAAAGAAGAGGGGACTATTTAGGAGCTACTGTGCAGGTTATTCCTCACATTACAGATGAAATTAAAAGAAACATTTTTGATTTTGAGAAAAACAATTTAGTTGACATAGTAATAACAGAGATTGGAGGAACGGTTGGAGACATTGAAAGCCAACCTTTTTTAGAGGCAATAAGGCAGATTGGTGTTGAAAAGCCTGGTGATGTGCTATACATACACGTAACTTTAATTCCTACTGTTCCTGGGTCTTTAGAATTAAAAACAAAGCCAACGCAGCATTCTGTTAAAGAGCTTCTTTCTTTAGGGATTCAACCTAACATTATTGTTTGCAGAAGTGATTATGAAATTTCTGAAAACATGCTAGAAAAAATTAGTTTATTTTGTAATGTTAAAAAGCAGGATGTTATTGAAAATTTAACTGCTAAATATATTTATGAAGTGCCATTAAAGTTGGAGGCTAGCGGGCTTTGTTTAAGAGTTTGTGAACATTTAAACTTAGAAAAAAAAGAGCCAAACAATTCAAAATGGGAAGAAATTTTAAAAAAACAAGACAGCGCCAAAAAAGAGACTGTTATTGGGCTTGTTGGGAAATATGTTGAACTTTTAGATGCATACCTTTCTGTTGTGGAAGCTTTAAACCATGCTGGAATTTATAATGATTCTAAGGTTAAAATTAAATATATTAATTCAGATTTTTTAAAATATGAGGATTGTGCTAAATTTTTGGAAGATTGTGATGGTGTAATTGTTCCTGGTGGTTTTGGCACTAGGGGAATTAGTGGAATAATTGAAGCAATAAAATATTGCAGAGAAAACAATAAGCCTTGTTTTGGAATATGTCTTGGAATGCAGACCATGATTATTGAATATTTTAAAAATGTTGTGGGGCTTCGTGATGTTAACTCTGCAGAGTTTGAAAAAAACGCAGAAAACAAGGTTATTGATATTATGAAAAGCCAAGAAAAGAGCAATAAAAAAGGCGGAACAATGCGACTTGGGGTTTATTCTTGCAAACTAAGAAAAAACAGCATGTGTGAAAAAATTTACAACACAGAAGTGATTGAAGAAAGGCATAGGCACAGATATGAATTTAACAATGAGTATAGGGAATATTTAGAAGAAGGAGATTTAAAAATTACAGGGGTTTGTTTAAAAGAAGATTTGGTTGAAATTGTGGAGCTTTCAAATCATTGTTGGTTTGTTGGTGTACAGTTTCACCCGGAGTTTAAATCTCGTCCTAACAGGCCACATCCTTTGTTTTGCAGCTTTGTTGCAGAATGTTTAAAACTTGCCACAGAGAAAAATAAAGAACAATATGGTTTAGAGAGCACATTTGCAGTTTAAATTAACTTTAATAAAGCATGTTACCTTTAGTTTTTGGCCTATTTTAAAACTTTTATTTAACTTTTTAGAAAAGAAATAAAAATTGTCACAAAATTCAAAAGATTGTGGCAATTCTTTAATGCTAACAAAACCTTCTATTGTGTTTTCTAGCATAACAAAAAACCCGCTACTAATTATAGAGCTAATAACTCCTTCTTTTAAAGGTTTGGCCTATTTTAAAATATTTTTTAGTAATATTATTAATTTTCTTTAAAAAGTTTAAAGTCTATTTTTCCAAGAGAAATGTTAACATTAAAGCATGTTACCTTTAGTTTTTGGCCTATTTTAAAACTTTTATTTAACTTTTT
>CAMZAK010000038.1 GCA_947304245.1 uncultured Clostridia bacterium
AATTATTGTTTTTTAAAATTAAAACGGTTTTTTTAAAAAATTAAACTATAAATTTTAATTATATTAATAATTATTATAATTAACACTCACTGCCTTATGGTGAAATATTTACATACACCTAAAACAAACGGGTTTATTTTTACAAGAAACATATTTTTGTTTAATTTAAACACAAAAACAGTGTTTTTTAATTTTAGTCTTAACAGTTGAAATTTTTAGAAACCACAAAATTAATGTTGTTGTTTAATTTAAAAACAAATAGATTTGGATTTATTAATAAAAAAATATTAATAATATAAATTTATTTTTTAAAATTAAACTATTAATGTTTTTAAAATTTTCATATGAATTTGGAAAATACTTATTTAATTTTAATTTAAATGAATTGTTCAATTTTTTCAGAAATTTTAGTAAAATCTTCTTCTTTAGGGTTCCAAAGACATTTAATTCCTTGTTCTTTTACTAAAAACCCTGCTTCTTTTAACCTGTCTTCTAAAATTTTAACAGATTCACCACTCCAGCCATAGCAGCCAAAAGCTAAGGCAGATTTGTTTTTAAATTTTAGTTGTTTTAAGAACTCTAAAAAACCCGCCACACTAGAAAGAATGCTGTTGTTAACAGTTGGAGAGCCAACAATTATTGCTCTAGACTTAAAAATTTCAACCATAATGCTATTTTTATCTGTTTTTGAAATATTAAAAAGTTTAACAGAAGATTCTGGGTATTTTAAACCAATTTGACTTGCAATGAAATGAGCTATTTTTTTTGTTCCGTTCCACATGGTGTCGTAAACTATGGTTATTTGGTTTTCACTATAAAAATTAGCCCATTCTTCATATTTTTCAATAATTTGTATTGGGTCTTCTCGCCATATTGCTCCATGAGATGGCGCTATTATTTTAAGTGGTAGGTTTAAATTTTTAATTTCATTTATTTTTTTAAGTAGTATTGGTGCGAAGGGGTTTAAAATGTTAACGAAATATTTTAAACTTTCTTCTTCTAAAATGTTTTTGTCTGCTTTGTCTGCGAAAAGTTCTTCCACTGCAAAATGCTGCCCAAAAGCATCGTTTGAAAACAATATTTCGTCTCCTGTTAAATAGGTTGCCATTGAGTCTGGCCAGTGAAGCATCTTCATGTCTAAAAATTTTAGCTTTTTCCCGTTTCCAACTTCAATTTCGTCACCGGTTTTAACTATGTTAAAATTCCAGTCTTTGGCGTCATACTGCCCCTGTAAACTGTTTTTTGCTAAGGCAGAACAATAAATTGGAACCGAAGGAATTTCTTTAATTAAAGCTGGCAATGCTCCAGAATGGTCTACTTCACCATGGTTTACCACTATAAAGTCTAGCTTATTTAAATCTATTTCTTTTTTTAAATTTTCAACAAATTCACATTTGTGTGGTCTGTAGACCGTGTCTATTAAAAAAGTTTTCTCTTCTTCAACTAAATATGCATTTTGAGAAGAGCCATGCTCTAGTTTAAAGTCTTCCCCGTGAAAATTTTTAAGTTCCCAGTCTAAAAAGCCAACCCAACTAACATTATTAATAATATTTTTTCTCATTTTTTTCTCCTTTAAATAAATAATTTAATTAATTTAAACAAATTCACATTTGTTTAATCTAAACGTTTTAAATATGCTTTTTTAAATAACTCTTTTCATTAAAATTTATTTAATATAAATGTTATTTGAAATATACTATAAATTTATTAGCAGTATAACATAAATTCAGTTAAACTAAAAGTTTTATTAAAATTAAAGTAAAATAATTTTATTATTTAACAATGTTATTTAAAAAATGAGTAATATTTTAAAATAATTTGCCAATTTATTATTAATTAATTTGTTTATTTAAATATTTTGTTGTATAATGTAGCTATTAATTTAAGTTTTGGAGGTTTTTAAAAAAATGAGTGAAAAGTTTGTTTACGATTTTAAAGAAGGAAATGCCTCAATGCGAGAACTTTTAGGCGGAAAAGGGGCAAATTTAGCAGAGATGACAAATATGGGCCTACCTGTTCCTCAAGGTTTTACGGTTACAACCGAAGCTTGCACTAAATATTATGAAGATGGAGAAAAAATTGCAGATGAAATAATTAAAGAGATTGAAGAACACCTAAAAGCTTTAGAAAACCTATCTGGCAAAAAATTTGCAGACCCTGAAAACCCCCTCCTAGTTTCAGTAAGATCTGGTGCGCGTGCTTCTATGCCAGGAATGATGGACACAATTTTAAACCTTGGTTTAAACGAAGAAGTTGTTGTTGGTTTTGCTAAAAAAACGCAAAATGAACGTTTCGCACTAGACTCTTACAGAAGATTTATTCAAATGTTTTCAGATGTTGTTATGGAGCTCCCTAAAAAAGATTTTGAAGACATAATAGAAAAAAAGAAAGAAGAAAAAAATGTTACAAAAGACACAGACCTAAACGCCGAAGACCTAAAAGACATAATTGTTAAATTTAAAGATTACTACAAAAAACAAAAAGGTGAAGAATTTCCTTCCTCACCAAAAGAACAGCTAATTGAAGCTGTTAAGGCTGTTTTTAGGTCTTGGAACAACGAAAGAGCAATATACTACAGAAGAATGAACGACATCCCCTCATCTTGGGGAACTGCAGTTAATGTGCAGATGATGGTTTTTGGAAATATGGGAGAAACTTCAGGAACAGGGGTTGCCTTTACAAGAAACGCTGCAACCGGTGAAAACAAACTTTTTGGTGAATTTTTAATGAATGCACAAGGAGAAGACGTTGTTGCTGGAATTAGAACTCCGCAATCCATAGAACATTTAAAAGAAACCATGCCTAGTGTTTATGAACAGTTTTTAAAAATTTGTAAAACACTAGAAGACCACTACAAAGACATGCAAGACATGGAGTTCACCATTGAAGAAGGAAAGCTTTTCATGCTTCAAACAAGAAACGGAAAAAGAACACCAGCAGCAGCTTTAAAAATAGCATGTGACCTTGTTGAAGAAGGAAAAATAGACAAGAAAAAAGCAGTAAGCATGATAGATCCTCGTTCTTTAGATGCTTTACTTCACCCGCAATTTGACGCTAAAATTTTAAAAGAAAAAACAAAAGTTGCAACCGGGCTTGCTGCTTCTCCTGGTGCTGCTTGCGGTAGGGTTGTTTTCACTGCACAAGATGCCATAAAGGAAGCTAAAAATGGAGAAAAGGTTATTTTAGTTAGACTAGAAACCTCACCAGAAGACATTGAAGGAATGGATTTGGCACAAGGAATTTTAACAGTTCGCGGAGGAATGACATCTCACGCTGCTGTTGTTGCTCGTGGTATGGGTAAGTGTTGTGTTTGCGGATGCGGCGAAATAAAAATTTTTGAAGAAGAAAACTGCATGGAAATTAACGGCAAAAAATATGCTAAAGGGGACTACATTTCAATTGACGGAATAACAGGAAATGTTTATGGTGAAAAAATTCCAACAGTTGAAGCTAAAATTTCTGGCTATTTTGAAAAGATAATGAGTTGGGCAGATGAATTTAAAAGACTAGAAATTAGAACAAACGCAGACACTCCAAAAGACGCTGCAATTGCTGTTGGTTTTGGTGCTTGCGGTGTTGGGCTTTGCAGAACAGAACACATGTTTTTTGAAGCGGGAAGAATTAAAGCAATGCGAGAGATGATTTTGTCTAAAACAAAAGAACAAAGAGAAAAGGCACTAAACAAACTAGAGCCCATTCAACAAAAAGACTTCGAAGAAATTTTTGAAGCACTAGAAGGAATGCCAGTAACCATTAGGTTTTTAGACCCGCCACTCCATGAATTTGTTCCACAAGAAGAAAAAGAACAAGAAGAGTTGGCAAAAGAGCTCGGCATTTCTTTAAAAGAGGTTAAAGAAACCGTAAGCTCTCTTCATGAGTTTAACCCTATGATGGGCCATCGTGGTTGCCGTTTAGCAGTAACCTACCCTGAAATTGCCGTTATGCAAACTAAAGCTGTAATTAATGCTGCTATTGCAACTTTAAAAAAGCACGCTGACTGGAACATTGTGCCTGAGATTATGATCCCGCTAGTTGGAGAAATTAAAGAGCTGCAATATGTTAAATCTTTTGTTGTTAAAACTGCAGACGAGCTAATTAAAAACAGTGGTGTTAACTTAAAATATAAGGTTGGAACAATGATTGAAATTCCAAGAGCTGCCTTAACTGCAGATGAGATTGCAAAAGACGCAGAATTTTTCAGTTTCGGAACAAACGACCTAACTCAAATGACCTTTGGCTTTAGTAGAGACGACGCTGGAAAGTTTTTAGAAAGTTATTACAAAAACTCAATTTATGAGCAAGACCCATTTTCAAGATTAGATGAAAAAGGGGTGTTTAAGCTAATTAAACTTGCAGTTGAGCTGGGAAGAAAAACAAGGAGCAACTTAAAAGTTGGAATTTGTGGAGAACACGGAGAAGACCCGGAAAATAAACCTATGTGAAAAAGCAAAGTTAGACTATGTTTCTTGTTCTCCTTTTAGAGTGCCTATTGCAAGGCTAGCTGCAGCACAGGCCTACATTAACAACAACTAAAAATAAGCCCGCCTAATTAGGTGGGTGTTTATTTTT
>CAMZAK010000039.1 GCA_947304245.1 uncultured Clostridia bacterium
AAACTGTTTTTGTTCCTTCTAAATTGGTTAATTTCGTTGTTAAATAAATTTTTTAACTTATGCAAAATTAAATGCAAGCTAAATTCCTGTGAAAATTTAAGTAAAGAGGAAATTTTAAACCTAGCTAAAAACAACAGCAAAATTAAAGAAACATTAAACAACAAAGAACTAGTTAAAACTGTTTTTGTTCCTTCTAAATTGGTTAATTTCGTTGTTAAATAAATTTTTTAACTTATGCAAAATTAAATGCCGTATAAAAACATATGGCATTTATTTTTGATTATTTATTAAAATTTTAGGTAATACTAAATCGTAATAAACCAAAATTTAAAATTTTAAAAATATCTTCAACTAAATTAGCATATATTTATATATAACAATTTAAGGAGAAGAGCATGCAACGGTTTAATTTTGATATTGGACTTGAAATTGGAACAACAAACATTAAAGTATACCTTAAAAACAAAAAAAAACCTCTAATTATACCGTCGGTTATTGCAATAAAAAAAGAAACAAGAGAGGTTATAGGCATCGGTAAAACAGCTTATGACATGTTAGGAAAAACACCTGAAAAAATAGAAGTTAAAAAAACTATGTCTAAAGGTGTTATTGTTGAACCATATTTAAATAAAGTGTTAATTAAAGAAATATTATCTAATAAAATTAAAAAAATCTTTAAAAAACCAAAAATCTGTATGTGTTGCCACAGTTTTATGACCAATCTTGAAAAATTAACCTTTAAAAATTCAATATTTAACTCATATGAAGAAAATGTGCAACTAATTGAAGAATCTTTAGCTTCTGCTGTAGGTTTGAATTTAAATTTTTCAGATGAAGAAAGCTTATTAATAGTAAACATAGGAGGCGGAACAACAGACATAACGGTTTTACACTACAACAACATTATAGCAAACAATTCAATCCAAACAGGGTCAGAGCAAATAGATGAAACAATTAAAAAAAACCTAGCCAAAAATCATAATCTTTTAATTGGAAACTTAACAGCAGAAAAAATTAAAAAACAAGCAGCAACATTTTTCGAACCAAAAAAAGATTTAAAATTTAAAATAAAAGGAAAAGACAACATAACAGGGCTCCCAAAAACACTAGAACTCACTCAAAAAGAAATTTGTGCTGATATAAATATTCCAGCTGAAAAAATAGTTCAAAGTATTAATAACACAATGCATGAAAGCGCTGTTAAATTAACAATAGATTTAGAAAAAGTTAGCATAATTCTAACAGGAGGAGGATGTTTAATTCCTGGCTTTAAAGAATTAATTGAAGAAAAAACAAGACTAAAAACAACAATTGCTAAAAACCCAATAATTTGTGCATCTTACGGTGCTTTAAATTCTTCAAATTTTTTTGTTGGCAACTATTCTGAATTTAACTTTTCTTCTTAAAATTAATTTTTTTGCATGGTCGAGATGACAGGACTCAAACCTGCGGCCTCTGCGTCCCGAACGCAGCGCTCTAATCAAACTGAGCTACATCTCGAAATTTAATTTTTTAATAATTCATATTTTAAAATTCCCACAATTGTTTTAGAATCTAAAATCTCTCCTTTTAAAACTTCTTCCAGCACTTTTTTATAAGGAACCTTCACAACTTCTAATAGCTCCCCTTCATCCAAATTTTGAGGGCCAATTTTTTTAACATCTCTAGCCAAAAAAATATGTAACTTTTGTGTTGAAGCAGCAGTGGGAACCGTCACAGCTAGTTTCTCCCAATTTTGTGTTCCGTAGCCTGTTTCTTCTAAAAGCTCTCTTTTAGCGCCATCTAAAGGATTTTCTCCTTTTTCTAACCCTCCAGCAGGAATTTCTAAAAGCTCTTGTTTTTGTGCATATCTATATTGCTTAACCATTATTATGTTTTCAAACTCGTCTAAAGCAACAACACAGCTAGCGTCAAAAGCTTTAATAAATTCTCTAACTCCCTTTGTTCCATCGCAAAGCTCTACAAAGTCTTTGCGCAGTTTTAAATAATCTCCATCAAAAGCCAAAGTTTTTTTTAAGCATTTTTCTTCAAACAAATTAATTCCTCCAAAACTTAACTAAAAGCATTTATATTATACAACCAAAACAATTTTAAGACAATATTTATTTTAAATATTGCAAAAAACTATTATTATGCTATAATAAAAGTTAATTGTTTTGAAAAATTAAAAACATTGTGAGGAGGGTTTTTATGGCTAAATGTTTTTATTGTGATAAATCTTTAAAATTTGGAATAAAAATTTCACATTCCCATAGAAGGTCTAACAGAACATTTAAACCAAATTTAAGGCAAGTTAAAGCAATAATTAAAGGAACACCACAACGCATTAAAGTTTGCAGTCGTTGCTTGCGTTCCAATAAAGTAACTAGAGTTTAAATTAAAATAAAGCTTATAATTTTAAATTATAGGCTTTATTATTTTAAAAAAGCTTTTCGGACGCTGCAAAAAAATCCCTCAACACTTTTAGCGCCTGCTTTTTTTGCTGCTTTTGCCGCCTTTCAACAGTGCTAGATGTTGTAAAACGCATCACAAATTAAAACATTTTTTCCGTGTAGCCTTTTTGGTTCTCCTTTAAATTTGTTTAATTTTTTTATTTTAAAAAAGTTTTTCAGACGCTGCAAAAAAATCCCTCAACACTTTTAGCGCCTGCTTTTTTTGCTGCTTTTGCCGCCTTTCAACAGTGCTAGATGTTGTAAAACGCATCACAAATTAAAACATTTTTTCCGTGTAGCCTTTTTGGTTCTCCTTTAAATTTGTTTAATTTTTTTATTTTAAAAAAGTTTTTCAGACGCTGCAAAAAAATCCCTCAACACTTTTAGCGCCTGCTTTTTTTGCTGCTTTT
>CAMZAK010000040.1 GCA_947304245.1 uncultured Clostridia bacterium
TTGTAGTTAATGTTTTTTATGAACCAACAAGAAAATTTTACAATTTAGAAGGCATCTCCCAATTGCCCCGAGTTTTGTGGTTTAAACTAACACTAGTTTTAATTCTAAAAAGTTTATTTTTAAAATTAAATAAAACCTCTAATTAAAAAAATATAGCTATTTTAAATAAAAAAATTTTAAATTTAAAATACATTTCCTAAACAATAATGCAGTTTTTATTTTAAATTAAATTTGCATTAATGTGTTAAAATTAATTAAAACTAATTAAAATATATTAAAAAATGGGAAGTGTAACAAAATGGAGTATAATTTTAAAGAAATAGAAAAAAAGTGGCAAGAAAAATGGGAGAAAGAAAACACATTCAAAACAAAAGAAGACTATTCCATGCCAAAATATTATATTTTAGTGGAATTCCCATACCCTTCAGGAAACGGGCTTCACGTAGGGCATCCCCGCTCCTACACAGCATTCGACATAATAGCAAGAAAGAGAAGACTTCAAGGTTTTAATGTGCTATACCCCATAGGGTGGGACTCTTTTGGTCTGCCAACAGAAAACTTTGCAATAAAAAACAAAATTCACCCAGAAATTGTAACAAAAAATAATATAGCTAATTTTAAAAAACAAATTAAAAGCCTAGGTCTTTCGTTTGACTGGAGCAAAGAGGTAACAACCTCATCAGAAGACTACTACAAATGGACGCAATGGATTTTTTTGCAGCTTTTTAAAAAAGGGCTAGCCTACAAAAAAAACATGGACGTTAACTGGTGCACTAGCTGCCAATGTGTTTTAGCAAACGAGGAAGTGGTTAATGGCAAATGTGAAAGATGTGAAAGCGAGGTTGTTTTAAAAAAGAAATCTCAGTGGATGCTTAAAATAACGGAATATGCCGATAGATTAATAGACGACTTAAATTTTGTGGACTACATTGCACCGGTTAAAATTCAGCAAACAAACTGGATTGGCAGAAGCTATGGAGCAGACATAAACTTTAAAACAAACACAAATTCCATTTTAACAGTTTACACAACCAGGCCAGACACCCTCTTCGGGGTAACCTACATGGCAATTGCAGTAGACCATAGCATTTTAGAAAAAGAAAAAGACAAAATAAAAAATTTAGATGAAATTTTAAAATATGTTGAAGCTTCTAGGAAAAAAACAGAAATTGAAAAAAGCAATGTAGAAAAAGAAAAAACAGGGGTTAAAATTGAAGGAATTTTTGCAATAAACCCCGCAACAAACGAAGAAGTCCCCATTTTTGTTTCAGACTATGTTTTGTCTGGCTATGGTTCTGGTGCCATTATGGCTGTTCCCGCTCACGACGGGAGAGACTACGAGTTTGCAAAAAAATTTAATGTTAAAATTGTTACCGTAATTAAAAGCCCAAACAAAAAAGAAGGCGAATTAAACGAAGAAATTGAAAATGGTGAACTAATTAATTCAGACTTTTTAAACGGACTTTCTGTTAAAGAAGCGAAAGAAAAAATAATAGCATGGCTAGAAGAAAAAGGTTTTGGCAACAGAAAGAAAAATTTTAAATTAAGGGACTGGATTTTTGCCCGTCAACGCTACTGGGGAGAGCCAATCCCAATAGTGCACTGCAAAAATTGTGGAGAAGTTGCAGTGCCGGAAGAAGAATTGCCACTAAAACTGCCAAAAATTGAAGACTTTGAAAATTTAAAAGGAACAGAGTCCCCATTAGAAAAAATAGAAGAATTTGTTAACGTTAACTGCCCAAAATGCGGCGCCAAAGCAAAAAGAGAAACAGACACAATGCCTCAATGGGCGGGTTCTTCTTGGTATTTTTTACGTTACTGCAGCCCCCATTGCACAACAGCACTAGCAGAAGAAAAAGATTTAAACTACTGGATGCCGGTGGATTGGTATAACGGCGGCATGGAGCACACAACACTACATCTGCTTTATTCAAGGTTTTGGCATAAATTTTTATATGATATTGGTGTTGTAAAAGACATTGAGCCCTACAAAAAAAGGACAAGTCACGGCATGATTTTAGGAGAAAACAAAGAAAAAATGAGCAAATCTCGTGGCAACGTTGTTAACCCAGATGACGTTGTAAAAGAATATGGTGCAGACACATTCAGGCTCTATGAGATGTTCATGGGAGACTTTGAAAAAACAGCATACTGGGACACCGGCTCAATTAAAGGCTGCAGCAGATTTTTACAAAGAGTATATGATTTAATTAATATAACAACAAAAGGAGAAATAAGAGCAGAGTTTGAAGGCCTAGTTCACAGCATGATTAAAAAAATTTCCCAGGATATTGAAACTTTAAAGTTTAACACAGCAATAGCCACAATGATGAGCTTTGTTAATGAAATTTACAAATCCAACAACATAACAACAGAAGAATTCAAGGCTTTTTTAATTTTACTAAACCCGTTCGCACCGCACATAGCAGAAGAAATTTTTGAAATTTTAAACTTAGGCAGCCCCATAACAAATCAGAAATGGCCATCATACGACAAAAACAAATGCAAAAAAGATGAGGTTGAGATTGTTGTGCAAATTAATGGCAAAATTAAATGCAAGCTAAATTCCTGTGAAAATTTAAGTAAAGAGGAAATTTTAAACCTAGCTAAAAACAACAGCAAAGTTAAAGAAACATTAAACAACAAAGAACTAGTTAAAACTGT